>JBAZCN010000141.1:0-8154 GCA_041655035.1 Porticoccaceae bacterium | reverse complement strand
GCACCGGCATATGATGAATTCGCCTAAGTTATTGATAAACCTGCTGTAGCGGGCTTAGGCGTAGTCCAGCGAAGTTCGGTGCTGGAGTCATGCTGAAACAAAAAAGCCGGGGCGATCCCCCGGCTTTTTTGTGTCGCATTCGCGATCAATAGTACCGCTTGCCGCTGTCCGCCCTCGCCACCATCGACGGCGTCGGCCGATAAAGACCGCCCAGTTCGCGATAGCGCTCGGCCATTTCGCAAAATGCCGCCATACCGACTTCATCCAGCCAGCGCAGCACTCCACCGCGAAAACGCGGGAAACCAATACCGTAAAGCAGTGCCATGTCGCCTTCCGCCGGCGAGCCGACTATACCCTCGTCGAGACATCGGGCCATTTCAGTGGCCATGGGGATCATCATCCTGGCGATGATCTCCTCATCGCTGAATACCCGACGCGCGGCCACATGGGGCTCGAGCAGACGCCAGGCCTCTTCATCGGCCGCCTTGGTGGTCTTGCCCTTGTCGTCGCGCTCATAGCGATAAAAGCCCTTGCCATTTTTCTGGCCAAAGCGCTGGTTCAGGTACATCAGGTGAGAGGCCTGGGTAAAATTCATGGTCAACCTGTCGGGATAGCCCTCCGCCACCACATCCGCCGCATGAACGGCGACGTCGATGCCGATGACATCGAGCAGGTAGGCCGGCCCCATCGGCCACCCCCAGTCCTCCATCACCCGGTCGACCTGCTCGAAATCGGCACCATCGCGCATCAGCAGATTGAAGCCGGCAAAGTAAGGAAACAGCACGCGATTGACCAGAAAGCCGTTGCAATCCTTGACCACCACCGCTTTCTTGCCCATACCAAGGACATGGGCCACGCCCTGCGAAACACTTTGCTCCGAGGTTTTCTCTCCTTTCACCACTTCCACCAGCGGCATCGCATGGACGGGATTGAAGAAGTGCAGGCCGCAGAAATTCTCCGGCCGGTCGAGTGCCGTGGCGATCGAGGAAATCAGAATCGACGAAGTATTCGAGGCGAGCACAGTGGTCGCCGGCACCAATTTTTCCACTTCGGCCAATACCGCTTGCTTCACGCTCTCCTTCTCGACCACCGCCTCGATCACCATTTCACACTGGTTTATGCCAGAGTAGTCCAGAGTCGGCTGGATCCTCTCCAGCACTGCTGCCGCCGCCTCCGCCGTCATCGCACCGCGCTCGACCCGCTTGTTGAGCAGCGAACGCGCCTCGTTCATCCCCAGGTCGAGGGCCTGTTGATTGATGTCCTTCATCATCACCTGAAAACCCTTGAGGGCGTTCTGGAATGCGATACCGCCGCCCATGATGCCGGCCCCGAGCACTGCCACCCTGGACGCCGGCACGGGGCTGTTGGCTGCATGGCGCCTGGCCACCGCCGCGAGCTTCTGGTCGCCGAGGAAATTGCCGATCAGTGCCCGCGCCTGCGGTGTTTTCGACAAGGTATAGAATGCCTCGAACTCCCCAGCCAAGGCCTGATCGCGGGTCAGCGCCGCGACGCCAGCCATCGCATCCACTGCCGCCAAAGGCGCGGGGTAATGTTTGCCGGCCTTTTTCACCACCTGTTCGCGGACGGCGGCGACCGTCGCCGCAAAGCCGTCATCAGCGGCGCCATAGGCAGACAGCTTGGCCTGCCGCCGCTGCCGGTAATCCAATTCTCCCGCCACGCAGCGGCGCAACAGCGCCAGGGATTCGGCGATCAGGGCGTCGGGCTCGACGACCGCGTCCGCCAGGCCGCTGTCCACAGCATTCTGGGCCCGGTACTGGGCCCCGGAGGCTATCCATTCGGCGGCCGCGACAAACCCCGCTATTCGCGGTGCGCGCACCGTTCCCCCCCAACCCGGCAGGATGCCGAGCCCGGTTTCGGGAAAGCCCACCTGGGCGCCGGACGCCAACACCCGATAATCACAGGCGAGACACAGTTCGAACCCGCCGCCAAGAGCAAAACCATTGACTGCAGCAACCACCGGGAATGGCAGCGCCTCGAGGCGGTTGAAGTTGGCATTGTTCACCCACAGGAATTCTCTCAACTGCTCCTTGCTGGCGGCAAAAGCACTCTCGAACTCGGTGATATCAGCGCCAGCGATAAATACCTTCTTGCCACTGGAAAGCAGCAATCCGGTGATATCCGCGGCTTTTTCCAACACCGCCAAAGCGGCACCAAACTCCGCGACGGTCTCTTTGTTGAACACATTGACAGGTTTTTCGGCATTGTCGAAGCGCAGCTCGACAAACCCGTCATCAATTTTCTGTATCCTGAGAGTCTTGCCCTGAAACATATGGTCCCCTATGACAGTGGCTGGAAATCACAGGGAATGTAACCGCCACGCCCCGCAATGACAACTGGACAATGCGCCATGAACGTTACACTGGGCCATGGCGCTCTGGACATTCATCGTAGAGGTTGCATCGTAGACAGTGCCCCTCCAACAATGCATCGCGCGCCAGCACCTCAGGATTTGCGGAACAACACCACCGTGCTCCCGGCGAATTCCACTGTTACCTGCCAGCGGCAAGCCAGCCAGATAAAAGTCTCCGGAGCAAAAAAGCTGATGTGCGTAGGGTCGTTCTTGTAGTGCCAGGCAGCAAATTCCCCAACCCCCTGCCACATGCTGGTCATCAGCGCCAGCCAGCCGCCGGGGCGAAGCTTCGACCAAAGCAGATCGAACACCGCCCCCGGGGCGCTGAGGTGCTCCGCCACCTCGGTGGCGGTGATGAAATCATACGAAGCGTCGAGCGCCCCGGGATCCTGCCGATAGTAGGCATCGTAAAGCGCCACGCTGTGGCCCCGCTCCTCCAGCATCAGCGACAGAGTAGGACCCGGCCCACACCCATAGTCGAGCCCGCTCGCCCCCGGTGCCAGGCGCTCCGCCAAGGGATCGGCCAGCCTGGCAAGAAAACGCCGGTACCCGCTGTCGCGGGGGTCGTTCTGATGGGTGTCGTAGTGCGCTTTTTCCTGCTGGGGCGGCAGGTGGAAGGCCGATGGCACGAAAATCAGCCGACACGCCGGGCAGCGCAGGTAGTCGCGCTTCCGCTCCACGTAAAATGGTTCAGTGGCGGTATCGCCACACAGCGGACAGGGGCTGATCGATCGGCAACCGAGCGATGGCTGGTCGGGGTGAACAATACTGGCGGGCAACAGCATCACTCCAGGGTGAATTCCGTCGGTTTTTGCCGGGCGATCTCGTCTTTCAATATGCGTCGCAACTGCTTTTGACTGAGCCCGGTCACCCGGGCCAGAAAATGCAGGGCCGCTTCCGTCGGGTAGGGATTGACGCCCCGCCCCAGCGACTGGAGATAGGCCAGCCCCTCGAGACTGTCCTTGCGCGATTGTGGCAGCGCACAGCGAAAGCGATACGCCTTGACGATCAAGGCATTGCGCACAGCATTGCGGGCCCGGATATTGTCCAGCGCCTTGCTCCGCGCCTTGCGCCCCCGCGCCCGCCTGCCCTCCGCATCCAATGTCGCCATGCACCATTCCACTCAGAGAAGTCCGCTCAGGGATGACTGCCGCGGGCATTGTTGAGACGGATACGCCCTGTCGGCGGCGGTACCGGCCCGTGGCTTTTGCGAACAAGCATAGCACCGAATAACGGCGCAAATAACCCGGGCCGCCTCGGTCGGCGCAAGACTTCAGGGTACTTGCGTCACGGCACCTTGGCACCCGCCTCGCACGCCCACTCCCCGCTCCCCGAGCACAGCTCGATCAGATCATGGGTCCATAGAGTCCGCTGAAGAATGAAGCGGACCGGGGAAGCCCACGAATTACCGCCCGTGCGCGCGGCACGCCCCGAGAAAGAGCAAGCGGAAGGTATTTCAGGAATGACTATGTATTTCAGAGCATAGGGTACGCTGAGGAACGAAGCGCACCCCAGAACCCACAGCCAGGCCCGATTCTTTTCTTTATCAATGGCTTATATCGAAAGGTCGCCAAACCACTCGCGGTCTTCAAGCGGTCGAAGGCAAATTGGCGCGCCCGGCAGGATTCGAACCTGCGACCACCCGCTTAGAAGGCGGGTGCTCTATCCAGCTGAGCTACGGGCGCGTGACAAGCGGCGCGATTATACAGTCTTCCCGAACCCTTGCCGACCCGATCAAGGAAATTATCCAGCCCGCCCTAACCCGGCTATTGACAATTCCGTTATTGACAGCACTGCGGTTAGACCGCATATTGCCGCGCAGCTTACCGTTCGATACGCGACGACTGTCGCGGGCGCCAACCCGACAATCACAACACGATCAGGACATCATGCTCAGTATTCTCGGCCTCGCCGCCGCCCTGGCTTTGCTGATATACCTCACCATCCGGGGTATGAATCTGTTGATCGCCGCACCTCTGTGCGCGGTATTGATCGCCCTGAGCGGTGGCCTGGCGCTGTTCCCTGACGAGGCAGCGCAGCAGGCGGACTACGTATCGTCCTACATGGCCGGATTCAGTAACTTTATCCAGTCATGGTTCTTCATGTTTCTGCTCGGCAGCATCTTCGGCAAATTCATGGAAGACAGCGGTGCAGCCCAAAGCGTCGCCCAATGGGTAATCGGCAAGCTGGGCACCAAAAGCGCGCCCTTTGCCGTGGTCATGGCCTGCGCGGTGCTGACCTACGGCGGCGTAAGCGTCTACGTCGTCGCTTTTTCAGCCTTTCCCATCGCCCTCAACCTCTTCAAGCAGGCCAACCTGCCCCGCCGGTTTATCCCCGGCGCGCTCGCCTTTGGCTCGGTCACCTTCACCATGACCTCGGCCGGCTCCCCCGAGATCCAGAACTGGATCCCCGTCAAGTATCTCGGCACCACCCCTTACGCCGGCTGGGAAGTGAGCCTGGTGGTCGCGGTGCTGATGGCCTCCCTCGGCTTCTGGTGGCTCAATCGCATGCTGAAGAAAGCCGTGGCGCGCGGCGAATCCTTTGAGTCCCGCGCTACCGACACCTCGGATTACGGTCGCGACCTGCCCCATCCCCTGCTGTCCCTGGCTCCTCTCGCGGCGGTGCTGGGAGTGAGCTTCTTTTTCCACGAGGAATTCAAGCAGGCAGCGCTGATTCTGGCCCTCTTGACCGGCTGCCTGGTCTCCCTGTTGATTCACTTCCGCTTTTTTCGCCATGTCGGCCAGGCCGCGGGGGACGGTGCCTTTGGCGCCCTGATCGCCATCGGCAACACCGCCGCGGTAGTGGGCTTCGGTGCAGTGGCGCAGGCATCGCCGGCCTTTGATATGGCGGTGAATTTCATCACCAGCCTACCGGTCAACCCGCTGGTCGGCGCGGCCATCGCGGTTACGGTCATCGCCGGCCTGACCGGCTCCGCGGCGGGGGGCCAGTCGATCGCCCTGCCCATTCTCGGCCCCCACTACACCGGACTCGGCGTCGACCCGGATGCCCTGCACCGCGTGGTTGCGATCTCGTCCGGCGCCTTGGATTCACTGCCCCACAATGGCTATGTCGTCACCACGATTCGCGCCATCTGCAATGAGAAACACCGCGACGCCTATGGTCCAGTGGGCATATTGACGGTGATCGTGCCACTGCTGGGCTTGATTGTCGCCCTGGCGCTTTTCCTTCTCTTCTGACGAGCAGGAAAGCGCCCTCCGCCTGAACCGCGGGGCTGCACCCGGCTGTGAACGACCCTCTCGCTAAACAGATCGAACGACAGCGGGCACAACCCTCGACACCGGAGTACCGTGTTGATCCGACCCGCATCGAGAGCAGCCGCCAGGACCCTAAGAAGCTAACCACCCTGCCCTTTGGCGGCATGCGAAAAACCACCGGGCTGATGCAGATCCAGATCCACGGCTTGAAAAACGAAGGCGAGCGGGCACCAACGAGTCAGGGAAAGAGGAGTCGGACAGTCGGAATCGATATTCCGAAAAGGCAAAGCGGGGAGACGGAAAGAGAGGTAACGTATTGAAATGATTGGGGTGGCCGACGGGGCTCGAACCCGCGACCGCAGGAATCACAATCCTGAGCTCTACCAACTGAGCTACGGCCACCATTGATACTGCGAAAACCCAGCTTGAAGACCAAGACTGGTCGGGGAAGAGGGATTCGAACCCCCGACATCCTGCTCCCAAAGCAGGCGCGCTACCAGACTGCGCTATTCCCCGCATATCTTGCTACTGATATCTGGGCTGGTCCAGCCCCCATCAGAGAGCGCGGATCATACAGGCCGGCAGGGAAAGGGTCAATTGCCGGACGCAACTTTTATCCCCTCTTTATCCCTCAAAATACCGCTAAAAACAGGCCCGGCATTACCAGGCTGCACCGCCAGCCATGTCCGCGCGACCGCGAACATGGCTGGAGAAACGACGCCCACCGCAACCGATGGGCGGAAACGCCATCAGTCGGCGGATTCCGCCACCAGGCCCACAGCCTCTCGTGCACGGCCGGCATCATTGCCGCCATTGAGGTATTTGGCCCGCAGGGCGCCTTCCACTTCCGCGGCAACGTCTTGATTTTCTTCGAGGTATTTCACAGCATTGGCCTTGCCCTGGCCGATCTTGTCGCCCTTGTAGCTGTACCAGGCGCCTGATTTGTCGATGAGGTTATCCTTGACGCCCATGTCAATCACCTCGCCCAGATTATTGATACCCCGGCCGTAGAGAATCTGGAACTCGCACTGCTTGAAGGGAGGCGCCATCTTGTTCTTGACCACTTTGACACGGGTCTCGTTGCCCACCACTTCCTCGCCCTCCTTGACGGCACCGATGCGGCGAATATCGAGACGGACGGATGCATAGAACTTGAGGGCGTTGCCGCCGGTGGTGGTCTCCGGGCTGCCGAACATCACCCCGATCTTCATCCGGATCTGGTTGATGAAGACCACCAGGCAATTGGCGTTCTTGATATTGCCAGTAAGCTTGCGCAGCGCCTGGGACATCAACCGCGCCTGCAGACCCACGTGCTGGTCGCCCATTTCACCCTCGATCTCAGCTTTGGGCACCAGGGCCGCCACCGAGTCGACGATCACCACGTCGACGGCGTTGGAACGCACCAGCATATCGGTGATTTCGAGCGCCTGCTCACCGGTATCGGGCTGGGATACCAGCAGATCGTCGACATTGACCCCAAGCTTTTCCGCGTATTGTGGATCCAGCGCGTGCTCGGCGTCGACGAAGGCGCAGGTGGCGCCCTGCTTCTGGGCTTGAGCGATCACCGACAACGTCAGGGTGGTCTTGCCGGAGGATTCCGGGCCGTAGATTTCGACGATGCGCCCCTTGGGCAGGCCCCCGATACCCAGAGCGATATCGAGCCCCAGGGAGCCGGTGGAAATGCTGGGGATGGCGACATGCTCCCGATCGCCCATGCGCATAATCGCGCCCTTGCCAAACTGGCGTTCGATCTGGCCGAGTGCGGCCTGGAGTGCTTTTTCCTTGTTGGCGTCCATTGGAATCCTCGTGGAAGTCTAAATTGGCTGTCTGTGCCGACCGCCGGCGGCGGGCGGGTGGCTTGGCGTGAAGCATAGCCCAAATTCAAAACACTGTATAGCTATACAGTGTTTCGGCAAAGTCTGATCAACCCGCGAAGCGCCTCCGCCACTGCCTGCTGGCGAACGGCGTCGCGGTCACCTGGAAAACGATGGCAGGCGGTTTCCATCGCGCTGGCGGTCGCCCAGGCGAACCACACCGTGCCGACGGGCTTGTCCGGCGAACCGCCATCGGGTCCGGCAATACCGCTGACAGCGACGGCCAGGTCGGCGCCGGCGGCGCGCAAGGCGCCGCGGGCCATCTCTTCCACCACCGCTTCGCTGACCGCCCCCCAGGCGGCCAGGGTCGCGGGCCGGACATCGAGCAGACGCTCCTTGGCGCTGTTGGCGTAACTCACGAAGCCGGCCTCGAACCAGCGTGAACTGCCCGGCACGGCGGTGATCGCCGCCGCGACCCCACCACCGGTGCAGGACTCGGCGCAGGTTACCCGCCAATCGCGGGCGGCGAGCAGAGCGCCGAGCTCGGCGGCTTGGCGGGTAGTGGCGGAAAGCGGGCCAGTGATCATGGCGTAACGGTAAAGGACCCGGCGTCCCCCTGCAAGCCAGACCCGGTCGATAACCGGCTTTCTGCAATCATGATTCCAGACTCCGTCATCCCAGGCGCTGCCGCTGAGAGCCTGTCCAAAGTCTTTCCGACAGGCGATATCCTCTATGCGCAGAGTGTGCTGAGCCA
>JBAZCN010000140.1:0-8248 GCA_041655035.1 Porticoccaceae bacterium | reverse complement strand
AGTAATTGGTTGTCGCCGTCCGGTTCCGACTTGAGCCAGAACAGGCCGCCAATGTACTCGAGCGCGCCGCCGAGCGCGCTGCCGGACACCTGGAATTCCTCGGTCCACTGTTTGTTCGATACCGGGTTGAATGTATCGATCATGGGGAAGGGCAGGCCGTCGATATCGGAGACCGGAGCACTGTAGACTTCGCGGTAACCGATGATGTTTTTCAGGGTGACGGCGCCGAGATCCCAGGTGGTGGTGTTGCTCCATGAGGTCAGTTCCGTTTCCGCGGTATTGAGCTGATTCAGCCACACCTTGCGAATGCCGGCGGCATCCTGCCTCGCCATGACTGCGCCGATGTCGCAACTCGGGTCTCCCCCGCAGGGGGCTATGCCGAACGGGCTGCTGGGGTCGATGATGAAGCCGCTGGGGATACCGTCGACGCCGGTGGGATCAAACGGACCACCACTGTAGTAGGGAACCTGGCTGATAGTGCCGGTGCCGGGTTGGTAGCCGACGGGGATGATGCCGATCCCGCGCTCATCGTAATTGTTTTTCTCATACACCGTCAGGTTGCTGAAATTGGCGGTGGGCTCCACCAGCAGTGATATGCGATGGCTGTCGCGATCGTGCTCGTCGAGGTCGCCTTTGCCGGGATGCATCATATCCTTGGTGTAGCCGTCACGTTTGTCGAGCTGGCCGGCGACGCGCAGGGCAACCTTGTCCTGGACGAGGGGAATATTGACCGCGCCTTCGACAGCCCGGGCGTCGTAATCGCCTACCTTGCCGGTGATAAAACCACCGAACTCATGCTCTGGGCGGGCGGTGGTCACCAGCACCGCGCCGGCGGTGCTGTTACGGCCGAACAGGGTTCCCTGGGGGCCTTTCAAGACCTGAATCGAGGCCATGTCGTAGTTGGGAATGCTGGCACCCTGTGCGCTCAATGGCACTTCGTTGACGTAGGAGGCGACGGCGGGCTGAGCGTTGCCGAACACTCCGCGGGATCGGCCGCGAATACTGTACACAGTATTGTTGGCGCCACCGGAAGACGTGAAGTTGATCCCCGGCATCGCGGTCATCAAGTCTTTCATTTCGGTGATGTTCTGTCGGTAAAGTCCCTCGGTATCGAACGCGGTGACCGCCACCGGTGTTTGCTGGGCACTTTCCTCTTTGCGGCGAGCGGTGACCACCACCTCTTCAATCATTCTCTCCGCCGATGGAGCCTTGGTCTGGGCGTATGCGGGTACACCGAGGGCGGTAGCAGCCAAGGTGGGGATCAAGCTGGCAAGTAGACGCTTGTTCGGATTTTTCATTGTTTTCTCTCGTTGCGATCTATTAGGTTTGGGGCAGGGCCGTGTCGAACTGGGCAGGTGTATATTTTTGTCCTGCCAGTCGGAGCGCAAGGCGTGCAAAGAAGGAGGCCCTGTCCGCCCGGTGACCTGGAAATTCAGTCGGGGCGGCGGCATGGTAGCCAAACAGGCAATGGAGATACAGGGATTCTATAAAATTCCCTTTGACTAAAGGTCAGCGTCGACTGTCGAGGTGTCGGCGATGCGGCGGCGGATGGGGCGGCTCGGTGCCTATGACGAGTCGCAACGGTGCTGGCGTGCCGGACCGGTGGGGTCGGATCTGCGCGTGACCGGGGGAGTGCTGGGGGTGTCTCTGGCATGATTGGCGCACCCGAGAGGATTCGAACCTCTGACCTCTGCCTCCGGAGGGCAGCGCTCTATCCAGCTGAGCTACGGGTGCTTTGAACGATGTACATCTTTTTCGCGGCCCAGGCGGCCGGCGAGGCTGACCGTCTGGCCGGATCAGGGCGCGTAGTCTATACGATCAGTGGGCAAAACGGTACCTGTTGCAGTATTTATCCGCATCCGGTTGCCGGCCGGTGGCACCTCGTCAAGGGCTGGCAACGGCTTGCCAGGCATGCCTTTCGGTGGCATGGTGGCGCGTTCTTTTCCTGTCGCCAGCGACCTGAGATGCAAACCATGAGCAGTAGCCCGGGGCCCGTAGCCACCAATGTCATTACCGGATTTCTCGGTGCCGGTAAAACCACCGCGATCCTGTCCCTGCTGGCGGCCCGGCCGACAGGCCAGCGCTGGGCGGTACTGGTCAATGAATTTGGCGAGGTGGGTATCGACGGCAGCCTGATGACCGCCGCGACCGGGGGGGATGCCGGGGTGGTGATCCGGGAGGTGCCGGGCGGGTGCATGTGCTGTGCGTCCGGCCTGCCGATGCAGATCGCGCTCAACCAGTTGATCGGCCGGGCGGGACCCGAGCGCCTGCTGATCGAACCCACCGGGCTCGGCCACCCCCAGGAAGTGATCGCTACCCTGAATGCCGGTCATTACCGCGATGTCATCGATCTGCGCGCCACCCTGACCCTGGTCGACGCCCGCAACATCGCCGACAGCCGCTACACCGGCCATGAGGTTTTCAACCAGCAACTGGCCGTCGCCGACCTGATCGTGGCCAGCAAGGCGGATCTCTACCGGGCGGGCGACCTGGCCCGGCTCACCGACTATCTGGCCGGAGCGGGGCTTGGCGACCGGCCTCTCGAAGCGGTAACGCAGGGCGCGTTGTCACCGGAGTGGCTGGATCGCCGCAGCCGGCAACGGAGTGGCCATTCGCACCATCATCATTACCCTGGCGAGGGTGCGCAGAATGCGAGCGCCTGGCAGGGGCCGGGAGCGCATCCGCTGCCGGAAAGCGGCTACCTGCGGATCGACAATGCCGGCGAAGGTTTGGTGAGCAGTGGCTGGCTGTTCGAGCCGCGCTTTTCTTTCAGTTGCCGGCGGCTGTCGACTCTGCTCCAGGGTATCGACGCCCTGCGCCTCAAGGCGGTGTTCATCACCGACGAAGGCGTGATGGCCTTCAATCTGGCCGATGGCGTGTTGACCTCGATGGCTGTGGACGATGCGTTTGACAGTCGCATCGAAGTGATCGGCGACCGTGCCGAAAGCTGGAGCCATCTGGAGGCGGAGCTGCTGGCATGCCGGGTCGATGGCGGCTGGCAGGTTCCCGGGCATCGATGAGTACGAGGCGACGGTTCTAAAGCGGGAGGTTGTTAAAACGCTATCTTCTGAGCAGTGTCCCGGCCGTGATTCTATGCTTTGTTCAGTCGATATGATCATCGCCGTCACACTCGGAGGAATCTGTCATGACCATTGCCGCAACCTTCAAGTCTTATCTGGACCGGGAGAATATCCATTACGATACCGTCCGGCACAAACATTCGAGCACTTCGATGGAAACCGCGGCCAGGGCCAATGTGCCGTTGACCCAACTGGCCAAGGCGGTGGTGTTCCGGGATGAGAACCGGCGCTACCTGATGGCAGTGTTGCCGACCCTGTGCCGCGCCGAGATTTCCAGACTCAATACCCTGACCAATCACAGCCTGTCGCTGGCCGGCGAGCGGGAACTCGGCAGGCTGTTTGCCGATTGTGAGATCGGCGCTGTGCCGCCGATGGGGCAGGCCTACGCCATGCCGACGATCTGGGACGATCGCCTGTGTGAGATGGAAGATATCTATCTGGAAGCGGGCGATCACGAGCACCTGGTACATATGAAGCGCAGTGAATTCTCCCGCTTGCTGGACCATTGCGGCCACGGCAGGTTCTGTCAGCCGCTGGTCAGCGCCCATTGACGGCCTGACCCGCTTCGGTCAGGTGGTGAAGAAGCGGGTGAGGTCGCGAAAAAAACCGCTATTGCGACGGAAGTGGCTGTGGCGGAAGGGTGGAGGCAGTGTCTGCCGGAACGGTGGCAGACAAGGAGAAGCCAGTGGCCGTTGTGGCCACTGGCCGGCAAGGGTTTATCTTTCCAGCAGGCTGCGCAACATCCAGGCGGTTTTTTCATGAACCTGCATGCGCTGGGTGAGCAGGTCGGCAGTGGGCTCGTCGCTGGATTTGTCGACCACGGGGAAGATCGAGCGGGCGGTGCGGGTCACGGCCTCCTGGCCTTCGACCAGCAGCTGAATCATCTCCTCCGCGCTCGGTACTCCGTCGTTTTCCTTGATGGAAGACAGGCGGGCGTAATCCTTGTAAGTGCCGGGGGCGGGAAAGCCCAGGGCGCGAATGCGCTCGGCGATCTCGTCGACGGCCTGGGCCAGTTCAGTGTATTGGGTCTCGAACATCAGGTGCAGGGTGTTGAACATGGGCCCGGTGACGTTCCAGTGGAAATTGTGGGTCTTGAGATACAGGGTGTAGGTATCCGCCAGTAAACGGGAAAGACCCTCGGCGATTTTCGCGCGGTCATCGTGGTCGATGCCGATATTGATCTCGGTGCCTGGGTTCTTTTGCTTCTTGGCCATGGTTACTCCTGGATTCGCGATTGATGTTGATTGCTGCTATCCGCGGGTGGCGGCGAAGGCCGTGCGGTGTCGATCAAGTCTAGCTCTGCGATCGATGGTGATCAAACCTATTATCGGCGATTGGTGGCTTTTCGCAGTTTTCCTTGTCGTCGATCAGCGACAGCGCACTGGCGGGCGGATGGCGGGACGCCCGGCAGTGGAGTGGCTGCCGGGCCGGCGGCAGGATGCCGGGTCAGTCGTCGCCGACAAAGGGTGCGGTGATCGCCCAGCGTTCCAGCATGGCATCGCGGCGCTGGGCGCCCTCGGAGACCGAGCCGGCTTCGCTGCTCTCGTCCTGAGGGTGGATGAAAGTCGGGCCGTTGGCCAGCTCGCGCAAGCCGATACTGGCGAGGTCGGCGGGCTTGGGCACACCGATGTCCTCGGCATCCCAGCCGGCGATGTTGGATTTTTTCATCTGTGCGCGCAGCGTCGGGCTATCGACCACCGAGATCAGCAGATTGAGCACGTCGACGCCCTTGTCCTGCCACTCGATCCACAGCGATTCGCCAAAGTTGAGCATGAAGCCTTTGGTGCCGGTATACATGCTGTACTTTTTGTTGCCGCCGAGGCCGGCCTGGGAGCCTACCAGCAGCAGGCCGCCACGGCCCCGATCCACCAGCTTCTGGCCAAGGGTATGGCTCAGCTCCATGGGCGAGGTGACGTTGAGGCGCACCAGTCCCTCCCAGGCGTCGAGAGGTGCTTTGAGAAACTCGCTGGCGTAGGGCGGGGCGCCGGCATTGTAGATGATCAGGCCGAGATCGAGATCACTGACCCCCTCGACGATGGTGGCGATGGCGCCGTCGGTGGACAGGTCGGCGGTGATCACCCGGGTCTCGATGTGGTGGGTCTGTTCGAGTTCCTGGCGCAGTTCCTGGAGGGCCGATTCGCGGCGGGACAGCAGTACGCAGTTGATGCCCTGGGCCGCCACTTGGCGGGCGAACTCCGAGCCCACGCCGTGGGAAGCGCCGGCGATCAGGGCCCAGGGGCCGTACTTGGCCTTGAAGTCAGCGTTGGTCGAGTCGCCGGCGGTGGTTGAGGCAGTGGGTGTTGCATGGGTAGAGCCGCTGTTGCTGGACATTATTCCTCCTGTCGAGTGCGGATGGATCTCTGATGAGGGGCAAAGACTATTCGTCCAACCGTGGCAGGTCAATACACTTGTCTTAATGGTGAGGTTTCCGCGCAGTGCCTGCCCAGCGTTGCATGGGTGCGGGTGCCGGCCATGCTTCGCTGTGGGGGAAGCTGGTGGTGGCGCGGCGACAAAGGCACAGGCGATGGACTGTGAGAGGAGCGGCCATGGAAAGGCTGGCGGGGAATTCGAGAATCAATATGCCTGGCGCGGTGGACAATGGTTGGCAGGATCGCGCTGGTCGTGTTAAATTTGTCTAATATGTAAATTTAATGCGGCGTGCGGTGGCCTGGTCAACAAATAGTGGCCGGATGATTCCGCCTCGCCGGTGAACGAAACACTGCGGCACAACAATAACAGCTGAGGATTATCCGATGAAGAAAAACGACGGTTCGAATGGCAGTGACGGCGGCCCCATGCTCGACAGGCGCACGCTGGTCAAAGGCGTGGCCGGATCCCTGGCGGTATCGGCGGTGGCTGGCGGCGGCACATTGCTGGGCGCGGCCGCGGCGATGGCCGCTGATGACATCACCTGGCTGCCGGCCTGGCGTATCGCCGAACTGATCGCCAGCCGCCAGTTGACCGCAGTGCAAGTGACCGAACACTTTCTCGAACGTATCGCCAGGCTCGACCCGACTCTCCACGCGTTCCAGACACTGGATGCCGAAGGAGCCCGCGCCCAGGCGCGGAAAGCCGATGCCTTGCAGCGCAGTGGCGAGCCTTTGGGTACGCTTCACGGCATCCCCATTGCTGTGAAGGAGCATACCGCCGTGGAAGGCTTGCCCGTGGTCAACGGCCCTGGCAGCGATGTCATCGCCACCAGTGATGACATCGCCGTGGAGCGGCTGCGCGCCGCCGGTGCAATTATTGTCGGCACCACCAAGCTGCCGGGCATGGGCAATACCGCCATGACCGCGGGCCGCGATGCCGATTTGAGCCGCCATCCCCGCAACCCTTGGGATCCCGCCCGGGTGCCGGGTTCATCCAGCGCCGGCAGCGGCGCGGCGGTGGCCGCCGCACTGGTGCCGATCGCCCTCGGCTCCGACGGAGGAGGGTCGACGCGCTTGCCCGCGGCGATCTGTGGCGTGGTGGGGGTGCACACCGCCCTCGGGCGCATTCCCTACGCCCACTACGACGACCCCAAGATCATGCTGATGATCACCACCGCGCCGATGACCCGCGATGTGCGCGACGCGGCCTTGGTCATGCAGGCGATTGCCGGCCCCGATGGCCGCGACTTCATTGCCCTGGAGGAGCCTGCGCCGGATTACCTGGGCGCCCTCGGCCAAGGGGTGGAGGGCATGCGCTTTGCCTGGACAGACAATTTCGGTTTCGGCGCGATGTACGCCACTGCGCAGACTGCAGGGATCGAGGCGGCCACCCGCCGCGCGGCCGAAGGTTTCCGCCAGTTGGGCGCCAGGGTGGAGGCCACCGACGAGCAGTGGGAGGATTTCTTCATCCCCTTCATCATGATGAACAATGCCTACGATGCGGTGTCTTCCGATGGCACCATGCCGCCGGCCGCGGCGCTCAAGGAGGCCAGCGAAACCCGCCACCGCAATTGGCAGCGCTTCAACCGGCTATTCGAGCAGTACGACGTGCTGCTCAGTCCCTGTGCGGCGCAGACCGCCTATACTGTCGAGGATTGGGATGCGGCCTGGAACAAGGACGGCGACAAATACCCGCACAAGACCTTCGCGCCGACCTATACGGTGTATACCCACATGTTCAACTGGCTCGGCTGGCCGGCGCTGTCGATTCCCTGTGGTTACATCGATGGCCTGCCGGTGGGGCTGCAACTGGTGGCTCAACCGCGCAACGAGGCGAAGTTGTATGCGGCGGCAGACGCGTTTCTCAAAGCCTTTCCGCGCAGCGAAAGGCCGCCGGTGAGTTGAGAGCCAGCGGGCTTTTTTCGACATGTTTGCCGGCGAGGGGTTTGCGGGGAGAGTAAACCTTTCTATGCTTGTCAGCCACCGATGGGTGGCTAACTGTTGACAAGGAGATTGATGATGACTGCTCTTACCCGAATTCCCTATGCCCGCATGGATGGCTCGACGGCGACCCTGGAGGACTACAGCGGCGCCGTGGTGCTGATCGTCAACGTCGCGTCGGCCTGCGGGCTGACGCCCCAGTACGAAGGGCTGGAGACGCTGTACGAAAACTACCGCGACAAGGGCCTGGTGGTGATTGGCTTCCCCGCCAACGATTTTGCCGGCCAGGAGCCGGGCAGCAACGAGGAGATTGCCGAGTTCTGCCGCGGCACCTACGGGGTGGAGTTTCCGGTGGCGCAGAAAATCTCCGTTGCCGGAGAAGGGCGCCACCCGTTGTATGCCGCGCTGATCGATGCCTGGCCCCACGCCACCCTCAATCCCGATGGCGCCCTTCGTCAGCGGCTCGAGTCCCACAGCCTCGGTCCGGAGAACGACACCGATGTGCTGTGGAATTTCGAGAAGTTTCTGGTCGGCCGCGATGGCCAGGTGGTGGGGCGCTTTGCCCCGGATATAGCCCCGCTGGACGATCGCATCGTCGCCGCGATCGAAACAGCGCTGGCGCAATAGGCAGCGGCGCCGGAAGACCTGGAGACGCCTGATGATCGAGACATTGCTGCTCGCCGCGGCGCGCATCAGCACGTTCAATCAGCAACTGCTGCTCTCCGGCGCCAGCGGCTTTTTCTTCGAGCGAGGCCAGCGCTTGTTTCTGGCCACCAGCCGGCATGTGCTGCTCGATGAATACAGTGGGCATTTCCCCGACCGGGTCGAGGTCGAGTTGCATGTCGACCCCGACAACAT
>JBAZCN010000139.1:0-8459 GCA_041655035.1 Porticoccaceae bacterium | reverse complement strand
GGAAGCGGCCGCCGGCGAGAAAACCCCAACTCGCCTCGCGGCCGATGGGGCCGACGATGCGGTTGGGCTCGGGGTTGCCGTAAAAGCCATTCTTGAAGCCGCTCCAGAAGCGCACAAAGGCGGGCAGGCATTCGGCAACCCTGGCGGTGATGTCGGCTTCGTCGCGTTCCGGGGGCGGTGCGGCGCCGTCGATGCGGCGGATGGTGAGCGGAGTGGCGGACTGGGTCCAGTCGCCAAAGCTGTCCCGGGCGTAGAGCGACTGGCGGCCGGCACCGATCTGGATATGGTTGGTTCGGGCCTCGGCGGATTCTTGCGACAGGGTAATGTGGAAGCGGCCGTCGGCATCGGTCTCGATATGCTCGCTGAGGAGCATGAACAGGTGGGCGCCCATGCCTGCGTGGTCGGCGGGCTCCTCCTCCAGTTTGAGGCTGAAGTTGGAGCTCCGGTTGGCGGTGAACTGGCCGTGGATTTCGTACTGATAGGCGCCGTCGATAGGGATCTCGCGATTGGCGTTGTCGGGGTTGTCCACTGCCACAGCGGCGCCGGGGTAGATATGGCCGAACCAGCGGCGCGGAGTGTTGTCGACACTCCACACGATTTTGGGCCGCGCCGGGTCGCCATTGACCTCGCGCATGGCAAGAGCCAAGGTCCATTGATCGAGAGCGCGGTCCAGGCCGACGCGGCCGGATTCGGTTGCGAGCACCGGATCCTCGAGGAGCTCCCGCCGTGCGGTCTCCCGGGCGGCGCGCACCGCTGGTGCTTCAGTGATACGCAGTGCCATGATTTCAGTTTCGCGCTGTTCGCCGGTGGCTAGTGGATTCATGTAGTACACCTGATGCTGATGTTGTCGCTTTATGTGATGACGGGTGGTCAGTTGACGAAGCCGGAGATGCCGCCATCCACCCGCAGGTTGGCGCCATTGACATAGCTGGCCTGGGCGGAGGCCAGGAACAGCACCGCCGCGGCCTGCTCATCCACGCTACCGATTTTGCCGGTGGGGTTGGGCCACAGCTCGCGGGCCGCCCGGGCGGTCATTGCCGCCGGATCGGTCTCCTCCCAGCCGAGATTGCGCGCCATCACCGGCAGGTTGCGTTCGAAGGCTGCGGTGGCGGTGATGCCCGGGCTCATGGTATTGACGGTGACGCCGCTACCCGTCAGGGCTTTCGAGAGGCTGACGGTGAAAGCGATCATGGCGCTCTTGCTGGAGGAGTAGGGCCCGAAATTCGCCTCCGGCGCCGACCCCGTGCCGGAGGCGACCTGGATGATTCGGCCCCAGCCGCGCTCCTGCATGCCGGGCGCCAGGGCCTGCACCAGACGCACGGCGGAGAGAACGTTTTCCTGGTAGCTCTGCACCCACAGGTCGGGGCTGATGGTCAGCATGTCACCCATGGGCTGGGCGTTGCCGGCATTGTTGACCAGGATGTCGACACCCCCGAACGCCTCGCTGGCGACCTCGACCACCGCCCGAGCGCCGGCATCCGTGGACAGGTCGCCGATGGCGGCCACCGCCTTGCCGCCCTGCGCCTCGATACCGGCGACCACAGCCGCGGCCCGCTCGGCGTTGCGGCCGTGGACCACGACAGAGACACCCTCCGCGGCAAAGGCGATGGCGATGGCGCGACCGATGCCGCTGCTGCTGCCGGAGACCAGCGCGCGCTTGCCTGCCAGTTGATAGTTCATGGTGAATCCTCCAGTGGTCGGATCGACGGTCGCTGCGACCGCGTAGCGCAGTGCTGCGACAGCCCGCCCCGGTTGTCGATCTGGCGGTTGGCAGGGCGCGCGAGTTGGCGGCGGGGCGATAGTGATTGAACCGAACTGTACGGTTAGCATAAAGTGCTGTCAATACGCCGCAACGCCGCATACCGACTGGCCTCGCTTGACGGACTCCTGGGTACCCACTAGGATCGAGCGCACTTTCGCCCCGAGATTCCAACGAGTTACAGATGGAACAGACCCGTGCCAGCAGGCAAAAAGCCGCACGCCGCCAGCGCATTCTGAAAGTGGCGCTGGAGGCCTTTCTCGAAACCGGCTACGCCGACACGTCGATGGCCACCATCGCCGCGCGGGTGGGCGGCTCGAAGGGCACCCTCTACAACCATGTCAAAACCAAGGAAGAGCTATTCCTCGCCTGCATCGAGGATTTTGTCGCGACCCACTCCAAGCAGGCTCTCAGCACCATCGACAGCGGTGGCAGGGTTGAGGATGTGCTGATCCGTTTTTGTCGGTTTTTTCTCACGGTGATCACCTCGAAAACCGATATTGCCCTCAATCGCCTGGTCATTGCCGAGGCGGATCGCTTTCCCGCCATTGGCAGCGCTTTCTTCACCAGTGTGCCGGGGCTTGGGATCCAGCGTCTTGCCGATTATCTCGAGGATGCCATGGCACGGGGCGAGCTGCGGCGGGAAAATCCAATCAGGGCCGCGCGGATCCTGCTCGGCTTGTGCCAGTCCGGTACCTACCAGGAAGTGTTGTTCAATGTCGCGCCGTCTCCAGGGCCACGCCAGATCGCCACCGAAACCAAGGCGGTGGTGGAAGCATTTATGCGCTTGTATGGCGTGAGCTGAGCGCGCCCGAGCCAGCGATCGGGGTCTGTCGGAGCGCCAATTCTTCATGCCGTTGCCATCCCAATGTCTATTAGTCGAGATTGACAGTCATTTCGGCGGTTCCCTGCTGGTCAACAGACATAGGCGAATCATTCGTTCAGATTGACCTCATGCCACTGCTGGTCGATCAGTTCAATCTCGCCATCGACCACCTTGCCGAACTGTACCGTATTGTTGAACAGGCGGTTGAATGGCGGTGCTTTTTCCTCGGTGGTGGTCAGCGGCGCCAGGGCGTCGCCGATGACGAAACCCGTCAGGCTCTCCATCTGCGATTTCACCGTGGCGGCAGTGATATCCTCTGCCGGGACGCCGTCCATGACCTTGGCCAATGTTTCCACCGCCAGCCAGGCCTGCAGCGAAAAACCGTTGGTTCGGGCATCCGGCGCGGTGGTTTCCATATCGGCGAGAAAGCGGGCTATGCTGTCGCCTCCGGCGGTGATGGGGCGAAAGGGTGTCGCCACCAGCACGCCCTCGGCGGCCGCACCCAACTGGCGAATCGTGGCAGGTGGCAGAGCCGCCATGGTCACAGCGATGGGTTTGTGTGGATCCGCCTGACGCAGCGCGGTAATGGTACGCGCGGCCTGGTCGGCGTTCATGCCGAGTACCACCCCGTCGCTGTTCTGGAAAATTGCCCGTGCATAGATGGAGTAGTCAGGCGCCCCCAAAGGCACCAGGGTCATGCCCGTCAGCTCGCTGTCGGTACCTTTGAGGCCGGCCCGCACGAAGGGCTCACCCAGAGCTCCGGCCGGGCTATCCACTGCCGCCAGGCGGATGCGCTTGGCTCCCTGTTGGGCAAGCATCATGGCGGCTCCTGACAGCATGCCCGGCGCTCCAGACTGCAGAGGGAAAGCAGCGGAACTGGCGAAGTCCCTGGGCATTATGGGGTTGTGACCGATACTGACGATGCCCGCCTGTTCCAGCACCGACATGATCACGTCGCCAAAATTTGAGGTGTTGCCGACGGTGGCCACCACCCCGTCCCGCGCCGCCTTGCGGGCGCATTTAGTGGCCTCGTTGGCGTCGTTCTTGTCGTCGCAGATCTCCACCCGCAGAAGGCGGCCATCGAGCCCGCCCTCGGCATTGATGCGAACCACCGCGGCGCGGACCCCCGCGGCCGCCTCGGGCAGGGGCGTGGCATTGGCGGTATCGGTGATCTGGCCGATAAACATCAGGCGGATGGCATCTTCGCTGTCACTGCCCGCCGTCCTCGACCTGTCATCGACGCAACCGGCGAGCAGGCCAAGAGAGAGCACAGCGGCCAGCTCGACGCTGCGGAAAAGCATTTTTTTCATGACCACATCCTCAGGGGTTGGCGGTTTCGGTGGCCTGATGGCCATACAGGTAAGCAGTCTCGATAGCAGCGGACTGGCGGTTGAGCTGCTCAGCAGTTCCCTCGAGCACGACACGACCGTGGTTGAGTATATAGGCTCGGTCACACGTCGCCAGTGCCTGAGATACATGCTGTTCCACCAGCAACACACCGACGCCCTGGTCGGCGGCTTCCCGCAAGCTGGCGAGCAAGCGTGTCACGATCTGCGGGGCGAGACCCATGGACAGCTCGTCGGCAATCAGCACCCGGGGCCGGGCGGCCAGGGTGCGAGCCATGGCCACCATCTGTTGCTGGCCGCCAGACAGTAGTCCTGCTTGGCGGGACAAGTGAGGCTCCAGTTCTGGAAACAAGGCGACGGCGGCGTCCACTGAACCGCCTCGCAGGCGCAGATTGTCGCGAGTACTCAGACCAAAGATCAGCGATCGCTCGTCAGTAATAAAGCCGAGTCCCGCGCGCACCCGCTGGTGGAGTGGCGCCTTACACTCCTTCGCCAGCAGCCAGGTGCTGCCCTTGATGGGCGCCAGTTCACCGGCCAGGGTGAGCATGCTGGTAGTTTTGCCGGAACCATTGGGGCCGAACAGACAGACGATTTCTCCGGGCGCCACCTGGAGGTTTAGATCGTGGACCACCGCCTGGCCCCGGTAGCCGGCGCTGAGGTTGCGGGCTTCCAGCAGATAATTACCCATGGTGGTGCCCTCCCAGGTAGGCCTTGATCACTGCCGGGTCGCGGCTGATGTCGGCGGGTTTGCCCTCTGCCAACTTGTTGCCGAAGTTGAGTACCACTACATTGTCACAGACATCCATCACCAGGCCCATATCATGTTCCACCAACAGGATGGCCATGCCCCGATCGCGGGCCAGCCAGCGAATGATCTTGCCCAGTTCCCTGGTTTCAGTGCTGTCGAGGCCGGCGGCGGGCTCGTCCATCAGCAACACTGAGGGATTGCCCGCCACTGCCCGGGCCAGCCCCAGCAGGCGGCGTTGGCCAAAGCTCAGTTGCTGGGGGTATTGATCGAGGTGGGCGGTCAACGCAAGAGTATCGATGGCGTGCTGCACCGCCGGCGGGAACGCTGCGCTTCTGGGCCGCAGCAGATCGACAAAGTAGTGGCTACGATCACGGGAATCGCAGGCCACCCGGATGTTATCCGCGACCGTCAGGTCGTCGAACAATTCGAGACTCTGGAAAGTGCGGCCAAGTCCGCCCCTGGCCCGCGCCATGGGGGACAGCGTCGTGTAATCAGTGTCATCCAGGAAGATCCCACCCGCGCTGGCCGGGGTGAAACCTGTGACCGCATCGATCAGTGTGGTCTTGCCGGCACCGTTGGGGCCGATCAGCCCCACCACCTGGCCCGGTTCCACTCGGAAGCTCACCCGGTCGAGCGCCACCAGGCCGCCAAAGCGCACGGTCAGGTTGTCGATGGCCAGGGTCCTGGCGGCGCAGCGGCTCACCTCGGCGATGGTGATAGCGGGGGCCGCCGCGGCAGGCGCGGGCCGGCCGCGGCGGAAGCGCTCGCCGAGGCCGGCGAAGACTTCGGCAATACCATTGGGGTGAGCCAATACCACGACGATGGCGCCGATGCCCACCGCCATGAACTGCCACTCCTTGAGATCAAACAGATGGAAGAAAACTTCGTTGAGAACGCCGCCAAAGAACATCATGCCGCCGATGATGGCGCCGCCGATAAAGCCGATACCGCCGAGAAAGGCCATCATCAGCGCGGGGATGGATTCAAAAGGCGAGAAGCCGGCATCAAAGCGCACATTGGGGTAGCGGAAGGCCCCCAGGACACCGCCGGTGGCGGCGATGCCTGCGCCAAGGGCAAAGGCGTAGACCTTGGCGCCCATCACGCTGACACCCAGAGCCGAGGCGGCGCGCTCGTTGGAGCGGGTGGCCAGCAGGCGGCGCCCGGTTACCCCGCGCCGGACATTGACCACCAGCAGGGCGCAGACGGTGAAAAACACCAGGGCCAGCAGGGCGTAACGCTCCGGATGCAGGATGGAATCGAAGCTGAAGCCAAGCAGCGAGGGCGCCGCCACTTGGGTGCCGGCAAAGCCGCCGGTGTAATCGGTATTCTTGAATACCAGGCTGTCGAGGGCGAGCCCCAGCCCCAGGGTCACGATGGCCAGATTGATCCCGCGGGTGCGCAGGGCCGGGAGGGCGAACAGCACACCCACCGCAATGGTCACCGCCAGCGCAATTATCAGCACCACCGGGAAAGGCAAGCCATACACCGCTGCCAGCCGCGCTGAGACAAAGGCCCCCAGCCCGGCCATGGCGTACTGTGCCAGGGAGACCTGACCCGCAAGTCCCGTCACTACCACGATGGACAGAAAGACGGTCGCAGCCAACAGAGTGCCGGTAATACTGTTGACCCAGTCTTCCGACAGCACGAGGATCAACACGGCGGTAATGATGAAGCCGAACAGCGCCAGCCACCCCGGCGGGCGGGCGGCACCCACCCGGGGCAGACGATCATTGAGAAAGCCGCGCAGGGGCAGGGCGCGCCCGCGGAATACCATCACCATCACAATCACCAGGAAGGGAATGGCGGCGGACCAGCCAGTGCCGGCATCCAAATATCCGATCAGTCCCTGGGCCACCCCGATGACCAGCCCTCCCAGCAGGGTGAGCGGGAAGGATACGAACCCCCCCACCAGGGCCGCTGCCAGCAAGGGATTGATTAACAGCACCATAGTGGCGGCCATGAGACCGGTCACTGGCGCCAGCAGGATGCCGGCGAGAGCGGCAAGGCCGGAGCCCAGCATCCAGTTCAGGGAGGATATGCGGTTGGCTGAGATGCCCACCGCGGAGGCGGAGCGGACGTTTTCCGCGACCGCCGTCGTCTGCCTGCCGAACTCGGTCAGCTGGTAGATCAACCACAGCAGTGCGGTGACCACCAGGGCGATCACCAGTATCCAGATCCGATCGACACCGATAGCCATGGTGCCCAGGGACAGGCTGTGATTGGGCAGGAAGCTCTCCACGAAGCGCAAGCCAGAGCCATAGCGCACCATCACTGCCGACTCGATGATCGCCAGTACTGCCAGAGTTACCACCAGGCGGCTCAGCGGCGAGGCATTGCGGATGCGGCGCATTACCGCAAAATCGATCAAAAAGCCGATGAGCGCGGTGGCCCCGACCGCCAGGGCCATGGCCAGGGAAAAGTGCAGCCCCACATCCTCCCGCAGTTCGGCAAATAGCGCCGCGCCGAACAGAGCCATGGCGCCATGGGCAAAATTGATCACCCCAGAGCCGCGGTAGATCAGCACTATGCCGTGGGCGCCGAGAGCGTAGAGAGCACCGGTGCCGAGCCCGAGAAGAATGAATTGTGCGATATCTCCCATACATGTTCCATCTGATAGTGCTGTAAGTTTTCGTACTCGATTACCGCCGCGCCAGCGCTGGCTTAGCGACGGCTCTGGCTAATGGGATAGTGTACCCGGAGTCACCGTCGGAGATTTCGACTCTGCACGGGTGCGAAGCGGCAGTCCCGCAGTGGAGCTCAAAAAAACCAAAGCATTCTATATTGGCGGCTGCAAAAAACAGTAAAAATGCCATAAAAAAAGGGAATCACCGTGGTAATTCCCTTTGTTGTCCGAAAAACAAAGGATGAAGGAGGGAGCGTTGCCCACTCCCTACCGATTGACAGATTTACTGGCCAAAGCGGTACCGAACGTCCATGCCCCACAAGCGCGGCGGGTTGTAGATGGCGGTGCCGAAGGGCGCCGTTGACGACAGCACACCGGGTGCCACTACGGCTTCTTCGTCGAGCAGGTTGTTCACGAAGAAACCCAGATCGATACTGGAACCGAGAATGCCGAGCCAGTCGGCGCGCATGTTGCTGATCTTGTAGGACGCCGCCTGGTACTGGATCATATCGACCTTGTCGGAGTAGTAATAGTTGGCGTTCAGGACCAGATCTCCCAGCGCCTGGTCCACCGGCAATTGATAGCGCACCCCGAGAGTGGCGGTTTTTTGCGGTGTGTAGAAGAAGGGAATCTCATTCGCGGGAAAAAATCCGCTGAGTACCGGCGGAACACTGTATTTGCTGGTCTTGGTGTCCTGATAGGTGGCGGTTGCGCTCAGCGTCAGGTCGGCGGTGGGCATGAACACCAGCTCCATCTCTGCACCCTGGATCCGGGTGTCGCCGACGTTGACGTTGATTTGCCCTTGCGCCGGGTCGTTGGCGGGATCGCAGTCGCCATCGATAAAGACCGGACCATTCAGCGGGTCACAGTTGGGAACAGCGAGGGCGGTGGTAAGCCCTGCGCCATTGACCTGAACGTCCTTCGCCTCGCTGCGGAACAGCGCGATATTAAAACGGCCGTCCATTTCCTTGACCGTCCAATTGGTGCGCAGGCCCAGCTCGACATCGACGGTCTCTTCCGGGTCGAATGTCTGATAGGGCGCCAGCCCCCCGGCGAACTGCGGCGCGTTGAGGCCGCCGGCGCGGTAGCCTTTACGGGACGTCAGGTAACCGAATATATCGTCGTTGATCTGCCAGTCGAAACCGACAGTCCAGGTG
>JBAZCN010000138.1:0-8577 GCA_041655035.1 Porticoccaceae bacterium | reverse complement strand
GGATACCAGGAACAAGGTCTCCTGGATGACCCGCCAATCGTCTTCGGACACCAGGACTGCCCTGTTCCGCTTGCCCGTGATCACCACCGGCTGATGGGATTCGGCCGTCTCGGCCGCCGTACGCCTTTCGGTACGTTCGTCAGTGTGTGCACGTTCGCTACGACCTGCCCACTCCCCCCGGCAATCGCGCCGCTTCGATACAGCGCAACACCCCGTAGTCGTGGCGGCCGCCGAGTGCCTCGAACACCGGTTTGAGCCCGGAGCCGTCGCGGGTGTCGAGCATGGCGACGATACGATCGATCTCCGCTTCCTCCAGGCCCACCACCTCGGCGAGATTCACCTGGCCACTGGCCAGGGGTTCCGTCAGGTGGCTGTAGATGGTGCTTTCCCGCAGGCTGCGGTGGCGGGCGATCTGCGCCACCGTCATGCCGCCTTGAAACAGGGCCAGGGTTTCGGCACGGGTGTCGCTGTCGCTCGCCGCCGGCCGGTGGCCGTCGCGGGGATGGTCGGCGAGCACTTCCAGGAAGGTCTCACCGTAGGCTTCGAGCTTGCGACTGCCGATACCGGAGATGCTGGCCATCTGCCACAGGCTGGTGGGCCGCTGCGCCACCAGTTCCATCAGGGTGGCATCGTGGAATACCGCGTAGGGCGGGACTCCCTGTTGCTCCGCCAGCTCCCGGCGCTTGCCGCGCAGCGCCTCCCACAGGGCGGCGTCGGCCTCCGACACAAAGGCGCTGCTGCCACGGCTTTTTTTCGCCGCCCGCTCGGTGGGCAGGTCCTTGCGCAGCCAGAGCGTTTCCTCACCCTTGAGCACTGCCCTGGCGCGCTCGGCGAGGTGCAGGCCGCCGTGGCCCTCGGCATCCACCGCCAGCAGGCCGCGGGCGATCAACTGGCGAAACAGGCTGCGCCAGACATTGGCGTCGAGATCCTTGCCGATGGCGAAGGTGGATATCCGGTCGTGGCCAAAGCGCTGGACGCGCTCGTCATTCTTGCCGGTGAGCACGTCGATCAGGTAGTTGACCCCGAATCGCTGGCCGGTGCGATGGACACAGGACAGGGCCTTCTGGGCGGGCACGGTGGCGTCCCAGGTTTGCGGCGGGGTCAGGCAGTTGTCGCAATTGCCGCAGGGGTCCGGCTCGGGGTCGCCGAAGTAGGTGAGCAGCAGCTGGCGGCGGCAGCCGGTCATTTCACAGAGCCCGAGCATGGTATCGAGCTTGTGGCGTTCGATCCGCCGGTATTGTTCGTCGGCCTCCGAACCTTCCATCATCTGCCGCAGGGTGATCACATCCTGCAGGCCGTAGAGCATCCAGGCATCGGCGGGCAGGCCATCGCGGCCGGCGCGGCCGGTTTCCTGGTAGTAGGCTTCGATGCTCTTGGGCAGGTTGAGATGGGCGACAAACCGCACATTGGGCTTGTCGATACCCATGCCGAAGGCGATGGTCGCCACCACGATCACCCCCTCTTCGTTGAGGAAGCGGCGCTGGTTGGCCTCCCGCTCCTCGCCGGAGAGGCCGGCGTGGTAGGGCAGTGCGACAAGGCCCTTGGCGGCGAGCCAGGCCGCCACTTCGTCGACCCGCTTGCGGGACAGGCAATAGACGATGCCGGCCTCGCCGGGGTGCTCGTCGCGGATGAACCGCAACAGCCGCTCGCGGCTGTTGGTGCCGGCATGATCGATGCGATAGCGGATATTGGGGCGATCGAAGCCGCTGATAAAGGCCCTGGCCTGCTCCAGATCGAGGCGATGGCGGATCTCCCGGCGCGTCGGCTCATCGGCGGTGGCGGTGAGGGCGATGCGCGGTACATCCGGAAAACGCTGATGGAGCAGCTCGAGGCGGATATATTCCGGCCGGAAGTCGTGGCCCCACTGGGACACACAGTGGGCTTCGTCGATGGCGAACAGGTTGACCCTGACCCGCGACAGCAGTTCCAGCATACCCTCCTGGACCAGCCGCTCGGGCGCCACGTAGAGCAGGTCCAGCTCCTCCGCCAGCAGTTGGCGGGTCACCGTCCGGGATTCCTCCGCGGTCTGGCTGGAGTTGAGATAGGCGGCCGCCACCCCCGCCTGGCGCAGCGCGGCGACCTGATCCTGCATCAATGCGATCAGCGGCGACACCACGACCCCGGTGCCCGGCAGCGCGATGGCCGGCACCTGGTAGCACAGCGATTTTCCCCCGCCGGTCGGCATCAACACCAGGGCGTCGCCACCGGCCAGAAGGGTGGCGATCACCTGCTCCTGGGGTGGGCGAAAGGCCGGGTAACCGAAGACGGATTGCAGTATTTCGAGAGGTTGGCGAATCATCCGTGACATTGTACCTGCTTAATGGCCATCAGGGCCTGCGCCCTGTCATTTCACTGGCGGTGCGCCAAACATAACCGCAAAAGCCCCGGCAGCCAAGCCTGTCGGAGTACGGCGCTCGCGTTGTGCCCGGCGCGCCTGTTCGGTAATGACGGCAAATCAATCTTTGCCGGGTTGTCTGCTACACTTTCCCGCCACTCATCATCCGGATGGAGACCAAGGGAATGCCGAGCACAAAACCCCTGCTGTGGATATCCACCTTCGCCCTGCTCGCCGCCTGTGACAGCGGCAGCCCGATAGCACCGCCGCAGGAGCCACGGCCCGAGGCCATCGCCAGCGGCCCGTCCTGCATTGCCGCCCATGCCGACACCCCCTGCCGGCTGTTGACCCCCGAACTGGTCAAGCAGGCCCACCCCGACGCACCCGACACCCTCGACATCGAGGAAATCCCGAGCCTCAACAGCTGTGCCTACAGCTGGCCCAGCGACCGCACCAGGACACTCAAGGTCTCGACCTTCGAGGTCGAGACGCCGGTGCCCAACCGGGTTGCCATCAGTTGGATCCGCCAGACGGAACCGGAGCGCGCACTCGAGCAGTTCCAACTGACCTATCGCTCCCTGAGCGACAAGGAAAAAGCCGAAGCGCTGACCGCCATGCGCGCGCAACTGGACAAGCAGGGCGCGGGCCTGCCGGAAGAACAACGGTCCCTCGCCAGCGACATCGGCAAGGAACTGATCGAGACCAGCCGGTTCGAGCCGGTTGCCGGGGTCGGCAGCACCGCCGCCTGGGATGCCGGCTCACTGGGCAACAGCCTGAAAGTCCTCGACCGCGACACCGAATTCGGCATCGAGGTCAACGTCAGCGCCGAGCCCGAGGAAAACCGTGAGCTGGCCATCGCGGTGGCCAAGCAGGTACTGGCCACCTGCCGGTAGATTGGCGGCCGGGCGGCGCCTCACCACCCTTGGAGCAATCGCGCCCAGAACTGCGCCAGCAGCCGCGGCTCCAGCGCCAGCAGCACACCCACGCCCCAGGCCGCGCCCCACAAATGGGCGCTGTGGTTGACGTTGCCGCGGCCGCGGCGATCGGCCCAGACCGAATAGGCTACATAGAGCACCGCAAAGACAATGGCCGGCAACGGCACGAACATCACCAATAGCATGGCCCAGGGCTGCAACAGGATAAAAGCAAACAGCACCGCCGACACCGCGCCGGAGGCGCCCAGGCTGCGGTAGCCCGCGTCCCCGCGGTGGCGGAAATGGCTGGGCAGGATGGCCATGACGATCCCCGCCAGGTAAAACAGCACGAAACCGATGGCGCCGATCCGCGCCACCAGCACCTGTTCGATCAGCCGGCCAAAAAAGTACAGGGTGATCATGTTGAACAGCAGATGGGCGCCATCGGCGTGAATGAAACCGTGGCTGAGCAGCCGCCACCACTGGCCCCGACTCACCGCCGGCCCCTGGTAGATCAGGGTGTCGAGCAGTCGCGGCTGCTGCCAGGCCAGGAGTGAAATGATGACAGTGATGATAATCAGCAACAGGGTGATGGTCATGGTGACTGCCCGGAGGAAAGGAGACGATTCGATTGGAGCCCCGATTCTAGCAGCTGCCGACCGCGCCGAGCCCGCACTATCTGTTCCCGCCGTTTGCGCCTCCCGGGCAAAGTGTCTACCCTGAAGCTGAACCCAGTTTGCCGGAACCGTCGATGCCCCCGTCACGCAGCGAGTCAAACCCTCTTTTCCGCCAGCAATGTTACGTCCACGGACAGTGGGTGGATGCCGGTGACGGCAAGCGGGTCCCGGTCGACAACCCCGCCGATGGCAAGATCATCGGCACCGTGCCCTCCCTGGGGCGGGGCGACATCGAAGCCGCCATCGCCAGCGGCGCAACGGGCTTCGCGTCGTGGCGGACCCGAACCGCCCAGGAGCGGGCTGACCAGTTGTTGCGCTGGCACCGGCTGATAGAGGATAACCGCGACCACATCGCCTCGCTGATGACCCTGGAGCAAGGCAAGCCCCTGGCGGAAGCAAAAGGCGAGGTCGACTATGCGGCATCCTTTATCCGCTGGTTTGCCGAGGAAGCGCGGCGGATCTATGGCGAAACCATCCCCGGCGCCAAGCCTGGGCAGCATATCGTGGTGATCCGCCAGCCGGTGGGGGTCACCGCCGCCATCACGCCGTGGAATTTTCCCGCGGCGATGATCGCCCGCAAGGCCGGCGCCGCGCTCGCTGCCGGCTGCTCGATGATCGTCAAACCGGCGACGGCCACCCCCTACACCGCCCTGGCCCTGGCGCAACTGGCCCACGACGCCGGCATCCCGCCGGGGGTGCTGAACGTGGTGGTGGGCGACGCCGCGATGATCGCTGACGCCTTCACCGCCAGCCCGGTGGTGCGCAAGCTGAGCTTTACCGGCTCCACCGCCGTGGGCAGCAGGTTGATGGCCCAGAGCGCCCGGCATATCCAGAAGATTTCCCTGGAACTCGGTGGCAACGCGCCATTCATAGTGTTCGATGACGCCGACGTGGAGAGGGCTGTGGAAGGGGCCATGGCGACCAAGTTTCGCAATACCGGCCAGACCTGCGTGTGCGCCAACCGCTTCCTGGTGCAGTCCGGCATTCACGATGCCTTCGTCGAGCGCCTCGGCCAGGCCATGGCGGCGCTCAAGGTCGGCGACGGCTTTGCCGAGGGCGTCACCCAGTCCGCCCTGATCAATGGCGCGGCGGTCGCCAAGGTGCGCGACCACTATAACGACGCTCTCGCCAAAGGTGCCCGCCGCGCCTGGGGGGAGGAGCCGAGGGGCGACAACGGCAATTACGTGCAACCCGTGTTGCTCACCGGCGTCACCCCCGACATGGCGCTGTGCCGGGAGGAAACCTTCGGACCCCTGGCCGCGGTGCTGCGCTTCACCAGCGAAGAGGAAGCGATCGCCCTCGCCAACGACACGCCCTATGGCCTCGCCGCCTACTTCTACAGCCGCGACATCCACCGGGTGTGGCGAGTCGCCGAGGCCCTCGAGGCCGGCATCGTCGGCATCAACGAGGGCGCCATCTCCAACGCCATGGCACCCTTCGGCGGGATCAAGGAATCCGGTCTCGGCCGGGAAGGCTCGCGCCATGGCCTCGATGACTACACCGAGCTCAAGTACCTGTGCATGGGCGGGGCGTAGGCGAGCGCCGCGGTCCGGCGCGCCGCATTCCCTTCCGCCGGGCCGCGGTCAGTCGTCGTCGCTGCCGAGGATGCGATAGACCAGGGCGCCCAGGGCACCGCCGACGAGGGGCGCCACCCAGAACAGCCACAGTTGCGCCACCGCCCAATCGCCGACATAGATGGCTACGCCGGTGCTGCGCGCCGGGTTCACCGAGGTATTGGTCACCGGGATGGAGATCAGGTGGATCAGCGTCAGGCACAGGCCGATGGCCAGCGGCGCCATGCCGGCGGGGGCCCGCTTGTCGGTCGCGCCGAGGATCACGATCAGGAACATCATCGTCATCACCACTTCGCTGACCAGCGCCGCGGTCAGCGAGTAACCGCCCGGCGAGTGCTCGCCGAAGCCGTTGGAGGCAAAGCCCGCCGCCACGTCGAAACCCGGCGCACCGCTGGCAATCACATAGAGGACACCGCCGGCGATGACGCCGCCGACCACCTGGGCGGCGATGTAAGGCAACAGCTGGCTCGCCGGAAAGCGCCCGCCCGCCCACAGCCCCACCGATACCGCCGGGTTGAAATGGCCGCCGGAGATGTGGCCGACGGCATAGGCCATGGTCACCACTGTCAGGCCGAATGCCAGCGCAACGCCCAGCAAGCCGATGCCGACCTCGGGAAATGCTGCCGCCAGCACTGCGCTGCCGCAGCCCCCCAGTACCAGCCAGAATGTACCGAACAGTTCAGCAAGATATTTTTTCATGGTTGTTGTCCTTGATTGACTGAAACGATGGGAATTCGGGCAACCGTTGCCCTCGGCTACTTTAGACGATCAGTGGGATTGGTGACAAAATTTATCGCGCCGCCAGGGCGGCTTCCGGCGGCGATCGCGGTTTTGCTGAACCCTGCAACCCGGTTATACTCAAAGCGCACCAGACCAGTAGCAATGATTCAAGGAGAGGCCGATGACCACCCCGAATTCCACCCCCCGTTTTCTCGCCCATCTCGTGGCGCTGGTGTTCGCCTTCGCCTGTATCCAGGCACCGGTGCACGCGGCGATGATCGGCACCGATACCCTGGTATCCCAGGTCGAACTGCAGCAGCAGCGCGACGCCCTCGCCGAGCGGCTGCTCAGGGACGACGTGAAGAAAGAGCTGCTCATCCTGGGCGTGAATCCCGACGACGTCGCCGACCGGGTGAACAGCATGACCGTCAGCGAGATCCGGCAGGTGCAGGGTCAGCTGGCCAGCCTGCCGGCCGGCAGCGGCCTCGGCACCGTGGCCCTGGTACTGGTGATCCTGATCCTGCTGGAAGTCGCTGGCGTCATCGATATCTTCCCCAAGATTTAGCCTCTCAGGGTATCTCCGACGACGGCGCCGGCCGGCGCCGTCGCGCTGTGCGATGAAGGTCATGCCTTGTTCCCGATCGCTGGCCGCGGGATTGTTCGCCCTGTGGCTGGTTCTCGGCGGCTGCAGCGCCACGCCCCACAGCGACCGCCTGCTCGCCGGCGACAGGGGGGAGCTCCCGACGCGCCGCGAACTGGTCGACGTGCCCTTCCATCCCCAGCAGCAGTACCAATGCGGGCCGGCGGCGCTGGCCACCCTGTTGCAATTCAGTGGTATCGACACCACTCCGGACGCGCTAGTGTCGCGCGTTTACGTGCCCGGTCGCCAGGGCTCTTTCCAGGTGGAGATGCTCGCCGCCACCCGCCACCACCAACGCCTCGCCCACGTCATCGGCCCGTCGCTGCCGGCCTTGCTGGCAGCTGTGGCCGGAGGACGACCGGTGCTGGTCCTGCAGAACCTGGGGCTCGACTGGTATCCCCGCTGGCACTACGCGGTGGTGGTGGGCTATGACCTCGAGCGACGCCAAATCCTGTTGCGCTCCGGGGTCGAGGCGCGCTACGTAATGGGCGTGAAGCTGTTCGAACGCACCTGGAAGCGAGCCGACTACTGGGGCATGGTGGCGCTCAACCCCGGCGAGCTGCCGGTCGAAGACGATGCCAGAGGCTACTTCCTCAGTGCCGCCGCCTTCGAGCACAACGCCGCCCCGGCGCTGGCGGACAAAGCCTGGCGCGCCGGCCTCGGCCGCTGGCCCGACAGTATCGAACTGCTGATGGGGCACGGCAATTTTCTCCACGCCCGGGGCGACGCCGAGGGTGCCGCGATACAGTTCCGCGCGGTGACGGAGCGCGAGCCGGAATACGCCCCCGCCCATAACAACCTGGCCGAAGCCCTGCTCGATCTCGGCCGCGTTCGGGAGGCGCGGCAGGCGGCGCTCCGGGCGGTGGCGCTGGGCGGTGAATACCTGCCAATCTACCGGCAAACCCTGCACCGGGCGGACCATGCCGATATGGAACTTTGATCCCGCAGGCCACGTCAAACGGGGACCGTGCCGGTGTACCTGGCCACCCACGGAGCTTACAACGAGCTCGTAATGGAGCTCACAACAAGATACGGAGAATGAACATGAACAAATCGATGCTTGCGGGTGTCGTCGTCGGCGTAGCGATCGCCACGGCAGGCGGTGTCATTGCCGGGTACAATTTTCTGGGCGACAGCGCCCCGACTCACGCCGAGGTGGTCGACGTCAGGGAAGTGAAGGAAACGATCAGCACGCCACGGGAAGTCTGCCAGCCGGTGCAGGTCACCCGCCAGAAGCCGGTACAGGATCAGCACCAGATCCTCGGTACCGTCGCCGGCGCGGTAATCGGCGGCGCCCTTGGCAACCAGGTTGGCGGCGGCTCCGGCAAGAAGGCGGCCACTGTCGCCGGGGTGGTCGGTGGCGGCTACGCCGGCAACAAGGTGCAGGAGCGCATCCAGACCAACAGCACCTACCAGACCACCGAAACCCGCTGCGAAACCGTTACCGACAGCCACCAGGTGACCAAGGGCTACCAGGTCAGCTACCGCATCGGCGACGATCCTGGCGAGGTGTTCATGGAATACAAGCCGGGCGCCCGGATCCCCCTGGCCGATGGCAAGCTGGTACTGAACGAAAGGCCATAGCGCGACCGCCCCCGCAATCACCGTAGGGCGGCCGGAAGCCGCCCTCGGGAGCGGCGGAGGCTGCCACCCCCGTCGTCACTCCGCACACAGCCAGGGGCGAGCTTTCAGGCCGACTTGACGCGATCCCGACCTT
>JBAZCN010000137.1:0-8684 GCA_041655035.1 Porticoccaceae bacterium | reverse complement strand
ATGAGTAAGCGGCCCCTTTTATTCTCACCGGATAAATCTGGTCACGAAAAGTTACCATGAGTACCTGACACTTGCGCCGAACGTGCGTGGCGCCCCTTTATACCAGGTCGAAGCGCCGAATGCGGTGTAGAAGTTGGAAACGCTGGTGTAATACTCTTTGTCCGCCAGGTTTTTTCCCCACAGGCTAAGCTCCCAGTTGCCGTCATCGAACCGCAATGTGGCCTGGGCATTGACCAAGCCGTAGGCCGGGATGGCGTTCCATTTTTTCTCTTTTGCAAATTGAGCCTGTAATTCCTCGCTTTCACCAGGCCGGATCGTCGTGTCCTGAAACCAGGTGTCGTCCACCCAAAAGTAATCAGCGTGGAGGTCCAGCTCGCCCAGAGCAGTCATCAGAGTCTGTGTGGCGCCGACGCTCAGGGTCCTTTTGGGAGCCTGGGGCATCTTCTCCCTGGAATGATCCACCACCACGACCGACCCGGCATTGGGTCCTGTGGTTAAGACTTCCTGAACATCGTAGGTATCATATTCGGTATCCAAGAACGCCAGATTGGTATTGATCTGCATACCTTCCCAGGGCAACCAGGTCAGCTCGAATTCCGCTCCCCTGGCTTTCGCCTTGCCCGCGTTTCTTATGTACTGAGTGAGCGAGTTGACGACGGGATCCCATTCGTTGACGAAGCGCTGGAGGTCCTTGCTCCAGGAATGAAAGAAAGCCGCATTTAGCCGCAATCTGTGGTCAAACAGGTCTGACTTGAAGCCCACCTCGATATCTTTGATTTCTTCAGGGCCAAATGCCGGAGCTGTCGTGGCGCGGACATTCCAGCCTCCAGACATGGAGGCGCCGCTCGTCTTGGCGTAGAGGAATAGACGATCGTTGACTTGATAGTCGAGGCCAAGGGTCCAGGCGGGGTACTCAAATGTCGTACTGTCGGTCTGGCTGCACACGCCAGGTTTGTCGGGGCTGGATACAATACATACCGGCGGAACCATTTGCCCGGGGGCTGGCGCGGTGCCACGCCATTCCACATCGCGATCATCCCGGGTATAACGAACCCCGGCTGTCCCACGGAGGTTATCGGTAAACTGGTAATTGGCCTGGACGAAAACGCCTGATGAAATATTGTCGAACACACCGTCGGAGCCTACGTTGAATGGTGCGCCTCCGAGCTCAAGAGGTATGCCTGGGGCAAAGAGGTCGGAAAAAATACCAAAGGAGCGGTCTATACTTACGTCGCTACTCCTTTCATCGAAATAGTAAAGACCGGCGATCCAATCGAGGCTTTCACCCCAGGTGCCGCTGAGCTGAAACTCTTGGCTCCACTGGTGTTGGTCCCATATGCTGTAAAAAGTCACCAGGTTGACCGGCAGGCCATCTATATCCCCGGCTACGGTGGAGCGGGCTTCGCGGTAAGATGTGATCGATTTCAGCTGATAATTTCCAAGATCGACGTCTAGGCTGGCGAAAACGCCACTGGACCTGTTGGTGGATACGGGCATGGCCATCTTGGCATTGTACTGTGCCGGGTTAGTGGATGATGCATCCACGTTCCAGTAGGTTTTGTTCCACTTTTGCTGATCGATAAAATGCTGGCTGTTAAAACCGGACATCGCCAGTAACTCTCCCAGGTTAAATGGACCGGCAACGAAATCTTCGTTGATGGCCATGACTTCACTGGATTGTCCGGTATCGCGATACTCATTCCAGTCTGCGCCCAGAGTGAGGGCGATATTGAGATCAGCAGGGTCCCACAACAATTTCACCCGGCCATAGTCATTTTGATCTACCTCGTTCGCTTTCTGCCTGAAGCCATTCCACACAAAGCCTGCGGGATCGCCATAGGCGGCGTAGTCGCGGTAGCCGTCGTGCTCGCTGGTGCGGTAGGCGAAACGGGCGGCCAGCTCTTCACCTATAATGGGCAGATTGACGACTGCTTCAAGCTTGCGGCTGTTGAAATTGCCAACATCAGCTTTCACATAGCCCTCAAATACACCGGTCGGGTTGTTGGTCGTAATGGTCAGAGCGCCGCCTGTGGTGTTGCGGCCAAACAAAGTCCCCTGGGGGCCGCGCAGAATTTCAGCTTGCTGGACATCGAACATGTCAACATTGCCACTGGTTGGACGTGCGTAATAAACGCCATCGATATAGGTGCCGACGGAGGCATCCCCGGCGGCTCCCGGGGAAGTATTGGCTTGGCCTCGAATGGCGACGAAGACCAGGGTCGAGGCCCCGGTTCCGCCAGAGAGAATGGAGACATTCGGGGCCGTTCTTCTTAGATCGGCGACTTCCATTACCTGTGCCTTTACAAGCATATCCTCGTTCAGCGCGGTTACTGCTACGGGAGTTCGCTGGAGCCCTTCTTCAGCTCTGCGTGCGGTTACCACCACTTCTTCAATTGTTGTTACCCTGCCGGCCGCAAGATTTCCTGATACCGCGCCAGCATCCTGCGCCGCCGTCCCGCCTGCAAACAGTGATGCAACCAGAGCCAGTAGCCCGCCTGATCTAACTTTATTTTTATCCATATCCACTCCCCCGAAGGAATTGCTTTTTGAAATCTTCAACTGTTTATGCTTATTTACAGTTGCTTGCAGACCGGTTCCATCCAGTAGGATTTCTATTGCATCCTCTATCCGGAACTCCCCTATTAGCTCGTTGGTCGTTATTGTCTTCACGACATCGAAGGGGATGATCAGCGTCAACTGTGATTGTTGGGCAAATGCCGTAAGGGACAAGTCTGCCCGTTGGGGAGGTATCTCGAAGTATATTTTCTGGTTGGCGACGGCACTTTGTGATGTCAAAGCTAAAAATACCGTTAACAGCCCGCTATAGAAAATACCAGGGAAAAATTTCGATCTTCCGCCTCTCCCTCTATATACGGAAAATATCTCCGTATATAGAGGTGACGATTCAGCGTAAATTTTCCGCCATAGGGCTGATAGCATTTGTTTGATTTTTCATCGTGTGGTTTTATTATATGCGCTTAGCTTCTTGGGGCAGGCGAAGATTCGCCATTAATATTGTTCACGCCCAGCAAGATACGCTCTTCTCCGATCTTTTGGGATGATATGTTGAAATTCTCATACAATGTCACCAGTAGTCCATTTATGTCGCCAGGTTTGAACAAGCCGGCAACCCGGACTTTTTTGACCTCGGTGTCCACTATTTCAAACTTGATGTTTGTATAACGGCTGATCTCCCGGATCGCGTCTTCCAGTGTTTCGCCCTGGAAGATGATATTTCCTTGTTGCCAGGATAGGTTGACGGCGATCTGCTCGGGGGCGATTTTTTGGATGTGGATTTCGCTGGCGTCGAACATGGCCGCTTCGCCCTGGGAGACAGTCGGCGAATCCTGTGACAGGAGGATCGGCGGCGGTTCCGGGCCTAAACTGACAGTCGGGGGTATTTTGTCTGCCACGGCAACCTGGCCGTCGGTGACAACGAGCGCAACCACCTTGTCGTCACTCATTTTCACATTGAAGGCGGTGCCGACGGCCTGGATGACCTTATCCCCGGCATGAACGATGAAGGGCCGGCTTTTATCCTTGGTGACGGTAAAGTGTACCTCGCCCCGTTCGAGTACGATGTAGCGTTGCTGGTCATTGTAGTGAGCCTGGATCAGGCTGTCGGTGTTCAGCAGGGCTTTGCTGTTGTCTGGCAGATTGACCAGCGAATGCCCGCCTACCGAGGTTTCATAAATACCGTTTCCGGCCAGCGAGCCCTGCAAAGTCTTACCGCCCTCAGGTTGGAGTAGAAACCAACCGAGCAGGACGCCTGTGAATATCAGCGTTATGCTGGCGGCATAACCGAGAAGCGTCGGCGGTTTCCGCGTTACGGGGGGAAACAGATCGGACAGCCTGGACAGAGAATCCATTTTGTCCCACAGTTCGGCCATGGCGAACAGTGTCTGGCGATGCTGCCTGCTTTCCATCATCCACTGTTGAAAAGCTGTATTCTCGGCCGGGGACAGGCCCCTTTCCAGTCTGGCCAACCAGCGACTGGCTTCGTCGTTTACTCTGTCCTGGTCAGGAAACTCATAGATTCTGCTCATGGCTCTATATCCCGATCCCGCCTCGTCATCCGTTCGGGACTTTGTGGATTGTCCTGAGCGGACGTATGGGAAAGATAATAGCTGCAGTGTTTCATGCCGTGGGCTATGTGTTTTTCCACAGTGCTTTCACTGATGCCCATGAATCTGGAAATTTCCCGCTGGGTGTAACCATAGACCTTTTTGAGCACGAACGCACGCCGGCACTGGTCGGGCAGGTAGCGGACCGCCTCGCAGAACATGGCAAATTCTTCCTGAGCCACCACCTGGGTATAGGTGGTGTCGTAGTTGCTTTCGGCAGCGGAGAATTCCTCCCACTCATCGTCATCCAGGGTGTCGCTCAATCGCACCTCGGCGCTTTTTACATAATCCAGGGCCAGATTTCTAGCCGTCTTCAGCAGGAAGGCCCTGGGGTACTTGATGTCCTGCTTTTTCTCGGCCTGGCATACCCTTACATAGGCTTCCTGCACGATATCCTCCACATCCTTCGGTGGCACAATTTGTGAGACAGCCCGGATCAAAAAGCCTCTGAATGCAACAAAAGCATTGTTTATGTCGACTTTTATATTCATATTGTCTCGATCACGCCAAAGTGCACTCATCGACTGACGATGAGCTCCAGGGCCCCTGCCGGGCCCTCCCTGCCCGGCAGGCAGGGGTCCACCTGAGTAGACGAATCAACGGGGCTTTTCCCCCAGTGGCGCTTGTTCCCGAACGCAAGCGGATCGCCCCCGGTAGGCGCGGTTGAACCGCTGCCCTTATTCGCCCGCGAATGCCCAGTTCGGTCAAGGCCGCCGGGGTGACCGGCAATCGTCGGCCGGCATCCTCGCTGGACTCGATAGCGATAATGGTGGCGAAGTAATACACCGCGCCGGCCCTCGTCACCAAACCCACCAACCAGCCGGTGCCAGTGGCGCCGTCGTCACCGAAGCCTGCCCAGCCGGTCTTGCCGCTCAGCCAGTAAGGTATCGATGCCGCCGCCCAGCGCTCGGTTGCCGTAGTCGAAGCGCGCGAGATACTCCGCCATCCGCAGCATTCAGTCTGTTCCTGGTGTTGAATCGTTGATTTTTCCCCGCCCCAGCACGGCGAGGGCAATGCGCCGGCCCCCCCGCAGCCCCGGGTAGATCAGCCTCGACAGGGCCGCATGGCGAAACAGTGCGGCATTGATGCGGTTGAACAGTCCAGAGCGGGTGCTGAGCAGGGCGAGGCGATTCAGGCAGTCATCACCCTGGTAGTAGCGGCCGTCGAGCTTGAGGACCATGCCGCGATCGAGATCACAACCCTGTTTGACAAGCTCGCTACGCGCCGGTGAGGGTTTGCGCATGTCGACGAGGGCCACGGGGCCGACGGCCTGCTGGAGCCGCACCCGCCGGATGTAGCCGGAGCAGAATGGACACTGGCCGTCGTAGGCCAGCCAGTTGCCGGTGTCGTCCAGCGGTGGCTGGTGCTGACGCAAGACTGCTCTCCTCGCCAAGGAAATGGAACGCCAGAGTGGATGCCCAGTGTGCCAGCGGAGCGGGCCTTTGTCTGCCGGGGCGACGGGGGCGCTGCCATTTTCTGCAGAGCGGGGTGGAGTTGCAGTCACCCGAGAGGGGTTGTTTGGCGGCCAAAAAAACCGCCGGTTTCCCGGCGGCTCGAGGCTATGGTGAAAGACCGGGGCTGGGCTTTTACTGGGCGCCGAAGCGATAGCGCACCTGGGCGCCCCACATCCGCGGTTCGCTGTAGACCGCGGATGCGGTACCCACGAAGGCGTAGTAAGAGTTCAGGGCGACGGCATGGATATCATCGGTGGCGTTGCGCACGAACAGTGCCACGTCAAAGGGCGTGTTGAACACATTGGACCAGTCGGCCCGGAGGTTCAGGTTGCCGTAGCCGCCTTCCTTGCCGAAGCCGTCTTCCAGGGCGGTATCATTCAGCCATACCGAGGACTGGCGGTAGTAATCCGCCATCAGTGTGATGTCGCCCCACTCGGAAGGGGTCGGCAAGGTGTAGCGCACTGCGATTGTGCCCTGATTCTCTGGAGTCCCGGTGTAAGGGCTGTCGATATAGGGCAGCAGTTCGCCAGTAATGACGTTGGTGACGTACCCGGGCCATTCCTTGTACTCGGCATCGATATAGGAATAGGTGAGCGACAACTCCAGGCGGTCGGTTACCAGCAGTTGGGTGCTCAGCTCCAGGCCCTGGATCTCGGCCTTGGCGATATTGTTGACCTGGGTGGTGGGAGCGCCGAGGTCGCCGATATTTTCATTGCGCTGCACATCCTCGTACCACATCTTGTAAATGGCGGCATTGGTGCGCACCGGCATGTCGCCGATGGCCCAGTCGGCCTTGATGCCCAGCTCGATGTCGTCCACGGTTTCGGGGTCGTAGTTGAGTACGAATCCCTTGGGCGGGTTTTGCGGGTTGCTGGCGGTATTGGTGCCGCCAGGCTTGAAGCCGCGGCGGTGCGCCAGGTACACCAGGGTATCGTCGTTCATCTGGTAGTCGAGGCTGACAGTCCAACTGGGGGCCGAGTCATCCACGCCGGGACGGTTGTCGAACACCGGGCCAGGCACCAGGTTGCCGTTGACCATCAGCTCCATCTGATCGATGGGAATCTGGCCGCGGGTGCCGGTGGATTCGGTCCAGCGGTAGCCGGTGGTCAGTTTCAGGCCGTCCACCAGCCAGTCGGACAGGTCGAAGGTGGTCTGGGCGAAATAACCTTTTTGCTCGTCTTTCTGATTGGCCGAGAAGCCGCCCACGATGGTGGGGGAAAAGGTGGGGCTCAGGGCGTTGCCGAAGGTGGCGAACAAGGGGGGGTAGTTCAGGTCGAATTTCTGCTTCTCGATGTAATAGCCGACGATCCAGGAATGCTTGCCGCCGATGTCCCCCATGACCTGGAACTCCTCGCTGTAGTCATCCAGCCAGTCGTTTTTGCCGCTGGCGGCGGAGGAGGGCACAGCCTGGAAGTTCTGGTAATCCCAGTTGTTGTAGACCAGGCCGTTGGGCAGTGGGTTGCCGCCGTCGTAGGTGGTGCGCACTCCGAGGTTGCGGACAGTGCTGAATACGTTCTTGATGCTGACGTCGCCCAGGAAGCCCAACTCGCCGAGATCGACGGTGGTGATGTTGAGCAACTGTTCGGTCTTGCCCTTGAAGATCAGCTCGCCGCCGGCCATATTGCGCCGCTTGGCACTGTCGCCGCCGGTCTTGACCCTGTGCTCCTCGGCGATCAGCTGGTCCCTCAGGGAATTGAGAATCCCCAGCCGCTGGGAGGCGCAGGCCTGCGGGTCACCGGGGAGCGCACCGCACAGCTGTTGTACCGCGAACCAGCCCGGGCCGGCCCCGGGAGTGGTGTTGTAGAGCGGGAAGTTCTCGTTGACGTTGAGCAGGACGGAGCCGCTGTTGTTCTCGTCCACCTCGTTGTGGGCATACATACCATAGCTGGTCAGCCACTCGGTGGGGGTGAACTCGATACCGAGGCGGTAGGAATCCCGGCTGCGGTCATCCAACTTCTGTCCGGTGTTGATGGCCTTGGTGAAGCCGTCGCGGCGCACGATATTGGCGGCCAGACGGGCGTTGAGGACGCCTTCGACAATGGGGATGTCGACGGCGCCGGTGGTCTCCCGCCAGTTGTACTCGCCCAGGGTCTGTTCGATGAAGCCTCCGAACTCCCCCGAGGGGCGCTGGGGTGCGAACAGCACGGCGCCGCCAGTGGAGCTGCGGCCGAACAGGGTGCCCTGCGGGCCTTTCAGCACCTGCACCGAGGCCAGGTCGAACATCTGGGTATTGTTGCCGATGCTGATTCTGGCGCCATTGCCCAGCGGGGCATCGGCAAAATAGGTGACGACACTGGGGCTCGAGCCGAAGGTCTGGCCCTGGCCGCGGATGAAGTAACTGATGCTGTTGCGCTGGATGCTCTGGTTGCGGATTTCGAGGCCCGGGGTGTGGAATTTCAGATCGTCGGGCTTGGTGACCCCCTTCACCCGCAGGTCGTCGGCGCCGAGGGCGCTGACCGAGACAGGGACCTCCTGGAGGCTTTCCTCCCGCTTGCGGGCGGTGACGACGATTTCCTCGAGGCTGGTGGCGGCGGTCTGTGCCCACAGCGGCGTGGCGGCGATGGTGGCGAGCGCGGTGATGCCGAGCCCGGCAACCTGGCGGCGCAACAGGCGATGATCAAGTGACATGGGTAACCCTCTTTGTTGTTATCTCCGATCCCTGAATCGATGGAACTCCAGTGTTGTCTGCAACGAAAGGGGTGCGACCAGGGTGTTGATGGTGGTGCTATTAATTGACTTATTCGTCAAAATTATAGAGGGCACCTCTGTCTGTCAAGCAATAACGTTACGTAAACGTAAATTTACAATTCGCCCTCCCCCCTCTTCCTCCCGGCCCGCGGCGGGAGCGGGGATGTCCGCCGGGAGATCTTGCCACGAACAAAAAAACCGCCGGTTGCCCGGCGGTTTGATGGTGCGCCGGCGCGATGCCGGCACGGGGTGGGGTTACTTGTTGTCGCCGAACCGGTAGCGGAATTCGGCGCCGAACATGCGCGGCTCGTTGTACACCGCGAAGGCGGTGCCCACCACCGTGTAGAAACCGGACCAGGCCACGGCATGAACATCGTCGGTGGCATTCTTCACGAACAGCGCGATATCAAACGATTCC
>JBAZCN010000136.1:0-8905 GCA_041655035.1 Porticoccaceae bacterium | reverse complement strand
GCCCCCGGGCAGCCGACGCCGAGCGACACCCCAGTGAGCGCCTTCGATACCATCGATCACAAACTGGGCCGGGGCACGTCGCTTCTGCCCAACCAGGAAACACAGCGACCCTGGGCCATGCGTCAGCAATTCAGATCTCCCCGGTATACCACGCGCTGGCAGGATGTGCCGAGGGTCAGCGCCTAGGGTTGGTCCCTAGGTCTGCCGATCGGCCACGGAGAAGCGGGTATGCGCCGGTGCGCTTCGTTCCTCAGCACCCTACGAATCACATACTTATGAAAGGCCGTAGGCTACGCTGGGGAACGAAGCGCAACCGAGCAACTCTGCCCGAACTCAGCAGCCAACCGCCGCCATGGAAGCACCTTGCCTCTGCCATCTAAAAGGCGGCCAGCTCTATGACGTTGTTCAGGCTGACCTCATCCATTGGCTGCCCCTGCCGGATATAGAACTCGTAGATAAGGCGGATGACACGGGCCTCGGCTTCTGGCCTGAGCGTGATATTTTTCTGCTCGAACCGCCGCCTCGTTCTGACGATGACGTCCTCCAGGGCATCCAGGTCGATATCGGCACGGGATACCGGTACAGGCGATGCCGCATCGCCCTCTCCTGTCGCCAACCAGCTCACGGATACATCGGCGGCCAGCGCCATCTTGATCAGGTTGGTGCGTGTCGGCTCTGAATGTCCTGCCCGCCATTTTCTCAGGACCGAGGTCGATACCCCTGCCTTTTTCGACATGATTGTAGCGCCTCCGGCTCGCGTTATCGCCATATTCATACGCTCACCAAACCCATCCACTTCCTTGTCGACACGGGAGGCGCTGGAGATTTCTGTCTTTCGGCGCGTCACAGGCTTATTCAACCCTTTGTTTTATATTAACTTTAAAAAAACAGTTTGCATGCATGAGAAACCCGAACACCTACCGCCTCAATTGTGTTGACATCGACTCATTTGTGTCGCATAGTTCGATGCGGCCGCCACGCCGACTGTCACCACCAAGAACACCGGCGAGCGCCATATGGATTCTCGATCACCGTAAATCACCACCCCGGCACCGGCCACTTCGCCGTGCCCGGACGGCCAGTTGCAGCCGGAAAACAGGAAGGTCAGGCGAAGGCAAACGACACCTTTCTCGCTCACGACGGTCGAGACAGTACGACCCCAAGGATACCATCAGCGCGGACCACAAGATATCCAGCGTAAGGACGGCGTACCGCCACCGTCACCAGCGGGCATTCACCTTGCAGGCAAGGTATCGGAAGCGGATCAGACACACTACGGAAGATAGGAAATGGATGATCATCGGACAGTCTTGATTCTTGAGGATGATCAGGAAGCGATCCAGACACTGACTCTCATCGCGGAGAGCCTCGGGGTACAGTCGCGGACAACCACGGATCCCGAAAGTTTTGTCTACGCTCTCGGCGAAGTGCGGCCAGGTTGCATCGTCCTCGGCCTGTCCATGTCGCAGCACAGCCTGGACATCATCGACCTGCTGGCCACCCGGGAATGCGATGCCGGTATCGTCCTGTTGGGCGGCGTCAACCCGAGGATACTCGACGCCGCATCCCGACTTGCCAGGGAGCGCGGCCTTAACGTCATCGGGCATCTGGCAAAACCGTTTTTTCCGGGCCATTTGCGCAAGGTGCTGGACCAGGCCCTGGCTTCAAGGAATATTACCGCGGCGCCGGGAAAGAAGCCCGAATCCCGCGAGCCAAAGGAGATAAGCCTCCCTGCCATCTACCGGGCGATCAAGAACAACGAGTTTACGCTGACATACCAGCCACAGATCCGCTGCCACGACGGACGAATCGCAGGATTCGAAGCACTGGCAAGGTGGCGTCACCCAACCCAGGGCCTCATCGAACCCGGCCGGTTCATTCCCGTTGTCGAGCGGTCGGGACTCATTGGTCAATTCACCGTTCAAATCGTCCGCCAGGCATTGCTCTGGTTCAGCACCCATATTCTGTCGGCGGACAGCGACAGGTCGCCAACTCCGGAGTGGGCAACCGGAAACACGCCGCTGTCGCTGTCCATCAATCTCTCCACCCGAAATCTTGCCGAACCGCGATTTTTCGAGGCGATGACCTGCCTGTGCGCATCCTATCGCGTCCCTCCGGAACAGGTCGTCCTGGAACTGACCGAAACCAGCGCGATAGAAGATCCCTCACGCTCTCTTGAACTGCTGACACGGTTGCGGATCAAGGGGTTTCAGGTGTCCATCGACGATTTCGGCTCTGGCTATTCGTCGATGTTGCTGCTGACACGCCTGCCCTTTTCGGAAATCAAGATTGACAGACGCTTCGTCGGTACCGCCCTCGCATCGGGCGAGTCCCGCTCCGTCGTCAAAGCCATTATCGAACTCGGCCGGTCACTCGGGCTCAGGTCGGTGGCCGAAGGTGTCGAAGACGAACCCACCTTGCAATTTCTCAGGGACACAGGCTGTGAAATTGCCCAGGGTTTTCATATTGCTCAACCCATGTTCGGCGAAGATGCCGCGCGCTGGATCAACAAGCGCACACCTCGGAACACTCATTGATCTCGGCCACGACCACCACTCCAGCACAACGACCGCACATCCCGAGCTCGATATCGCCAGCTATCTGAACCACTCTGCCGGAAACCCTGGGGCCGGAAGTCGCCCCTTGAGCTGCCTCGGCTGCGTAGCGCTTGTATTTCCGGGCAGTCGGACAACCGCTGACCGGAAACGCCAGCGCCGCGCTTGTTGACAAAGAATATACACAACTGTCATTATGATAAAAAGCTCCAATAACCGCCCGGAGAACATTGATGGCCCTGCGCACCCATCTCAACTTTCGTTTCAACAATGACGACCCCGACTTTGATCCGGTCGCCATCGCCGCCTCCCTGCGCCCACTGCTGATGGCCCATGCCGATCAGGCGGAACGGGAAGGACGGATTCCCGAGCCGGTGTTCAGGGCCATGCGGGAAAGCGGCCTGCTGCGCATGATGGCGCCGCGCCGCGCCGGCGGTTACGGCTGCAATATCCTCACCCATATGCAGACCGTGGCGGAGCTCGCCAAAGGCTGTGCCGGTAGTGCCTGGGCCTTCGGTCTCTTGTCGGGATGCACCGGCACCGCCGCCGGCATGCCACCCGCGGCGACGGAGATCCTGTTCAAGACCGGCGAGGAACTGTTTTGCAGCGTCACCAGCCTCACCGCCACGGCCACCCCCTGCGCAGGCGGCTATAGCGTCACTGGCCAATGGGGCTACGGCTCCGGTTGCCTGCACGCCGACTGGGCGATGAATTCGGTCAAGGTGCTCGACGGCGAGGGACAGGTGATCGATACCGCGTTTGCCATCATCCCCCTGACCGGCAGCGACGAGGTCAGGATCGTCGATACCTGGCATGTACTCGGTGTCAAAGGATCCGGCAGCAACACCATCGTCGCCGAGGGTGTCTTCGTCCCCGACGCCCTGATGATGCTGAGATCGCGGATGCCCACCCAGGCCCAGTTACTCACTATTCCAGGACTCGAAGCCAAGGAGCGGGTGCCCCAGGAACCGCTGTTTCCCCTCGGCGTACTGAGCCCGACCCTCGGTGCCGCCAGCGCCTTGCTCGAACTGGTGACGGAGAATATGAAAAGCAAGGCCGTGGTGGGCTGGCATTACCAGAACCAGGCCAGCTCGGAAGTGCTGGTCTATCAGCTCGGCGAGGCGGCCATGGAGATCGATTCCGCCTGGCTGCATATCCGCCGCGCGGCGTCCTATATGGATGAAGTGGCCCAGACCCGGGTTCTGACCGGTTTCGACAAGGCCCGTATCCAGGCAGACTGCGGCTACGCCATGCAGCAATTGCGCCGCGCCGGCGAACGGCTGATGGATATCGCAGGCCCCTCCGGCTTTGCCGACGGCAACCCGCTGGTGCGTTTCTGGCGCGACCTGAGTTTTGCCAGCCGCCACAATGCCCTGAACAGCCGGCTGTCACTCGAACTGTATGGCCGCGCGCTGCTGGGCAAGGATTCGAACCTGATGCTGCTGGCTGATATTGCCGACCAGATCTGATGACGGGGTTGCCGATAATGGGGTTACAATGGCTCGTCCCAAGTGACCATGAAGCCATCATGACCAGACAGCCAGAGCGACAGCCCGGCAGTGACGGCCTGGCAGAAGATTTCCGGGTGCGGGCCGCCCGGCAGAAGCGCGAACGGATGCGGGCGCGCCTGCTGGAAGCAACCCTCGACGTCTACGAGCCGTGGGGCCGGGGTCGCGCCGCGGTGATCGACGACGTGGTACGTCGCGCCGATGTCTCGCGGGGCACGTTCTACAAGTACTTCGAGACCCTTGAAGAGGCGGTGGCTGAGCTCGGTCGGCAACTGGCGGAGGAAACTCTCGGCAATTATCGCGACCTGTTCAGCCAGGAAAGCGACCCGGCAACACGTACCGCCGGCGGCCCGGTGCTCACCCTGGCGCGCGCGGCGATGGAGCCCCGCTGGGGGCTTTTTACCGCCAGCATCGACTTCATCGAACAGTTTTCCCACCTCGATTCGCTTTACGCCATCGTCGCCGACCCTCTCGAGGACGCCAGGCGCCAAGGCATCGTTCGCTTCGACTCCATGGATGCCGCCATGGATATGGTGGTCGGCACCACCACCCAGGCCATCAAGCGCCTCGCCCACGGCCAACAGCGCAACAGGCAGTACATTCTGGACATCGCAGCACTGTGCCTGACCGGCCTCGGCACATCGCGGGACCAGTCCGCGGCGGCGGCCGAACGTGCCTGGTCACGGCTCAGCGCCCGGGGCAGCACCTTGCCCTGGTGGCAGGAACTGTGATCCCCATGATCTGATCCGCCAGACAATCCACAACCAGATAACCTACAACCAGCGAGCAGGAGCCATCATGCCAAGACCCGACAACAACACCATCCGCGCATTCATCGCCAAAAAAATCCAGCTGTGGAACGAGGGCAAGCGCCAGGAACTGGCGGAACACTACCGGCAGTTGGCGCCCAAAGGCCTGACCTTCGAATATGTCGGCGGCCCAATCCTGGACGGCTGGCAGGCCCTCGAGGATATGTGGACCCAGTTCGGCGACGAGGTGGAAATGGAAGAGGTGGATACCCTGATCAACGGCGACGAGGTGGCCTGCTATGTCAAGAATCACCGTCGCAGCCAGCCCGGCACCTACACCACCACCATCGAGACCTACGTGATCGGCGATGGCACCCTGCATGAGCGGTATTTTTACCCAGTGCCCGAATAATTCGGTGAAATATGACATCGTATCGCTGGGGCCGATACGCAGAGGCTATTCTGCTCCAGCCCCAGTGATTGGACTCTTTCCTTGATGGCTTTTGTTAAAAAAGCCGGCCGCTCAAACGCAGGCATGCACCGCGCGGCAAACGCCGCTGGTGCGCGCGTCAGCACACCTTATTCCCTTTCGTAGTGCGTGATTCCCTTTCGTAGTGCGTTCCGATTCCTGGGGTGCGCTGAGGAACGAAGCGCACCCCAGACGCAGACATAAAAACATATGTCTGCAGCCTGTTTCGAAAGGTCGACGGACCCTAGTAGCTTTCCTTGCCAACCGGCAATGCCAGCGGGCTTAGCATTCCCTTTTCACCGTTGATGGTGGTGCCGCCGTTGCGGAATCCGGCAGAATGCGCCAGAAAAGGATGGGGAAAACTGAGTACTGGCCTGGTAAGGTCGCTGAGCCGCGCAAGATGTTCATCGCCCAATGCCAAATCGAGACACTGGACGTTGTCCTCCAGTTGCGCCAGGGTGCGGGCGCCAATGATGGGGGACGTCACTTCCGCCTGTCGGCACACCCAGCTCAGGGCCACCCGCGCCGGGGTGGAGCCGATTTCTTCGGCCACGGCCACCACCGCTTCGATTATATCCAGACTGCGCTCGTCGACGTTGTTCATGCCCATCGCCTGGCGGCCGCTCTTGTTCTGATGATCGTCGCGGCGGTATTTACCGGACAACAGGCCCGAGCGCAGCGGGCTCCAGGGGGTGATACCGAGGCCAAATTCCCTCACCATCGGGAAAAATTCGCCTTCGATGGTGCGTTCCAGCAGGGAGTATTCCAGTTGCAGGGCGATCAGCGGTTCCCAGTGATGGAGGGCGGCGAGCATCTGGGCCTGGGCGGTCTTCCACGCCGGGGTATCGGAAAAGCCGATATGACGGACTTTGCCGGCACTGACCAGATCGTCCAGCGCCCGTAGGGTTTCCTCGATGGGCGTGTGGTGATCCCAGCAGTGCATCCAGTACAGGTCGATATAATCCGTCTGCAGACGGCGCAGCGATTCGTCGCAGGCCCAGACGATGTTCTTGCGCCCGGCGCCGCCGGCATTGGGGTCGCCGGTGCGCATGCTGGCGAAAAACTTGGTGGCGATCACCATCTGGTGACGCAGGGAGGCGTGCCTGCCGAGATGGTCGCCGATGATCTTTTCCGAGTGCCCGTGGCTGTAGCCGTTGGCGGTATCGATAAAGTTGCCACCCAGTTCCCGATAGCGGTCCAGTACCCGGCAACTTTCCTCGACACTGGCGCCGATCGACCAATCCTCGCCAAAGGTCATGGCGCCAAGGCACAGGGGGCTGACCCGCAGTCCCGATCGTCCAAGAGTAACGTAATGATCAAGCGACATGGCTGACTCCTGTTAGCGATTGATAAAACACCCGTGATAGCGGGCCATCGCCCGCCGTCCTCTCCTGGGCAACGCACAGGAGGATGGTTCCGCCCTCCTGGGGTCTTGTCAACGATTCACCTGCCACGCTCGCTGCGGCTGATATCGCCGGTGCGCCTTCTGCGTCGGCACACCCTATGAGAGGGCCATAGGGTGCGCTGAGGAACGAAGCGCACCGCCGGAACCGCCGCCATGAACAGAGTCCTTTATTTTACTGAAACGTCAACAGACCCCGCTGCGGCTCTCGGCAAAGGTGCGCTCAGGGGTTCTTTTTCAGGTAATGCTTGACCCGGTCGGCCGTGATCCTGCCGGGCAGGCCGGTCACGCCTCCGCCGGGATGAATACCGGCGCCACCGAGGAAGAACCCGGGAACCACCGGCTTCGGTCCGCCGAGACCGTAGGCCGGGCGCTTGAGTCCGGAGCGGCTGGAGGCGAAGTCGATATGGGTCACACAACCATTGGTGATATTGACCCGCTTCTGGCGGTCGATGGGAGATTCCACAAAGCGGCCGATCTCCGACTCGAAGCCGTCGTAGAACTCGGAACACTGAGCGAGAATGGACTGCATGGCATAATCCTTACGCTCCTGGGTCCATTCGCCATCGCGGAGTTTGACCGCGCTGGCCGCCAGATAGATGTAGGCGATGGACTGCCCGTCCGGCGCCTGGCTGGGCTCGATATTGCTGAGAGGTGTCACCGACATGGCGTGGCGGGCCGGGATTTCACCGCGCCGCGCTGCCCAGAACATTTCCCGCACGTCCTCGACGAGACCGATCATGCCCACCGCCTTGCTGAGATCGGCGTCGTCGTGGCGCAGGTCCTGGTGGCGCTTGAGAGTCAGCGGCCCGGACATCGCCACGTTGGCGAGGAACGGGGCGCCGTTGTCGCGGGCCATGGGGGCGTGCTCCATGCGTTGCAACAGGCGGCGCTCGATCCCGCCCGGGGTCACCATCTGATAGGCGAGGCGGGGATCACAGGTGGCCACCACCACCTTGGCGCCGATGACGCGACCGTCTTCGAGGCGCACGCCCTTGGTTTCACCGCCCTCGACGAGAATCTCGGCGACCGGCGCGTTGACCATGACAGTGCCGCCGGAGGCTTCGACACTGGCAGCCAGCGAGTCGGCCAGCGCCTGGAGGCTGCCGATGGGTTTGCCGGTGCCGATGTTGTGCAGCATGCTGATCATGGTGTAGGCGGCGGCGTTGCCATCCTGGTCGATGGGGCCGGCGCCGGCGGCAATGCCCGTCAGGTAGGCGATGGTGGCGGGGTGTTCGAACCATTCGCAGGCCACCTGGTCGGAGGTCGCCGAGGCGATGGCTTCCAGTTCGCGCCGCAACTTGCGGTTGCGAATCAGGGCGCCGATCAGTTTCATCAGCACCTTTGGCTGCGGCCGCCCCTGGTCGAGGGCCATGATCGGCGAGCCGATTTCAAAGAGCGCGTTCAGCACCTCCATGAATTTCAGGTAGGCCTTGCCATCCCCCGCATGAATGCGGGCGATATCGTCGGCAGTGCGCTTGGGATCGCGGAACAGGCAGATGGACGTGCCGTCGGGATGGAGATAGGCATACGGGGGATCGGGCTCGATCATGCTCAGCCCGTGCTTGGCCAGTTCCAGGTCTTCGATGACGCCGGTCTGGCGGAGGTAGATGATTTCCACCGCGCAGGGAGTCACCAGATGCTGGGGAGCCTCCGGAATCATGTAGCCGGAGGTGGTCATGCCACCCACCTTGGCGTTGCGCTCCACTACCAGCACCTTCTTGCCGGCGCGGGCCAGGTAACCCGCCGCGGTCAGGCCGTTGTGGCCCGCGCCGACGATGATGACGTCATAATCTCTGTTCATTGGCTTCACTCCCTAATGAGCGATGATTGTTGAATATCAACCGACACTTTCCAATAGCGCGAGGGTATCGAGATCGGCGGCCGCGGTGAAGAACCGCTGCACCATGGGGAACCCTGTCTGGCCCCACTCGTCCATATTGGCGATCCACGACTGCATCCCGTAGATGGGCCAGTGGCGGTACTGGCGAAACACCTCGTCGTCGCTGATGACGTCCTTCGCCCCCCCTGCCACCAGCGCCTGGCGATAGTGACGCAGCAAGTCCCGCTCGGCGCTGCGGCGCTCCTCAATGGTGAGGGAGCCGAGCATGAAGTAGGTCACATCCCGCCACGGCCTGCCCTTGCGCACCAGTTGCCAGTCGAGCCACACCCGTTCGCCATTGGTGCGCAGGTAGCTGTTGCCGAGGTGGGAGTCGCCGTGA
>JBAZCN010000135.1:0-9083 GCA_041655035.1 Porticoccaceae bacterium | reverse complement strand
CCTCGGGGGCGAGCTGCAAAAACGGCTGCTCTACCCGCTGCTGCTGGCGGGGCTTGCCTCCGTGATCTACTGGCATATCGGCGAGCAGGCGGGGCGGGGCGACCTGCGCCCCTACTTGCTGGTGCAGTTTCTGCCGATGGTGGTTATTCCCCTGGTGGCCCTGACCCACAGGTCGCGCTTTACCCGCGCCACCGACCTGATCCCGCTGGTGGGCTTGTACGGACTTGCCAAGGTGGCGGAGCTGCTGGATGCGCAAATCTACCAGGTCCTTGGCGTGATCAGCGGCCATTCCCTCAAACATTTGCTGGCGGCCCTCGCCGTGGGGGTGGTGTTGTCCATGCTGCACAGGCGGCGGGCCGTGGAACAGGTATAGAGTGGAAGGAGGGAATGAGACCAGCTTTCTTTTTGATTCTGATACAGAAATTGGCTGGAACGGCGGGGTTTGAACCTCCGGCCGCTCCACCCCCAGTGTAGTGCGCATAAGTGATGTTTATCGAAATTGTAGTGAGGCACTTAAAGGCATATAGTCAGCGCGTCATCAACGACAAGCCACCGAGGAATAGCAATGCCCTCAAGCCGTACAGGCAAGACAAAATCCCTGGTTACCATGTCCGCACAGCTCACACTGGCTGTACCGCAAGTTGTTGCCCATCGATTGATCCGCCTGGCCATGGCCAGCCCCGTGCCGTCGGAACGCGACCGCAAGGAATTCAAGCTCATGAGCGAGGAAAAGGCCGCCGCATTCAGTGAATCCCTGAAAGACATGGCCATTGAAGCGGCGCGGGCCAACCTGGCCCTGACCAGGTCATTCCTTCTCCCGTTCTGGCTGCCGTCGCTGAAACGCGAGCCTTTTGCTGTCGTGACACAAATGCAAACAGCAGTGCTTGACGTCCTGGGCAAAGGCCTGGCGCCTGTACATCGGGGAGCAGTGGCAAACGCCAGACGTCTGGCTCACGCCAGGTTTCGCTGACGGGTTCACTCCGGCAAGGCAGCCGACAGAAAGCCGTATTGCTCCGCGTTTGAGCGGCGCTGGTGATGGCTATGAATACCACAATTTGAACAGCAATAATGCTTTGCGGTATTGCTGTTGAATCGATACAGCCTCAATACGTGATGTCCCTTAACAATGCGGATGCCTGACAGCGATACCGATGCGACGATTGCACCTTTGCGACGGCACATGGAACAATCACAACGGCGCGGGTCATCTATTCCATTGGGCAGGTCCAGCTCTAGTTCAACTGAACCACAGTGACAGGTAGCTTTATGCCTGGCTTTGATTTCCGTATTTCCAGTCATTTTAATCATTGCCCAGAACTCGATATTGATTTATCAGGTTGGCTTTACATGCCGTCGATCGATATATCTGGTGCCGGCCCGGAAACCTACCCAAGCAGACCCTCGAGCGCTCGTTCCACGTGGCCTCGCCAGTCGGCCGGAAATATTTCCTGAAACCCCTCACTGCCGCCGAAGGCGCTGGAGAACACCAGGTGCGGTTGAAGTGTTTGCAGCAGCCTGAGGCTGTCAGCCAGTGTTTCCCTGTCTTCCGCTTTGCTGTAACCAGGGATAAAACCCGCTTGCCAACTGCCGTCCTCGCCGCGGTATATGGTGTCGCCAGTGAACAGATAGCGCTTGCCATTGGCCGGGCTCGCCAGGAAGCAGGTACTCCCCGGCGAGTGGCCGGGCGAGGGAATCACCTCGATATTGCCGAGAATGACCTCACGCTTGTCGAACAGGATATCCGGCGGCTGGATACGGGAGAATTCGTCCTGTTCGCGGATATGGCCGGCCAGGCGGGCGCCGTAGCGCTGGCGAATCACTGCGATGCTGTCGCCCAGTTCATCCCGGTGGCTCAGCAGCTGGAACGCCACGCCGCCCAGCGCCGCGAAGATGTCGATGTCATCGCGGTGGCTGGTGTTGTAGAACAATACGTTGCCCCCGTCTCGAATCAGCAGGTAGGCATGGGTGGTGAGCCCGGGAAATGGCTTCTCTACGGTTGTTTCCCAGACGTCGTCCTGGATCCGCTTCATGGTGAACACCTCGCTCAGTCACAATAGGCCGGGTCGCTATTTTATAGGAGCGCGGAGAGGTGGATTTGTTGCACAAGCGCGGCTCTCGGGTACTGTCGGCATGCGCCTGACGGTGTGGAAGCCGTTTGCACGCTGGCAGGGACTGGCATAAGCTACAGGGCCGAGATGACAAGGATATCTCATGCTCAAGCGATCAACCCAGGCTTTGCAACGCTGGAAGGGTTTCGATCAGGCCATAGATCGCTGGCTCGAACAGCGCCATGAACTGATTGTGCTGCTCAGTGAATTTGCCGCCCGACAGGATTTTGACCAGGCGGGCTTACAGCTGGGCGGCAAGCTTCAGACCTTCCGATCATTGTTGATCGACTATGTTTCTGCCGGTCATTTCGAGTTTTATCGAGGGCTGATCGCCGAGGGCCTGGAATTCGACGACCACCAGGCGGTTGAACTCGGCAGCCGCTTGATGGCTTCGATCGAGGACAGCACCCAAAAGGCACTGGGCTTCGACGAGAAGTACGAATCCTGCGCCACTACTGCCGATCTGGCCGCCGACCTCTCCACCCTGGCGGAAGCCCTCGCTTCGCGCTTTGCCGACGAGGACCAGATGATCAGCACTCTCCACGACGTACACCTGGCGCGCAAAACCGGTTAGCGATATTCCTGCCTTCTGTATTGCGACTCGCGGCGGGCGGTGACCGACCGCTCCGCCATCGGACTCGCTCAGGGCTATTCGTAGCTGAGCTCGGTGGTCTTGCCGTGGAATATCCAGTACACATAGATGTTGTAGCCGAAGATCGCGGGCAGGGTGATGGCGATGCCGTAGAGCATGAATACCAGGGAGTTGGTGGCCGCGGCCGCCGTCCAGATATCCATCTGTCCGATGATGATGTCGGGAAAGATGCTGTAGGCCAGCCCCAGCGAGGCCATGAGGCACAGCACCACCAGGCCGGCGAACAGTAGCCAGCCCCAGCCCCGTCTGAGCAGGACGGGTTTGGTCAGCAGCCAGCTCATGCCGATGAAGATGAGTATGCACGACAGGGGAATGGGCAGCAGGCCGATGGCGGCAGGGAGGGTGAACCAGCGATCGGCGATCACGGCGCTGGCCAGCGGCGTGGCGATCGATACCAGTACCAGGCAGATGCCCATCGGCAACAGGGCAATCCTCGCCCAGGTGACCGCTTTGCCAAACAGCGCGCTCTCGGTTTTCATCATCAGCCAGGCGGCGCCGAGCAGAATATACAACGATGGCAGGGTAACGGCGATCAGTGCCGAAAACACCAGGCTCATCAGGTTGTTCTGCAGCCCGGTGATATAAGACCCGAGCATCCAGCCCTGGGCGGTGGCGGCGATCAGCGAACCGGCAAAGAAAGCGCGGTTCCACATGATCTTGCGCGCATCGCCGCCCTTTACCCTCATATCGAAAGCCACCCCGCGCAGGATCAGGCCAAACAACATCAGCGTGACGGGAATATACAAGCTGGTGAGCACCAGGCCATGGGCTTTGGGGAAGGCGATCAGCAGAACGCCGATACCGAGAACGATCCAGGTTTCATTGGCATCCCAGAAGGGGCCGATGGAGGCGATCATGGTGTCTTTTTCCGCTTCGTCGGCGGCGGGCAGCAAGATACCCACTCCCAGATCGTAGCCGTCCAGAATCACATAGATCAGCAGGGCAAGGCCCATGACGCTGACGTAGACAACGGGTAGCCAGTATTCCATGTCGAAACCTCCGCCTCAGGCCGTGGGTGATTTGCGGCTGGTGTAGCCGGGGCCAAGCTCGAGTGAGCGCGCCGGCTTGGTGGCCAGATAGCGCAGGGCGCCGATATAGGATGCCAGCAAAAAGCCATACAGCAACAGGTAGCCGGTGAGAGTGCCGGCAACGGTGGCGCTGCTGTGGTCGGCAACGATGTCCCTGACGCGCAGCAGGCCGTGAATGATCCATGGCTGACGGCCGATCTCGGTGACGTACCAGCCGGCCAGCACTGCTCCCCAGCCGGAAAAGGTCATCCACGACAAGGCGTGCAGCAATGGCCTGCTTGGCGCCCGGCCGCCGCGGAGGGACCAGCTCGCCCACCAGGCCACCAGCAGCATCAGAAACCCGATGCCGACCATGATCCGGAACGCCCAGAAAACGATGGCTACCGGCGGATGTTCGTCGACAAATTCGTCGAGCCCGCGGATCTCGCCATCCAGGTCGTGGGTCAGGATCAGGCTCGCTCCCCTGGGGATTTCGATGGCCCATCGAGTATCCCGGCGCTGTTCATCCGGCAACCCGAACAGGACCAGAGGGGCGCCGCGTTCGGTTTCCCACACCGCCTCAACAGCGGCTATCTTGGCCGGCTGGTGTTCGAGGGTATTGAGCCCGTGCAGATCACCCACAAATATTTGCAGCGGGGTGAGCACGGCGGCGGCCATGACACCGGTGCGCATCACCTTCCAGGTGCCGGGCCCGTCCATGCCTTTCAGCGCACGCCAGGCGCTGAGGCCGGCCACCAGGAAGGAACTGGTGAGCAATGACGCGATCAGCATATGAGTGAAGCGATAGGGGAAGGACGGATTGAAGATCACCGCCCACCAGCTCTCCACCAGGAATTCGCCGTTTTCGATGCGGTAGCCCGCGGGGGTTTGCATCCACGAGTTGAGGCTGAGGATCCAGAACGCCGACAGGGTGGTACCGAAGGCAACCAGGAGCGTCGCGATCAGGTGCACCCGGTTCGAGACCCGGTTTTTGCCAAACAGCATGATGCCGAGAAACGAGGCTTCGAGAAAGAATGCGGTCAGCACCTCATAGCCCAGTAGTGGCCCGGCGATATTGCCGGCCCTTTCCATGAAACCCGGCCAGTTGGTGCCGAACTGGAAACTCATGGTGACGCCGGACACCACGCCGAGGGCAAAGCTGAGGGCGAAGATCTTGACCCAGAAATTGTAGGCGTATTCCCAGAGCCTGTCCCGCGACAGGGTATGGCGGATGCGGAAGTACAGCAGCAGCCAGGCGAGGCCGATGGTGATGGCGGGAAACAGAATGTGGAAGCTGATGTTGGCGGCGAACTGGATTCTGGCCAGAACGAACGGGTCGAGCTCCATTGTCTCCTCCAGGTGCTATCTGTGGATGGGGGCAGGACGTCGCTATCGCGCGACAGGCTATTGTGCCACGAGGCGGCCGGTTAGTTGAGGATTGCTTGAGAATCGGCTGCGGCAATTTGCCGCGGGTGGCGGCATCGCTCTGCTTGCGGAAGAGCCAAAGCCCTGTTTTCAGGGCTTTGGCTGGGCTGGATCACTCTTGGCTCCGCCGCCGTGAGGCCCCGGCCTTCACGGCGGCGCAAGCCGGAGCAGGGCTAGCCCTGCTGTTGACACGACCAGTTGGCGGCGTTGTACACAGCCTTAGGGTCGGTTGACTTGCTGTTGTCGAACTTCGCCACTTGCGGGTGGGGGCAGAGCACGAAATCCCGCGAGACACCTGTGGGTGGCGGGACGATCACGCCCGATGCCTGGCCGGTGGCTGGGTCGGCGAACAGTAGCTGGGCGCGATCAGCGCCGCGATGGGTCACGATGGTGCCCGGTTTCTTGTCATTTTCGACCCAGTCGATGAGGGCGTTGAGGAACTGGTCCGGCGCGTCCTGGGGACCGGTGCCGCCGCCGCAGTGCGCCATGCCGGGCACCCGGTAGTAGGTGGCGAACTGTTCGAGTTTATCCAGGCCGCCGACTTTTTCGCCCGCTTCCAGATAGTACTCTTCAAGCTCGGTGTCGATGCAGCAGGGGTCGCTGACGCCGTTCCACATCAGTACCTTGCCGCCGCTTTTCTGCAGGCCGCGGAGGTCGGCGGAGTAGGGGGTGCCGAAACCGATTTCCTGCGAGCGCCGCTTCCAGGCGGCGATCTGCTCGGCGTTGTTGAAGTCGAGATCCTCGAGGGCGTTGAAATCGTCGCCGAACAACACCTTGGCCTGGGAGCTGCCGATCACATAGCCGCTGGACGATTTGGCCATGTTTTCCATGCTGGCCTCATCGGACCAGGGTGGCGGTACATGGCCGAGAAAGCCCGACCAGACGCTGATGTTGGAAATCGGATAGCCGGGCTTGAGGGGCTTGCCATCGGGTCCAATGGGGCCCTCGAGCACGGCCTTGACGCTTTTGAGTTCCGGTTCCGTCAGGCACTCGGGGCCGTCGCCCGCGGTGCATTTGATGGACTCGAAGTCGAAGGAGCAGGCGCGGTGATCGGCGATGATGTCGTCCTTTGCGCCATCGAGCAGATCACAGGCCGCGGTGACTTTGTCGTCGAGCATGGCGAGTTTTGCCGGTGACAGCCAGGCTCCGGGCTCACGATTCATTTGCTGGGCGTTGTAGATAAAGGCGGCCATGGTCATGTTGCTGCGACCGCCGGGGGCGCCGAGCAGCACGCCGTCGAAATCCTCGGGGTGGCGGGTGATGGATTCGGTGGCCATGCGCCCACCGCCGGAGCAACCGGACATATAGCGATAGAGGGTGTCGCTGTCGTAGTAGGCCTTGGTGATGGCCTGGGTGGACACGGCGGTCAGATGCATCGCTCTATGGGTATGATCCTCGGCTTTGGCGGGATCCGTCAGAAAGCCCCAGTCGAGCATATGGCCCTGGCGCCCGGTGTCGGTGCCGGCCACGGCAAAGCCGGCGTGCAGAGGATTGCCGGCGGGGATCTGGGAGTCGGTGGGCACATAGCCCGCCGACCCGCCGAGGCCGATGAAGTAGTAGCGCTGGTTCCAGTTGTTGTCGGGTAGCTGCAGGCGGAAGTTGACCTGGTTGGGGCCGGGGTTGGCAGTGATGATGTGGCCGTCGATTTTGCAGTGCGGCGCCGGTTCCGCCGTGGGTTCTGCGCTGTCGATGGCGACGCCGTTGGGGGCAAGGGCCTGGATGGCATCGGTGGTGCAGTCCGGTTTCGCCTGGACCGCGGCGCTGCCGAGGCCGGCGGCGAGAGCGACGGCGGTGAGGTAGTGGGGGACGAATGATTGTTTCATTGGATCGTTCCGTTGTTGGTGATTCGGTGGGTCTTGTGATGTCGGGCCTTTGCTCTCCGTCAAGGGAGCCGGCTGCCCTGCCCGGTTAACCGGGCCGCCCACCGTGGTGGGAGCCCGGTCGCCGGATGGCCTGCCGCCTCGCCCGGCGGGAGATATCCTTCCGGCCGGCGCAGTTTTATCACGGCAGTCGGCAGCTCCAGTTTTTCGCGTCGTGCACCGCGCCCTCGGCGTTCGCCATGCTCTTGTCGAAGGTCGGCACCTGGGGGTAGGGACACAGGGTGAAGTCGTGGGGCACCCCCTGGGGCGGTGGAATCAGCACCCCGGAGACCTGGCCGGTGGCCGGGTCGGCGAACATCAGCTTGGCGCGGTCCGCGCCCCGGTGGGCGACGATCGCAGCGGGTTCGACACCGTTTTCGACCCAGTCGATCATGGCGCGGATCATTTGGTCCGGCGCATCCTGGGGTCCGGTGCCACCGCCGCAGTGGGCCATGCCGGGTATGCGGTAGTACTTGGCGAACTCATCGGTCTTGGCCACGCTGCCGATGTTCTCGGCGACCTTGTGGTAGTACTCGTTCATCTTGGTGTCGAGACAACAGGGGTCGCTGACACCGTTCCAGAGGATCAGCTTGCCGCCGTTGTCCTGGTATTTGCGCAGATCGCCGCTGAAGGGCAGGCCAAACTGCACTTTTTCCTGGCCCGCTACCCAGGCGTCCAGATGGTCCTGGTTGGTGAGATCGATCTCGGTCAGCACATCGATGCCGGGGCGCATATAGACATTGGCCATGGTGCTGGCGATGACATAGCCGCCGGAGCTTTTGGCGATGTTTTCCATGGACGCTTCCGGTGACCAGGGCGGCGGTACCGGGCCGAGGAACCCTGACCAGACGGACATGTTGGAGATCGGCCAGCCGGGCCGAATGGGCTTGCCGTCGGGGCCTATCGGACCTTCGAGTATCGCCTTGACGCTCTTGATCTCCGGCCCGGTAAGGCAGTCGGCGCCATCGCCGTCGGCACACTTGAGCTGGTCGAAGTCGTAGCTGCACGCGCGCTCGTCCCAGATGAGGCCGTCTTCGGCACCATCCAGCGCGTCGCAGTGGGCGGTGACCTTTTGTTCCAGCATCGCCAGCTTGGTGGGGGACAGCCACGAACCCGGCTCGCGGGTCATCTGCTGGGCGTTGTAGACAAAGGAGAGGATGGTGGTCCAGTCGCCGGGGGCACCCAGTACCACACCGTCGAAGTCCTCCGGGTGGCGCTCGATGGCTTCGGTGCTCATGCGCCCGCCGCCGGAACAGCCGGACATGTAGCGATACATGGTGTCGACATCATAGTAGGACCTGGTGATCTGCTGCGCCGCGACATTGGTCACATGGGCGCCGCGATCCCGGTGGTCGAGTGCCTTGGCTTCGCTCTCGCCGACGAAATCCCAGTCGAGCATATGGCCCTGGCGGCCGGTGTCGGTGCCGGCCACCGCGAAGCCGCCCAGCAGCGGGTTGCCCGCCGGGACCTGGGAGTCAGAGGGCACATAACCGGCCGATCCCCCCATACCGATGAAAAAGTAGCGTCCGGCCCAGTCCTTGTCGGGCAGCTGAAGGCGGAAATTGACCTGGTTGGGTCCCGGGTCGGTGGTGGTGACATAGCCCTCAACGCGGCAATGGGCCACCGGTTCGGGCGACGGAGCCGCAGCGATGATCGTGGTGCCGGCAGGGGCATAGCGCTGGATGGTATCGATGCTGCACTTATCGCTGGCGAAGGCTGTGGAGGTGAGCGCGAGGGCGGCAAGCGCTCCGCCGGCCAGCCGTTGCCTGTGGTATGTCGAGGCCATGGTGTTGTCCTTATGTCATGTTGTTATTCGGGGTGGCAAGACAAAGGTACAGCGAATATTTTTAATTTACAAGAATGTATATTTTGATGGCGAAAAAAAAGCCCCCGAAGGGGCAAACAACGGAATGGTATGTCGGTGGCGAGGGCGGCTCCACCCGCGCCTGAATCAGAAGGGAGGCCTGGGGCCAATGAACAGCAACAGTACGCCGAGTACGAAGCCGGTCATCGACAGCGCCCAGATGACACT
>JBAZCN010000134.1:0-9151 GCA_041655035.1 Porticoccaceae bacterium | reverse complement strand
GGTATGTCGGTGCGGCGAGGGCGGCTCCACCCGCGCCTGAATCAGAAGGGAGGCCTGGGGCCAATGAACAGCAACAGTACGCCGAGTACGAAGCCGGTCATCGACAGCGCCCAGATGACGCTTGCGGGGATCGCCGTCAAGCCCCACAACGGCACGCAAGCGAGCAGGATCGAGATGCAGAACAGCGCTGCCGACCAGCCTGCCATGGTTGGACCGTCAGCAATTTTCCATGTTGCTGTCAATACAGTCTCTTGTTTGCTCTGCGCTCTCTTTCAACCGCTCGGAGGTGTCCTCGAATTGCGTAGCCGATTCTCTTGCCGCGTCGTCGATGGCTTCGCCGGTCTTTTCGGCCGGGCCTTTTTCACAGCCCGCGAGCAGAGCGAATGCCACCAGCGCGGCGCCGATGAACTTGACATTGATTGGGTAGGACATGATTGTCTCCATCTGTAAACAGTCTGCACATCATGGGGGAAACCACCGGCCATTCGCCATCGGGGCGAGATGGCCGGTGGGGCTTTCTCTCTTTTCTTCTCTTCGTTGTGACCGGAAGCGGCAATGGCGACGCCGTTACCACTCGCCGCCGCTTACCACTGGCGCCTCCGGTTTGCTCTCCCCCTTGGCCGGGAAGTTGGTGGATCGACATCCCTGTCATGAAATCCCTGTCAAAAAGAGTCCCTGTCAAAAACTGAAGCGCACACCGACGGTCACGGTGTCGAGATCGGTATCGCTGCTGCGCGGCGGCACCGGGTATTTGCCGCTGTCATAGTCGATCTCGAAGCGCTTGTACTCGGCGGTGAGGCCGATCATTTCGGCGACCTGAAAACTCGCTCCCAAGCCGTAAAAGAAACTGTCGTCGTCCTGGCTATCGGTAACACCGAGAACTTTCACATCGGCGTCCCACCAGAACTGCCCACCCTTGGCATAAATGCTGAAACTGTCGTTGATGGGAAAGTATCCCACGATCGCGGCGCCGTAGCCGTCCACTTCGGCGGATGCCGCCCGGTTGCCGTATTTGCCAAAGGTGATGTAGTTACCCTCGATCCCGACATAGGGCGTGATTCGCCAGCCCAGCTGACCTTCGATCAAGTCGTTGTCGTCGTCGAAGTCTCCGCCCCGAGCCTTGAAACCCCCATAGTTGCCGCCGATATACAAGCCTGTGCGATCTTCAGCGCCGGCGTGGGGCACCGTCAGAAGGGCACAGAGCATGGCCAGCGACAGCCCGGGAGCGACGTACTTGTACATGGTGTTTTCCTTGGTGGCGTAGCGCTTGTTCTGCTATTGTCATATTTCTGGTGGCGGCGGGTGGCGCGGCGTTGCCGCCGCGCCAGGGTCTGGATTTACTGACCCTCGTAGGTGCCGCCATCGCTACCAGTGGCACCGCTGCCACCGGATTGCGCGTCGGCTTCGTTGGCAAGAACCAGAAATTCTTCCAGGCTCAGCACTTTGTCGCTATTGGTGTCGAGGCGAGCAAAGCTCTCGCTGTTGAGACCAGCGGCGTTGGCTTCTTCCTCGGACAGGCTTTGGCTGCCGTCTTCATCCAGTTGCTGGAAGATGGCGGTATAGCGTTCCACCGGATCAGTGGGCGCAGACTCATAGTCAGCGGCGAAGGCAGCACCGGTGAGACCGAGGGCGAAGAGAGTTGCAAGTGCGATTTTCATGTGTTGCTCCTTTTAGTGATTGGCATTGATGTTGGTTGCAGGGACCGTGCCAAATAAATAAGTCCTTATTTATTAATGCGTTAAGGTATTTTTTCTATTCCATCCCAGGTTGTGTTGTTGCTTTTTTGCAACTTTAATCCGCTTTTCTTATTAAAGCCTATAGGTTTCAAGTAGATAGCGTGTTGCCTGTTTGCAACATCCGAGTTTTTCGGCACAATGGGCGCAACCAGCAAGGGAGATCCTGTTGAAACCGACATCGCTACTGGGTCGTCTGACCCTGTTGCAGCAATGGGCTGGAGCCACGATTTTGGCGGTTATCCCGCTTCTGGTTGCCGTCAGTTACGCGGCCATTGCCTTGCAGCATCAGACCAGCGCCCAGCGCCGCCTGGTCCAGGATATGGACGAGTTGATCAGTCGCACCGCCGCCCTTGGCGAGAATACCCGCGATCTGGTGCGCTCGGCGCGCCAGTATCTGCTACTGAGGGATGACAGCTTTCTCGAACTTTATCGCCAGAAAACGCAAGCGATGGACGGCATGGTGGAAGTATTGCAAGGTGCGATGCCCGAGCCGGACAACCGCCGCCACCTGCTGGAAATGCGCGCCATGGCGATGGAGGTAGGGAGTTTGATGGCCGCCGACCTGATTACCCCCGAGGAGCTGTCTCCCCGTATCCAGCTGTTGACGGAGCACACCGATGCGCTGCTCGAGCGCACCGCCGGTTATCGTCGCGCCGCCCTGCGCAAGGGCGAGATGGACTTCAACCGGATCGTCGACCAGCTGTTCCTGTTCACCCTGATGGCCCTGCCGGGCACTTTCCTGCTGATGATCGTCGGAACCTTTATGGTGTCCCGGCCGATCTGGCGGCTGAGCCAGGCAATCAAGGGGCTGGGGCGCCAGCAATGGGATGCCCCGATCCACGTCGGTGGCCCTGCGGATCTGGTCGCCCTCGGCGAGAGCCTCGAGTGGATGCGACAGCAGGTTCTGGCCGGAGACCGGCAGAAGATGGCTTTCATCCAGCATGTCACCCACGAACTGAAAACGCCCCTGGCCGCCATCATCGAGGCCGGTAACCTGTTGCAGGAGGGGGTTGCCGGCGACCTCAATGGTGAACAGTCGGCGGTGCTCGGTATCCTGAGGAGCAATGCCCGCAACCTGGAAGAACTTATCCAGCAAATGCTGAACTACAATGCCGTATCCCACGGCATGATGACTCATCTGATGCCTGTGGACATCCGCTCGCTGTGTGAAAGCATCCGCAGCGGTCTCGAAACGGCCGCTCCCGGCAAGATCGTCCACTGGCACATCGTCGGCGACCCGCCCCGGGTGGCCAGCGATGCGCGGTTGCTGGAGATGATTCTCAAGAATCTGGTGGGCAACGCCTTTTACTTCAGCGCCAGCCCAGGTGAGATCACGGTGACCTGGGCAGTGGAGGGCGACCACTGGCTGCTGGCCGTTATCGACCGGGGGCCGGGTATCGATGCCGATGAGTTCGAGCATATCTTCACGCCTTTTTACAAAGGGCTGAGGGGGCGACTGGACACTGCGCCGCGCAACGGCATCGGCCTTGCCATCGTTCATGAATCGGTGAAGCTGCTGGGCGGCAAGATCGACGTGGAGTCGGCACCCGGCATGGGCGCGACATTTCGCCTGACTTTACCCTTCTACGACCTAGAGGAATCGACATGAGAACATTGGCCATCGCCCTGGCCGGCCTGCTGACGGTGGGTTGCCAGCAACTGCCGCCAGCCGTGCCCGCCAGTGCTGAAGTCGCCAGTGACGAAGCCGCTGATCCGGTTGCTCCAGCGCCGCGAAACGACAGCGAGTACTGGCTGGTGACCCGCCAGCTGTTGTGCGCGCTGCCGATGGTGGAGCAGCGCGCCCGCCTGATGGAGACCGCCCTCGAGGCCGGCTCCGACCGCGACCATAAACTGCAGCGGGTGCTGTTGGCCAGCTGTCATCCGGAGCATACCCCCGGTCTGTTGCGCGAGGCGTTGAACGATCTCGGCGACGATCGTCACTGGAGCGACGGGGAGCGCGCCCTGGTGGCGTTGCTGCGCGATCACGCCCGCAGCTACCGGCTGCTCGAAGAGAAAAACAGTGATCTGGCGGCGCAGCTCGAAGCTACGATCAATGGCATACGTGAAATCGAAGCGGACATGAACAGTCTCACTCCCAACCGGGTGGCGCCATGACCGAACCGTTGATTCTGGTGGTCGACGACGACCCCGGTATGCTTCAACTGCTGGGCATGCGCCTCACCGCCTATGGCTACCGGACGCTGTCGGCCCGCTCCGGCGCGGAGGCGCTGGAAGTCCTCGAAAGGCACAAGGTGCATGTCCTGGTCAGCGATCTGAGAATGGAGCCGATGGATGGCATGGCGCTGTTTGCCCGCGCTCAGGAGCGCTGGCCGGGGCTGCCGGTGATATTGCTCACGGCTCACGGCACCATCCGCGATGCGGTGGACGCCACCCGCGAAGGCGTATTCGCCTTCCTCACCAAGCCGGTGGACAAGGACGAACTGTTCAGTACCCTCAGCAATGCCCTGGCGCTCCATTGCCCCACCGATGAGCCGGCAGCGACAGGGGATACCAGGCTGTTGACCCGCAGTGGCAGAATGTATCGCCTGCTGGAACAGGCCCGGCTATACGCCGACAGCGACGTCAACATCCTCATCACCGGTGAAAGCGGCACGGGCAAGGAGTTGCTGGCGGACAGTATTCATCGCCACAGCCCGCGGGCCGACAAACCCTTTGTCGCCATCAACTGCAGCGCCATTCCCCACGAACTCCTGGAGTCGGAATTATTCGGCTATGTAAAAGGCGCCTTCACCGGCGCCAACCAGGACCGCGAAGGGCTGTTCAGTACCGCCGATGGCGGCACCGTGTTGCTGGATGAGATCGGCGACATGCCCTATGCGCTCCAGGCCAAGCTGCTGCGGGTGTTGCAGGAAAGCATACTGCGCCCGGTGGGGGGCAGGGTGGATATCCCGATCGATGTGCGAATCATCTCGGCTACCCACATCGACCTGGAGACGGCGATCGCTGAGAAACGCTTTCGCGAGGACCTCTACTACCGGCTCAACGTCGTCAACATCGCGCTGCCGCCGTTGCGCGAGCGACTGGAAGATATTCCCCTGCTGGTGGACCACTTCCTCGCCAAAATCGCCCGACGTACCGGCAAGCCGGAGAAATCCCTGGCTCCGGAAGCCCTCGGCCTGCTGCTCGGCTATGACTGGCCGGGCAATATCCGACAGTTGGAAAACGTCATGGAGCGGCTCTTTGCCCTCAGCGGCGCGCCGGTAGTTTCCGCGACCCTGGCCCAGCAGGCGCTGCCAGGGGAGGCGCCGGTGAAGATTCCATCCCTCAGCGACGCCAAAAAGGGTTTTGAGCGCGATTACCTGGCCCAGTTGCTCGCCGCCACCAATGGCAACATGACCCTCGCGGCCGAACTGGCCGGACGCAATCGGTCCGACTTCCATAAACTGGTGAAGCGCCATCAGTTGAACGCCGTTCAATACCGCAATGGTGGTGCGGAGAATGATCGCGAGGGCGTTGAAGGCGAAGGCTGATAGCCCGTTCGTCCCGATGAGGCCCTGCTCGCTATGATCGGATCTTGCCGAAAGCCGGCATACAGCGGAGAAAAATAATGTTGCGACTGGGATTGATGCTCGCCTACGACGGCAAACGGGTCGAGATGCCCCTGGCCCTGGTACATAGGGCCGAGGCGCTGGGTTTCGATTCGGTATGGGTGTCCGAGGCCTACGGTTCCGATGCCGTCACCTCGGCCACCTGGCTGCTGGCGCGAACCGAAAGGATCCGTGTCGGCACCTGTGTGATGCAGATCCCGGCCCGTACGCCGGCGCTGGCGGCGATGACCGCCATGAGCCTGCACCAGCTGTCCGGCGGCCGCTTTATCGCCGGTCTCGGAGCTTCCGGCCCCCAGGTGGTGGAAGGCTGGCACGGCGTACCCTACGGCAAGCCGGTCACCCGTTTTCGGGAATACACCACCATCATGCGGCGAATCATGGCCCGCGAAGCACCGGTCACTTTCGACGGCGAGATCTACCACTTGCCGGCGACCGGCCCCGGCGCCACCGGCCTCGGCAAACCCCTGAAATCGATTCTCGGCGCCGCTCCCGACATCCCCATTTACAGCGCGGCGATCACCCCGGCCGGGCTCGCTGCCGCCGCCGAGTTCGCCGACGGCGTGTTTCCCATCTGGCAGAGCCCCGAGCGGTTTGGCGTGCTGGCGGAAAGCCTCGACAAGGGCCTGGCCAGAAGCGGGCGGACCCTCGCAGATTTCGATGTGGCGCCGCTGGTGCGGGTGGTGATGGGCGACGATCTGGCGACCTGCCGGTTGCGGATCAAGGAGCAGCTTGCCCTCTATATCGGCGGCATGGGCGCGCGGGACAAGAACTTCTACAACGATTACACCGGCCGTCTGGGCTTTGGCCAGGCCGCACGGGCTATCCAGGACCATTTCCTGGCGGGTGACAAAGCGGCCGCTGCGGCGGCGGTACCCGATGAGCTGGTGGATGAAATATCCCTGGTCGGGCCTGAGCGGCGGATTCGCCAGCGGGCACAGGCCTGGCGCGACGCCGGCAGGCGGGGCGAGGTCACCACCCTGATCATCGCCACCGACCAGCCCGAGGTATTGCCACTACTGGCGGATTGCCTGCTGTAGCAGGGGAGGGCATCAGCCCGAGGTGTCGCCCCGGAAACCGTAGAGTTTCTGTGTCTTGATGTGTTGTGCGACAACGTCGGGGAGGCCGTTCTCCCAGCCGGGCTTGCCGCTGGCGATCTGCTTGAGTACCTCGGCGGGAACGATGTGGAGATTCTCCTCGCGGTAGTAACTGGCCGGCACCATGGCATCGTTGACCACCAAATGTCTGAGCAGGTGGGTGAGGTTGGCGGGGACTTCGACATTGTCGAGGGAGATCAGCCGGTCGCCAACCTTGGCCGGGTAGACATAGACATAGGTATTGTCGGAAAACAGCTTGCCCAGCGCTTCGAGGATGCCGCCTTCGAGGCCCTCGTAGAAACGCGGATCGAAGAGTTGGTTGAAGTCCAGCACACTGAGCACGATACCGATACTGTTGCGGGTATAGCGGCGAATCCATGAACGCAAACGGAAAAACCGCAGGTAATCGGAGACCAGCACGTTGTAGCCGAGGGCGGTGAGCAGATCGACGCGGGTGAGAAACTCCTGGTCGGCCTGCTCCTTGTCGTCGGCCAGGTCCGCCATGGTGATCTCGGCGAGGGCGGTGACGTTGTCGCGGGTGATGCCTTCTTCCTCGATGAACTGCTTGAGCGCGCCTTCCATCATGTCGACGTGCACTACGGTGGGCGGGCGGAACGAACCGCGCAACACCAGCGTATTTTTCTTGCGCAGTTCGGTGGCGGGCACCACCGGGTTATTGGTGACGTCGAACATCACCGCCCGGCAGCACCAGCTGCGCACCAGGTGGAGGTTCATCAGGCGGTTATCCACTTCCTCGAAGTAGGGGCCGGAAAAATTGATGAGGTCCACTTCGATGCGGTCCTGCTCGAGATTGTCGAGCAGGCTTTCGATCAGCGCCTTGGGCTTGAGGGCGGAATAAAATGCTCCGTAGATCAGATTCACCCCGAGGATGCCGAGCGCCTCGGATTGCAGCGTGTTGGTGTCATCCATCATCCGTACATGGAGCACGATCTCGCTCGCCGGCGCCCCCGGATACATTTGCAGCTTGAGCCCGATCCAGCCATGGCATTCGCTGGTCTGCTTGTAGCTTTTGGCGGTAACGGTGGCGGCGTAGGTGAAGTAGGTGGTGTTGCGGGAGCGCCGCTGGGCGAGGCGTTCGATCAGCAGATCGAATTCGTGATCCATCATCTGCCGCACCCGCTCAAGGCTGACATAGCGTTCGGTCTTGCCGTAGATGGCGTCGCTGATCCGCATGTCATAGGCCGAGGACGTCTTGGCGATGGTCCCCGCCGCCGCACCGGCACTGAAAAACTGCCGCGCGACTTCCTGTCCGGCGCCAATTTCCACGATGGTGCCGTATTTCTGCTCGTCGAGGTTGATTTCGAGCGCTTTCTGTTCGGTGGAGAGTTTGGTTTTGCGATCGGGCATGGGACCTGCAACTACTGGAAAACGGTGGTGAAAGCATACAGGATTCGGCGGTTGCAAGCATGGCCGGCGCCGGTTTTCAGCCATCTGGAAACAGGCTGAGGTGGCAGGCGGCACCGGTCGGACTCGATAACCGAACCTGGTGGTTGAAAAAGAAACCGCGCGTCCGATCGAGTGATTGTCGCCGCACACATCGATCAACCACAAGGGTACGCCACTGCAGCCAAGATTAGCATTGCCGGGTTTGGCGGTCGAGAGTGGATCACCGATCCGATAATCGATATCGTTGACATTTGCATTGCTGCTGTCATCTAATAAGCCGGTTACGCGTTTCGCGCCAATCTTTCTTCTACGGATGGAACAATACCTTATGGATGGAGGCATCCCGCCTTTGTTTCGCCCCGAGGTCCTCGCTTCCCAGCGTTCCCGACACCTCGGCGGCATCCTGATCCACCAACCCTGGAGCCACAGCGTCGCCGCCCTTCTGGCGGTGGCTTTCATTGATACCTGGGAGGAAGAGCTGCTGGAACAGCTGAAGCTCAAGGGAGCGGCATCCGCTTCAGCGCCACTGCCAGCTTCGGCCGAGCAGCCTGCAAGGAATGGGAACGCATATTGTTGAAATTACAATCTTGGAGAAAGGCACCTTATTGAGAGGACATATGAAATCTTCTATAAGACATCTATTTGCCAAAGGAAAGTCGGTTTCACTGATTCTAACGAGGGATGGCTTCCCACCTCCTATTTATCGCAATCGGCGACGGCTAGGCAACGGGAGCCCATTGCGAGTAACCACGAACATCAGCCCTACAGTTGCTGGTGTTGTCCGAGGCTCTAGTCATGGCGGCTGGCGCCGCGAGTTCTGCAGCCGGCCTTTCGACTGTGGGTAGGCGGTTTGTTGTCCAATTCGGTGAGTCTTGAAAATTTGCAAATCTTTGGGGTATTTATGTCTTTTTTAGATCGTCTTCTTGAGATAGAGCTTAATTCCGTTTTCTTTAAAAGCTATAAAGCTAACTTTTTTATTTCTATCCTTGCAGCCGTTATTTTCTCCTGGGTTGCGCTGGGTGTTGATGACAAGACGCTTATTTGTATTTTTTCTGGATGCCTATTGTTTTGGGAAAGATATCTACTGATGCGACTGAAGTTTATGAATAAAAAAAGGGTCAGAGCCTGATTGCCGGCATTCGCTGGTGTGTTGCTTGTCGAGGTTTTTCTGCCTGGAGCGTCAACCCCGGCTTAGTTATCCTGGATGCCGTTGCTTGCCGCCAGCACGGCGGCGAGTTCACAGGCCTGCGAGGGCGCCAATTTCCCGCCACGGCTGGCAAGATCGAGGGTGGCCTTTCCCAGCGACCGATAAAGCTCGAGGGTCTCCGGTGCCGCGGCGGTGATG
>JBAZCN010000133.1:0-9160 GCA_041655035.1 Porticoccaceae bacterium | reverse complement strand
CAGGACAGCGCCGCCAGCGATCAACGTAGCGCCGATGGCCGAGAGGACGCGACAGCCAATCGACCAGACAACCCCGCCGAACCCGGCGATGCCGCCCGCTCCGGGGAAGCATCCGCGGCGGACGCCGACAGCAGCGGACAGCCCGCCGATCCGGCTCTCGAACAATGGCTGCGGCGCGTGCCCGATGATCCCGGCGGCTTGCTGCGCCGCAAGTTTGAATACCAATCCCGGCAAAACCTCCTGCAGCAACGGCAAAGCAGGCACCTGCCACCGGACCAATTCCAGGAAGAACGATGGTAGACATTCGACAATCCCCGGCGGCACGCCTCCGGCTGCCTGCCCTTATCCTCGCCCTGCTATTCGCGGTACTGGCCGGCCAGGCGCGCGCCGCCGCCCTCAGTGCGTCGGTCGACCGCACCGACCTCGCCCAGGGCGAAAGTCTCACCTTGACCCTGCTCTACGGCGGCCAGGTCCTCGGCGACCCGGACTTCTCCGATCTGAGTCGCGATTTCGATATCATCAACAGCCAGCGCCAGAGCCATCTGTCTCTCGGCGGCGGCGGCCGCCAGTCGTCCACGGAATGGCGGCTGACGCTGATGCCGCGCCGTGCGGGAAGACTGGTGATTCCGTCCTTCCATTTCAGGGGGGAAGTGAGTGATGCCGTTCCGATCAACGTCAGCGACCAGCCGCCCAGCGCAGACCAGACCCGACCGCTGTTCGTCGAGACCGAACTGGAAAGCCCGCGCGCCCACGTCGGGGAACAGGTGCTGCTCAGCCTCAAGGTGCACAGCGCCCTGCCGCTCGCCAGCCTGTCGGCGCCGGAACTCGAGGTCGCCAACGCCCAGGTGGTGCGGGTCCACGAAAGCCAGTACCAGCGCACCATCGGCGGCACAACCTATGCCGTGATCGAGGTCAAATACGCACTGTTCCCGCAGTCGGCCGGGCGACTTTCCATTCCCGCCCTGCGTTTTACCGGCGAGGTGCCCGATCGCAACGATCCCTTCCGCGCTTTTGGCGGGTCGCTGTTCGGCCAGGGCAGAAAGCAGGTGGTGGCCGCTTCCGATGTCAAAACACTGGAAGTCCTGCCACCTCCCGACGGCATCGCCGCCAGTGACTGGCTGCCCAGCAAAGGGCTCGCCCTGGCCCAGCGCTGGAGCCAGGAGCCCAAAGACCTGGTCGTCGGCGAACCCATCACCCGCTCGGTGACCATCACTGCCCAGGGGCTCCAGGGCGCCCAACTGCCCTCCCTGAAGATCGGCGACGGCGATGGCTTCAAGCTCTACCCCGACCAGCCCCAGACGGAAGACACCGTCGACGCCTCGGGCGTCATCGGCAGCCGCACCGAATCGGTGGCCATCGTGCCGACCCGCCCCGGTCAACTGACGCTGCCGGAAATCCGTGTCACCTGGTGGGATACGAAAGCGGGCGAAGAGCGCGAAACCCGGCTTGACGCGGTCACCGTCAACGTGGTGCCGGCCGGCAATCCGCCAACGGCGCCGGCGGATGCCGCCCCGCCGCTCATCGGCGACGCCGTTGTCGCACCCGGTACCGCGCCCCTGTGGCTGTGGAGCCTCGCCCTGTCGAACCTGATATTCGCCCTGCTGACTGCGGTGTTTGCCCTCCTCTGGTGGCAGCGGCGCCCCGGCGCACGCCCCGCGGCAGCGGACAGGCCCGCGGACAACCGCGCCGGGGAGGAGCAGGCGGCGTTCGCCGCGATCCGCGCCTGCCCGGCGGACAGGCTCGCCGAACTGCGCGCCGCGATCCTCCACTGGGCGCGAATCTTCTGGAGCGACCGCCAATTGAAAACTCTCGGTGATGTCGTTACCTTAAGCGGGCAAGCGGAACTGACCCGGCATTTTGCCAGCCTGGACGGCCAGCTTTACGGTGGCGGCAGACCCGGTACGAGCGCTGACCCGAATCCCGCCATCGAGCCGGCGACGATCATCGACCTGCTCGACCGCGCCCGCCGGCAACGGTCGCCGCTGGACGGCGACGCCCTGCCGCCTCTCTATCCGGGCGGTTGAAGTGATGCGAATCCCGCTTGTTCAGCGGCGGGCTCCAAGGCACCATCATCCTATCAGGCAGCGAGGCACGAGATGCGCAGAGTAGTATTCAACCAGAAAGGCGGCGTCGGCAAATCCAGCATCACCTGCAACCTCGCGGCCGTCGGCGCCAGCCGCGGCAAAAAGGTATTGGTGATCGATCTCGACCCCCAGGCCAACAGCACCCACTATCTGCTGGGGGCCACCCCGGATGATCTCGAAACCAGCGTTGCCCGGTTCTTTCGCGACACCCTGGAGTCGGGGCGCAAGAAAACCGCGCCCATCGAATATGTCTACGAGACTGAACACGAAAATCTCTACGTCATTCCCTCCAGCCCCGACCTCAATGATATCGCCGCCAAGCTGGAGTCGCGCAACAAGATCTACAAGCTGCGCAACCTGCTTGACAAGCTCGATGACGAATTCGACGAAATGTATATCGACACGGCGCCGGCGCTGAATTTCTACACCAATTCAGCGTTGATCAGCGCCGACCGCTGCCTGATTCCTTTCGATTGCGACACGTTTTCCCGTCAGGCCCTGTACAACATTCTCGAGGTGCTCGAAGAAATCCGCGAGGACCACAACGAAAACCTGCAGGTCGACGGCATCGTCGCCAACCTGTTTCAGCCCCGCGCCAACCTGCCAACGCTGATCATCGCCGAGTTGAAAGAAGAAAATCACCCGGTATTACCGGTTTATCTCAACCACTCGGTAAAAATGCGCGAATCCCACCACGCCAGCAAGCCGCTGATTTATTTTGCGCCGTCGCACAACCTGACCCAGCAGTTCGTGGAATTGTATGAGCTGCTCGATCAAAAAAATAAAAAGCGCAACAAGCCATGAGGTCGGCCCCGCGGCAAGCTCACTGTTGAAAAGACAAAAAAACCAACTGCCGTAATTAAGTGTATTTCCCCGCTTCCGCCATGCGGCCGCTGGCAGTGAGATCTGCTGAACAGCGCACTCCCCGGCGATAAAGCGCCCAGCGATTTTCGCACAAAAACCTGGGAGCTCCCTGCAGGGCGCGCCGGTGCGCTTCGTTCCTCTGCACACCCTATGAAAGGGCATGTGGAAATATGTAACCACCTTATGAAAGAACATAGGGTGCGCTGAGGAACGAAGCGCACCGCAGAAACCACAGGTATAAAAAGGGTTATTTTATTTACCGATATGCTGTCTCGAAGGATCGACAGGTCCTAAAAAGATTGATCAACTGTACGACTTTATGCACAATGAGCACGGGTGTCAGCCGCTGGTCGCGGTGACAGGTTGTTGCGATGGTCGGGCCGCCACGCGGAGTACGATCATGAGCAGACATCCCCTTCGGCAGGAATTGCCGCGTGCACAATTTTTGGCCGAGCGTGTTTTTTCCACCCTCGAACGTTTCCTCCACATCGAAGCCCTGAGCGGCATCGCGTTGATCATCACTGCTGCCGCGGCGATGATCTGGGCCAACTCCCCCGCTGGTGACAGTTACCAGGCCTTCTGGCACGCGCCCCTCTCCATTGGCTTTGGCGACCAGGTCCTGTCAAGGCCACTGCATTTCTGGATCAACGACGCACTGATGACGGTCTTCTTCCTGGTCGTCGGCATCGAAATTCGCCGTGAAATCCATCAGGGCGCATTGGCGGATATCCGCATGGCGACACTGCCTCTGGTCGCGGCGCTCGGCGGCGTGGCGGTGCCGGCGCTGATCTATTGCGCATTGAATGACGCCGCCGCGCAACGCCAAGGCTGGGCCATTCCCACCGCCACCGATATCGCCTTCGCGGTCGGCGTCCTCGCCCTGCTCGGTCGCGGCCTGCCCTCGGGAATCCGGGTCTTTCTGCTCACTTTCGCCATCATCGACGATATCGCCGCAGTGTTCATCATCGCCGCGTTCTACTCGGGCGGGCTCGATTACAGCGGATTGGTGATCGCGGCGATGGGCGTCCTCATGGTGCTGGGTTTTCAGCGGATCGGCATCGGCTCCGCCTGGGGCTATGTGCTGCCCGGGGCGATTCTGTGGCTGGGACTGCTGAAAACCGGGGCACATCCCACCCTGGCCGGCGTGGTACTGGGCCTGATGACCCCGGTATTGCCGGCCAGTGGCCGCGGTCAGCCGCTCGATATCGCGACCCGGGCGATGGACGCCTTATGCCGCCGCCCGACACGACCGCAGCTCACGCCGATCAGGAAATTGCGCTGGGCGCAACGCGAACTTTTGCCGCCGGTGATAAGGGTGCAAACGGCGCTCCACCCCTGGGTCGCGTTCCTGGTCATGCCGCTGTTCGCCCTGGCCAACGCCGGAGTGAAGCTGGACGGTGGCGGCCTCGCCCTGGCGGGGACGCAGGATATCCTGCTGGGCATCGTCCTGGGACTGGTGCTCGGCAAACCTCTCGGCATCATTGGCGCAAGCTGGCTGGCGGTGCGGCTCGGCTGGTGCCGGCTGCCCGCGGATCTGGATTGGGCCGGCGTCAGTCTCGCCGCGCTGCTTGGCGGCATCGGCTTTACCATGTCGATCTTCGTCGCCACCCTGGCGTTCGACGACGGCAGCCTGCTCGCCGCGGCGAAGCTGGGAATCCTGCTGGCGTCGCTCACCGCCGCGCTCCTCGGACTGTCGTTTGGATACCTGCTGGCCAGACGGCGGACGGCCGACGAGCGAGGCCTGAAACAAGGCCGCTGAACAATACCCGATAAAGGATCTGGGGCGTGTCGACGCTTTACCGGCGATGCAAAGCAGGTAGGGCCTCCTGCAGGACAACCATCGGCGGTGCGCCTCCTGCGTCGGCACAGCCTATGAAAGAGCATAGGGTGTGCTGAGGAACGAAGCGCACCACAGGAACCACAGATATGGAAATATTCTTTTATTGATCCATAGCCGGTATCGAAACACCCGCGGCCCTTAGACCCCGTACCCCCACAGTTCGCGCACCTCGCGCGCCAGGGATTCGCGAAACGCCGGCGCGGCGATGCCGATCAATGCCCGCGCCCGCTCCTTGATGGATTTTCCCAGCAGGTTGGCGATACCGTATTCGGTGACCACATAGTGGGCGTTGGCGCGGGTGGTGACCACCCCGGCGCCGAGGTTCAACGCCGCGGTTATGCGGGAAATCGTGCCCCCGGCCGCCGTCGCGGGCATGGCGATGATCCCCCGTCCGCCTTCCGACAGCGTGGCGCCGCGCATGAAGTCCACCTGGCCGCCGACCCCTGAATAGATTCTCGGGCCGATCGAGTCGGCGCACACCTGGCCCGACAAGTCCACTTGCAGAGCACTGTTGATGGCCACCACATTGTTGTTCTGGCGGATCACCATGGTGTCGTTGACGTACTCGGTATCGAGCAGCACCACCTCCGGATTATCGTCGACGAAATCGTACAGCCTGCGGCTGCCGAGCACGAAGGTGGCCACGATACGTCCCGGATACTTGCGCTTCTTGCGGTTGCTGATGGCGCCCGCCCGGTACAGGTCGATCAGGCCATCGGAAAACATTTCGGAATGGATGCCCAGATCCCGGTGGTTGGTGAGGCACCGGAGCACCGCATTGGGAATATCGCCGATGCCCATCTGCAGGCAATCCCCGTCGCGGATCAGCGAGGCGACATTCTCACCGATTACGCGTTCCACCTCGCCGGGCTCCGAGGGCAGCACCTCGGGCAGCGGTGTGCGGGCCTCGACCACCGCGTCGAAGCGGGAGTGATGGATAAAGCCTTCGCCGTGGACCCGGGGCATCTCCGGGTTGATCTGGGCGATCACCCGGCCGGCCACTTCGAGGGCGGCGCGGGTCGCCTCCACGGAAATACCGAGCGAGCAATTGCCGTGGCCATCCGGCGGCGATACCTGGATCAGCGCGGTGTCGACCCGCTGCACGCCGCGGCGGAACAACTTGGGGATCTCCGACAGGAAGATCGGCACGAACTCGTCGCGCCCATCGTTGACGGTCTTGCGGGTCGCGGCGCCGACGAAAAAACAGCGGTTCTTCAGCCGCCCCTGCAGGTCCGGCCTGGTCAGCATGTCGGCATGTTCGGTGTGCAGCTGCATCAGCTGGATGTCGCGCCGCTCCCTGGCGTGCTCCACCAGCCCGCTGAGCAGCAGATAAGGTGTCGCCCCCATGGAGTGACACCAGACGAATTCGCCATCGGCGATGGAGGCAACGGCGCGGCGGGCAGCGGCCACATCGCTCGCCGCTAACGGGATATCGTTGGACATGAGTGCTCTCTCCTCGGCTTCTCCTGGCCTCAACCTCTCCAGGTCCTCGAGTCGGAACGCCAGGGGCTTGCCGCGGCGCCTGTCGCGAAGCCGGGTATGCCCACTGCGCCCGGCGCCGGACGTACGCTTGCGGTTTATTCAAATACAAATCTACTCAAACACGATCACCGGCCCGCTGCCGTCGAGCTTTTCCAGCGCTGCCCACACCTTGCGGGCGATCCCCCGGTATTCGGCAGCGAGCGGCCCCTGCGGATCTCTGGCCATGGTCGGCGTGCCGCTGTCGGTTTCCTCACGGATACGCCGGTCGAGTGGCAGTGAGCCCAGCACTGGCACCTGGTATTCACTCGCAACTTTCGCGCCACCACCCTCGCCGAAAATGGGTTCGGCATGGCCGCAATTGCTGCAGATATGCATGGCCATATTCTCGACGATGCCGAGTACCGGGATATTCACCTTGCGAAACATCTCGATGCCCTTGCGGGCGTCGAGCAGGGCGATGTCCTGGGGCGTGGTGACGATCACCGAACCCGAGACCGCCGCCTTCTGGGCCAGGGTCAGCTGGATGTCGCCGGTGCCGGGCGGCATGTCCACCACCAGGATGTCGAGATCGCCCCACAGGGTCTGCTCCAGCATCTGGATCAGCGCCCCGCCGGCCATCGGCCCACGCCATACCATCGGGGTATTGTCGGTGGCGAGGTAGCCCATGCTCATCGAGCCGATACCGTGGGCGCGCACAGGCTTCATGTATTTCTGGTCGACGATCCGCGGCCGCACGTCCTCGCCAAGGCCCAGCATCTTCGCCTGGCTGGGGCCGTAGATGTCGGCATCGAGGAGGCCCGCCGCCTGGCCGTTGGCGGCAAAGGCCAATGCCAGGTTGACCGCGGTGGTGGATTTGCCGACCCCCCCCTTGCCGGAGGCGACCGCCACGATGTATTTGATACCGGCCAGGCCTGCCGCCGCCGCTGTCTCTGTCATACTCTGCTCCTGATGAAAAGCCAAGGAAAAACCGCTATAGTTGCCCACTTTTACCCGGCAAGGCGGGCAACCGTCGATCCGCCGCCACCGGGCAAACCGCAACGGGAAGATCGCCAAACATCATGACTGATCCACGCCAAATCCTGGTCACCAGTGCCCTGCCCTACGCCAATGGCGACATTCACCTGGGCCATCTGGTCGAATATATCCAGACCGATATCTGGGTCCGCTTCCAGAAGATGCGCGGGCACGCATGTTACTACGTCTGCGCCGACGATGCCCACGGTACCGCCATCATGCTCAAGGCCGCGCAGCTCGGCATTGCGCCCGAGCAATTGATCGCCCAGGTGAAGGAACAGCACCAGCGGGATTTCGCCGGCTTTCTGATCGCCTTCGACAACTATCACTCCACCCATTCGGAGGAAAACCGCCAACTCTCGGAGCTGATCTACAAGCGCTTGCGGGACAACGGCAACATCGCCACCCGGAGTATCACCCAGGCCTTCGACCCCGAGAAAAACCTGTTCCTCGCCGATCGCTACATCAAGGGCACCTGCCCCAAATGCAAGGCCGACGACCAGTACGGCGACAACTGCGAGGCCTGTGGCGCGACCTATTCCCCCAGCGACCTGATCAATCCAAAATCCGCCATCTCCGGCGCCACACCGGTGAACAAGGAGTCCATCCACTACTTTTTCAGGCTGCCGGTATTCACCGATTTCCTCAGGCAGTGGACCCGCGCCGGCCACGTACCCACTGAAATCGCCAACAAACTGAGCGAATGGCTCGACGCCGGCCTCCAGGAGTGGGATATCAGCCGCGATGCGCCCTACTTCGGCTTCGAGATTCCCGATGCGCCGGGCAAATACTTCTACGTGTGGCTCGACGCCCCGATCGGCTACATGGCCAGTTTCCAGAACCTCTGCCAGCGCGAGGGGATCGACTTCGACGCCTTCTGGCGCCAGGATTCCAGCGCCGAGCTGTATCACTTCATCGGCAAGGATATCGTCAACTTCCACGCCCTGTTCTGGCCGGCGATGCTGTACGACGCCGGCTTTCGCACCCCGACGAGGATCTGCGTACACGGCTTCCTGACGGTCAACGGCACCAAGATGTCCAAATCCCGGGGCACGTTCATCAACGCGCGCAGCTACCTCGACCATCTTCACCCCGAATACCTGCGCTACTACTTCGCCGCCAAGTTGTCCGGCGGCATCGAGGATCTCGATCTCAACCTCGACGATTTCATCCACAAGGTCAACAGCGACCTGGTGGGCAAGGTGGTCAACATCGCCAGCCGCTGCGCCAGGTTCATCGAAAAAGGCAGCGACGGCCGGCTCGCCGACAGCATCGCCGAGCCGGCGCTGTGGCGGAGGGCCGCCGGCGCCGCCGACGCCATTGCCGACGCCTACGAGAACCGCGAGTTCGGCCGCGCGATCCGCGAGATCATGGCCATCGCCGACGCCGCCAACGAATACATTGCCGCCAAAGAACCCTGGAAACTGGCCAAGGAAGCGGGCCGGGAAGCAGAGGTACAAGGCATCTGCTCGCTGGGGATCAACCTGTTCCGCGCGTTGATGATCTACCTGAAACCGGTATTGCCGGAAATGGCCGCCAATAGCGAAGCGTTCCTCGATGACACGCTTACCTGGGAAGGCGCCGTCGAACCACTGCTGAGCCACCGCATCAACACCTTCGCGCCACTGATGCAGCGCGTCGAGAAGGACAAGGTCGACGCCATGCTCGAGGCCAGCCGCGAAGCCCTGGCGGCGCCGGCACAACCACCGACCGGCCCCCTCGCCGATGAGCCCCTGGCGGCGGAGATCGGTTTCGACGACTTTATCAAGGTCGACCTGCGGGTTGCGCGGATCATCAGGGCCGCCGCGGTGGAAGGGGCCGACACACTGCTGCAGTTGACTCTGGACCTCGGTGGCGAGACCCGCAATGTCTTCTC
>JBAZCN010000132.1:0-9417 GCA_041655035.1 Porticoccaceae bacterium | reverse complement strand
TCAGCCGTAGAACACTTCGGCGATATTGCGCCCGTAGAATTCCGTCTGCTCCGCACTGAGGCCGAACTGCGGCACCACCGGGGTGATGGAGTCGGCGTGGGCGGCGCGCACGGCCATGCGCTTTCTGACCACATCCGCCGGGCCGACCAGGGCAATGGCCTCGACCATCTCGTCGCTGCAGGCGGCGTTCATGGCAGCGAAGTCATTGCGCGCGAAAGCATCCTGAATCGCCTTCGCCTCGCTGCCAAAACCGATGGCCTCGAAGTAGCGCAGGTACTGCGGCGATTGGCTGTAGAATGCTATGTTGGTACGGGTGTCCTCGATCGCCTGGCGCTTGTCGTCGTTGATCGCGACGAAGACCATCAGGTTGACATCGATATCCGCGCGCTGACGGCCACCCTTCTCCAGGCCGGCCTTGAGATTGCGGTCGAGCTGGTCTTCGATCCACTTCTCGCAAAGCAGCGGATGGGCCAGCAGGCCATCCGCCAGCTCGCCCGCCTGCTCCACCGCCTTCTCGAAAATAGCCGGCAGATAGATGGGGATGCTGGTACGCAGCGCCGGCCTGGTATTGCGAAAATGGCTGAGGTCGAGGCGGTGGTACTCTCCTTCGAGGACACCGAGCTCGCCGCTGTGGCCCTTTTCGACGATCGTCCGAATCAGGCCCAGCACTTCGCGCATATGGGCCAGCGGCTTGCCGTATTCCATGCCAAAGGCATCGATCAGACTCTTCGCGCTGGACCCAAGCCCCAGCACCGCCCGACCGCCACTGATGTAGTCGAGGTCGATGATGTTGAGGGCGGTTTCCAGTGGGCTCCGGGCGAAGGCCAGGGCGATACCGGTACCGAGCTTCAATTTGTCACTGGCCATCGCGGCGGCGGACAGTGTGAGGAAGGGAGCACCGTAGGTCTGGGGTGTCCAGATACCTTCGAGGCCGGCGGATTCGTATTGGCCGACCAGCTTGGCCAGCATGTCTTTGGGTAGAGGGGGCACCTGGGCCCAGATTTTTTTGTGTTGATCCATGGTTTCGTCTTTTAGAGTGGTCGTGGATGAAATGCAGCCAAGCCATGCCGGGCGCGACCGATGCCCGTAGAGGGCGCCGTCCATGGTAGTGCCTGACATGGTTTTAAGACAACCGATTTATGCCAGTCGCAGAGCGGCGACCAGCTGCCGCCACCCACCCGACCCGCCTGGGAACGGGGCGCAGCGCGATATTCGGGCACTACCGCCGCATTGGCGGCGCGGCTGCAGCGATCAGGAAATCACGCCGTCGGCGGTAAACACGTGGCTCTTTTCCTCGACCCGTTCACTGATCCGCCAGCCCTTGTCGGTACGCAGCAGCTTGTCCTGGTACCACAGGTGGAAGTACATCATCTGGAAACCGCCGCCGTCGCGCGGCACCACCATGGGGTTGAAACACAGCGTTCTGGCGGTGGCCCTGTCGCCATCGAGGTGCACCTCGCTGTTGGCGATCATATGCTGCTTGCCGGGCACCGCGGGCAGCGATTCCTTGAGGAATTGCTTGGTGGCCTCGAGGCCGGCGCGGTCGAAGCCGAACACCGAGTAGTCGATAATGGCGTCGGGGGTGAAAATTTCGTCGAAGCGGTCGATATCGTCGCTGTCCACTGCGGTGCAGTAACTGATCAGCAGGTCGTTGATTTCCAGACGGTCGGAAATCTCCTGCAGGGACATGGTCACGATGGGCTGCCTCCTGTGATTCTTATGGCAAATGAGTGTTATGGCAAATGACTGTTACGACAATTGATTTTTATGACCGTTGATGGTTATGACAAGGTCCGCCGGCCCGGGACCGGCGGGTCTTGTACGATCGCTGCCTACTGCTTTGCGGCCGCTACCAGCTGGTAGATACCGTTGCCGTAGAACTGCAACTTCTCCAGGCTGAGGTGGCGGTAGGGCGACATCGGACACAGTGAGTCGGCGACATTCCAGAACGGCTCGATGCGCTCCAGCACTTCCTCCACCGGGCCGCAGGACACGAATGCCTCGACCATCTCGTCAGGCACCTTGTCGAGCACCGACAGCACGTCGCTCTGGCGCAACGACGCCTCCTGGCAAATGCGCGCTTGCTCGAGGTAGCCATGGGCTTCGAAGATGTGCTCGTAGGACTTGATGCCGGCGTAGGCGGCGACGGTAGGTCGCGCGTCCTCGATGGCCTGGCGCTTGTCGTCGTTGACCGCCACCCAGGGCCAGCAGTTGATGTCGATCTCGGAGCGATCGCGCCCGCACTCCTTGAGGGTGCGCTCGATCAGCGGCGCCATCTGGTCGTTGGTCCAGCTCACCGTCCACAGCGCGTGGGCCATCAGGCCATCGGCCACTTCCAGGGCGAGACGGGTCATATTGTCCCGCAGGGCAGCGATCCAGATGGGGATATGTTCCCGCACCGGCGGCGCGGTGACGATCATTTCCTGGTAGTCGGCCTTGTAGTACACGCCATCGTAGGGCTGCAGGCCCTTGTGGGCGCCGGCGACGATATGGCGCACGGCCTGCACGGTATCGCGGAGGTGGGTCATCAGCTTGTAGTCGGGCATGCCGTAGAGGCCCACGGTGGCTGACTTGACCGCGCTGCCGAGGCCGAGGATAAAGCGGCCGTCAGTGATGCGGTCCATATCCATGGCCGCAAAGGCGGTTTCGAAAGGGCTGCGGGACGCCGCCACGGCAACGCCGGACGCCACCTTGAGCTTTTGCGAAGCACAGGCAATGGGCACCAGCGGAGCGAAGGGCGGGCCGTAGATCTGCAGGCAGGTGGCGGTGGAAAACCCGACGTCCTCCATGATCTTGCCGATTTCCATGGTCTGGCGGGCAGACGCGACCGGAATCACCCCCCAGAATTCGCGTTCTTTGCCGTTGGCATTGAGTTTTCCGGACATTTCTGACTCCTTTGGGATTGTTATCAAGTATTGCCCGCGAACGGCTGGATTGGGCAGCTGGTTGCTGAAAGCTGCCCGCCCTGCCGATACTGCGGTAACGATGGCTTCGACCCGAGACGCCTTGCCGGCGCGGCACAGGGTGCTTGCCGGCGGCGGATGCCGGTCGATGCTAATCGGTCGATCGGCAAAATTCAATCGGCCAAACTGGTCAACCAGGGGTACATCGTCTATATTCGGACTTTTCGGGCAACGCCTTGACCATGTCCCAACACTCCCGCACCCAGAAAGCCCGCAACGCCCTGCGAGGCGCCATGATCGAGCTGCTGACCAAACAGCCCTACGAGAGCATCTCGGTGCAGGACATCGCCAGTCGCGCCGGCGTCTCGCGCTCCAGTTTCTATGTCTACTTCCGCGACAAAGACGATCTGCTGATCAGCGGCTTCGAGGAAATCGGCGTCAACTCCTACGACGATCTGTTCGAAACCAGTGACAGCGACCCCTACTACCCCAATTTTTCCATCGTGCTGTTCCGCGGATCCGAGCGCGAAAAAGAAGTCTCCAGGGCGATTCTCAAGCTGGGCAGCAGCAATCCCGCCTTTCTCCATATGCGCAATATGCTGGTGATCAAGACCCGGGACTGGCTGCACTCCATCAACACCGCCGTGCCCGAGGAAGATCTGGAACCCACCGTCCACTATCTGGCGAGCGCCTTGCAAGGGCTCCTGACCTGGTGGGTGACCAACGATTTCCCCTCCCCCGCCGACACCATCAGCCGCCACTTCAACCAACTCGCCATCGCCGGCCTGCAAGGTCTGCTGCACCTGGCACCGGAAAACCGCCTGCAGTGAAAAGCCCCGCCGGATGGCGGGGCTCAGGTCTTGCGAGGCGGCCCCTCAATCGGCTCGCGCACAGCCCAGCACAGAGGAAATGTCCGCGCCGGGGTCGGCGTCACCCTCATAGCTGAAGTCACCCTCCTGCTGGCGGCGCACCAGCTTCGCCAGGATCATCCGGTAGCGGCTGCCGGCGGCATCGAAACGGGAACTGACATCACGACGGCCGCGTTCCGCCTGGTACAGCGGGTTCTGCTGGCTCATCATCAGGTCATCCTGCGGTCCGATACCGTAGGAAAACAGCGGGAAAATATTGCGGGCGATAAACGGCGCGTCGGTAATATTGAAGGTGTAGTTGTTGCGACACAGGTGGCGTGACTCGGGAATCAGCGGGTGAAACAGGGGCTGGGAGAAGCCGGGCGTGAACTTGCCGTACAGCACGATGGCACCGCTGCGCACATGGACGTGGGCCACCGCCCGGTAGTCGGCCTTGTCACAGGGAATGCCCAGGCGGCGCAGGGCCGGGGGAATGGTGCGGCCAGTCACCTCGCGGATCATGGTCACGGTTTCCGACGTGGATTCCACCGTCACCTCGTCGGTTTCGTTTTCCTCGTTGCCGACGAAATTGGAGTGCAGGTAGTCGGCGTGGACCAGGTCGAGGAGGTTTTCCGACGCGAGTTCGTAGCTGCAATTGAAATAGATCTGGCCCCATTTGTTGGGAGACAGCTTGGCGCCCGCCCGGGGCAGGTACGGGATATCGGGCATGAGCCCTTCGTCGGCATTCTGCGGGTTACCGTACCACACCCAGACATAACCAAAACGCTCCAGCACGGGATAATAGGCACTGCCGCCGGTGAATTCACCGGCCCGGGCCTTGCTGGCCTCGAGCTGAAGAGGGTGGAACTCCGCCGCCACAGCCTTTGCCCCCTGCCGCCACAGATAATAGGGCTGGGAATGGATCAGCCGGCGTATCGGGCTGGCGGTCACATGGGGGGCGTGGGCGATGGGAAACCAGGCATCGCGAAGGGCGAAGGAGCCCGGGATGAATTCGTCGCGGACGATCGCGGTGGATCTACCGGTATCCGCCCCGTGGAGAGCGCTGGGCATTGCGTGTGTCATGGGATTTACCTCCTGGCATTAAGCCTAGCGGATAGTCAACCGATTGCCACCAGCGTGGCAATCTTGTTGTCGGTGTTGCGGCCGCGTGAAAAAGCGCGCCATTCCTCGCCCACGCCCGGCAGCACCCTGGCCAGTTCCCCGGTGTCGACCCGCGAGGACATCGACACCGGGCTCTTGCCCCGTGCAAACCACAGTTTGTACAGCGCTGCCAGCCGGCCGTGGGCCTCGGGATAGAGGGTCGCCCGCCAGTTGAGCGCCGTCATGTTGCGGGCACAGGGGCTGGCGGCGATAAGGATATCCGCCATCAGCCGTTCAGTGCGGGCATCCAGCAACTGGGCGGTGGTCTCGCCGGTGACCGGCGCGGTATGGGTGCGCAACAGCAGGGGAAAATCCGCCCGATGGCGCAGCGGGCCCATATGCAGGGCCTTTTCGCCCGCCAGATTCCAGCGCGCCGCACGCTCGATCACCAGCAGGCCATTGGCGAGGCGGGGATCGCCCTGGGGCTTGTCGGTGAAATACACCCCCAGGTAATCGAGGAACAGTCCCGGCGCATCGAGCAGGCCCGCCACGACCTCCTCGTGGCTCATGGGGTGAATCACCGAGCCGTGGAATTCCCGGCCATGCAGTGCGTAGGGCTGCTCGGGGATGGCCGCGAGATCGGCGTTATCCGCCTTGCCGGTCCACAAATACACCAGCCCGCGGCGCTCGGCGGCCAGATAGGTGCTGATGCTGCAACGGGGCATGCGCTCGCCTGGCGCCAGGTTGGGAAAGCCGCACAACTCGCCGCTCTCGCCATTGAAGGTCCAGCCGTGATAGCCGCACTGGATGTCGCCCTGGGCCGTGATCCGCCCCAGGGACAGGGGCGCGCGGCGGTGGGGACAGCGATCCTCGACGACCCGCAGAGCGCCCAAGCCGTCGCGGTAAAGGGCAAAGCGCTCGCTGCCGAGATGGACTCCGAGGGGGCGGGTCGTGCTGACATCTTCGCTGTGACAGACCGGCCACCAAAGCTCATTGTTCGCCATCGTTCTCCTCGCCTGTTAAAAGTCTGATAATGATTATAGCCTGCGTCGCCACAGGGAGCCCCACAGTCAGTCCGCATGGACAGCGCCGGGGCGGCAACGCCTATTCTGATGAAAAACCGGGATAATCGCATCCGACAGTTCCGGCCTTTTGTCCAATCATTGGCCGGCACGTCCAGGGCCCGCATGGTCGACGCTTTCACGGCCGTTCCGAACTGCTTTTCGGACACGGCATCGGATTCTGTGTATAGACCGGCGCGATAATTTGCGCCACTATTGGCCGCGGCAGCAGGTTCCTGGCCTATAACCGTTACAAACGCACCAGCGGGCCCGCGACTGCCATCCGCCTGCCGTCAGCCTGGGTAGCCATCGCCTGTGTTGCCGGATGGCCCACTTTCCCGGGGCTCGCCCCCAACACAGAAATAATGAGGGAACAATCAATGACTGAAAATTCGTTGCGCGATGTGGAAGGCAAAGTCATCGTCATCAGCGGCGCCCAGCGCGGCGTGGGGCTCGCCACCGCCAAGCGCCTGGCATCCGGCGGCGCAAAAGTGGTGATCGCCGACCTGCCCGGCCTCGACATGACCGACTCCGCCGCCCAGGTCTCCCGCTACGGGGAAGTCGCACATCAGGCGGTGGACATCGCCGATGAAAACAGCGTCAGAGCACTCATCGAATTTACTCTCGACACCTTCGGACGCATCGACGCCCTCGACAATAACGCCGCCCGCCAGGGTCTGGCCGCCGACACCGACGTGCTCAACGCCGACCCCGCGCTGTGGGACGAGGTTTTCGCCGTCAACGTGCGCGGCACCATGCTGATGAGCAAGCACGCCATCGCCGCCATGCTGAAAACCGGCGGCGGCTCGATCGTCAATATCAGTTCCGGCACCGCCCTCGCCGGCCACCTGTACCAGACCGCCTATGCCTGCAGCAAAGGCGCCATCAACACCCTTACCCGATACATCGCCACCCAGTACGGCGACCAGGGAATCCGCTGCAATACCATTTCCCTTGGCCTGATCATGACCGAAAGGCTCGCTGAAACCATGCCCCAGCCGATGCAGGACATGTTCATCGGCCACAAGCTGGTGCCGCGCCTCGGCAAACCCGAGGACATCGCGGAAATGGTCGCCTTCCTCGCCTCGGATCGCAGTCAGTGGATTACCGGCCAGGTCTACTGCGTCGATGGCGGCATCTACGCCAAGGGTTCCCAGGTCACCGACGAACGCCGGATGATGCGCGAGGGAGGTTATGCCCTCGGCGCCTGAGCACAAACCTTGCCGGCGCCCGGACGGCCAGGATAATGGCCCCGTGCACTCAGCTTCGCACACTGCAACCCTCAGTCGACCGGCTTCTTCGGGCCAGCGTCAGTCTTGGCTGAACGTCCAAAAATAGAGGAGTAATCATGAAAATAAATCTGTCTGTTCCCAACACCATGAAAGTGCCCGCCATGACCCAGGCCTGGGAAGCCGGCATGGCCACCGCCGACATTCTCGACACGGTGAAGCTGGCCGATGAACTGGGCTTCCACGCCGCCATGCTCGGCGAGCATTTCATCGTCCCCAACGACCACCTGCCCCTCTCCGGCGACCACTACCTGCACACTACCGTGGCCCTCGGCGTGATTGCCGGGCATACGTCGCGCATTCGCCTGAAATCCTCGGTCACCGTCCTGCCCCTGCAAAACCCGATCGTTCAGGCCAAGGCCTGGTCGACCCTGGACTGGCTGAGCGGCGGCCGCGCCGCGCCCATCTTCGGCGTCGGCTGGCTGAAGGAGGAGTTCGATATCCTCAATGTACCGTTCAACCAGCGCGGCAGGATGTGCGACGAGTACCTGGAAGCAATGCGCCTCCTCTGGACCGAGGACAACCCGACGTTTCGCGGTGAATTCACCGCTTTCGAGAATGCGTCCTTTGCCCCCAAGCCCGTTCAGAAACGCCTGCCGGTAATGCTCGGTGGCGACGCCGCCCCGGTACTGAAGCGCATTGGCAAGTATGCCGACGGCTGGTCACCGTTCCAGACGCCTCCGGAAAAATTCCGCGAGTGCCTCGATATCATCAAATCGCAGCCGGAATACGACGGCCGCCCCATCGACATGTTCTTCGCTCTCGAAATGCTCAATGTCGGCGCCCAGCACGAAATCAAGGGTGACGACAGGGCCAAGGGCGCCTGGGATGCCGCGAAGATCATCGATCAGTGTGGCTGGCTGGCCGAGCTTGGCGTCACCGAGACCATAGTCCCGCGTCCACCGCTCGCCGACACCGAAGGACTCAAGGAGCACATGCGCTGGGTAGCGAGCGAAATCATGCCGAAGGTCGCCGGCTTCTGAACGAGACCGAAAAACGGCTGTGACCACAGGCTGCGCGAAATCCCCGCAGCCTTTGCTGCCGGTCGCCGCGATGGCGGCGACCGGCCAGGTCACCCGCCGACACCTGCAAATACTTGCCACTGCGCACTTCCATCAATCACCCCCACCGGCGCACGCCGCACCCGGCGCCCATCGCGAGCTCAGCGACGGTCGCGACAATCCTCAGCGAGGCAATGCTGTATCATTTGCGGCCTGGAATTTACCCTGGAGCAACAGCAATGATTGATGGGCAACGGGTGGTGGTGGTCATGCCCGCCTACAACGCGGCACGCACCCTGGAGCGCACCCTCAGCGAGATACCGAGGCCGCTGGTGGACGAGATCATCCTGGTGGACGATGCCAGCCGGGACGACACTGCCGCACTTGCCCGGGATCTGGGCATCGATGTCGTCCTGCAGCATGAAGTCAATCGCGGCTATGGTGGCAACCAGAAAACCTGCTATCGCGCCGCACTGGCGCGCAACGCCGATATCGTCATCATGCTGCACCCGGACTATCAATACACGCCTAAGTTGATTGCCCCGATGGCCAGCACCATTGCCGCCGGGGTCTACCCCGTCGTGCTGGGTTCACGGATCCTGGGCAACGGAGCGCTCAAGGGAGGCATGCCATTTTACAAGTACATCGCCAACCGCGCCCTGACGTTCGTCGAAAACCTGTGCACCTCGGCCAAGCTTTCCGAGTACCACACTGGCTTTCGCGCGTATGCCGCGGACGTGCTGCGCGCCCTGCCCTTCGAAGCCAATTCCGATGATTTCATATTCGACAACGAGATCCTGTCGCAGATCATCATGCGCGGCTTCCCGATCGGTGAAATCACCTGCCCGACGCGCTATTTTCCCGAGGCGTCGTCGATTCGCCTTGGACCCAGTATCCGCTATGGCCTGGGCGTGTTGCGCATCTCCGGCGAACACCTTGTCCATCGCGCCGGGCTCCGCCGCCATCCCCGCTACCTGGAACAGGGGCGCTAAGCATGAAGGCCGGCTCGCGGCACTGGTTTATCCTGTTCGGGCTGACGGTGCTGGCCGGCCTGGCGTTGCGCCTCTGGCAGCTGCCCTCCCAGATCCTCGCCGATGACGAATGGCACGCGCTCAACACTCTGCTGAAACACGACGCCGGTTATATCTTCCGCCACTTCGGCCATGCCGATCACAGCATCCCGCTGACGCTTTACTACGCTTTGTTGGCCAACA
>JBAZCN010000131.1:0-9490 GCA_041655035.1 Porticoccaceae bacterium | reverse complement strand
CGAGGGGCTCAAGCGGCGCAACCCGCACTGCAAAGTGCAGATAGCTCCGTAGGGTCAAACATCGAATGTCCGCCGACGTTTCATCGGCATCAAAAAGCCAATCATGCGCCTCCTGCGTCGGCACACCCTATCGGACCACTTCGCCATTGAGGTACACCGGCCGTTGGTTCGATATCCATGCTTGCCGTTGGCGATATCATAGGGTGCGCTGAGGAACGAAGCGCACCGGGCCGTCCGTGCCACCCCGCGGTGCGCCTCCTGCGTCGGCGCACCCTATCGGACCACTTCGCCATTGAGGTACACCGGCCGTTGGTTCGATATCCATGCCTGCCGTTGGCGATATCATAGGGTGCGCTGAGGAACGAAGCGCACCGCAGGCGCTGCCGGTCCCGAAAGGCCTTTTCCCCGGACAGCGGCCCCCTCTGAAGGCTTGCGCAAGTGCCATTTACGTCAGACCTTTGGCACTCACCCGCATTTTCAGGGCGGGAATCACCGCCACCAGGAAAATCAGCCCCAGCGCGATCGCCGTCTGCTGGTAGCTGGTGATGACCGCGTCCGGCGCCGGGGAATTGACCGCCAGCCGCCATTCGTACACCAGCATCATGATATTGGCGCTCATGGCGCCCCCCAGCTGGCGCAGGAAGTTTCCCATGGCGATGCCTTCGTTCAACATCGCCGGCGGCAGTCCCCGGGTGGCGGTGGCGTCGAGACCGGGGATCATGATCCCCATGCCGAGTCCGCGGCTGACGGCGATCAACGCGGCGAAAATCCACAGCCCGGTGGCGACGCCGGTAAAGCCCAGGGCGACAAAGGCCACCACGGAAAAGAGTATGCCCAGGGTGACGATCCATTGTGGGGGATAGTCGTCCACCAGCCTGCCGCCGAAGGGCAACAGCAGGCAGAGCACCAGGCCGGAGGGCAGCAGCACCAGGCCGGTGGTGAGGGCGCTCAGGCCCATGCCGTCCTGCAGATAGAGAGCGATCACATAACCCGACCCCCACAGACCCATGCCGTAGACAAAGGATACGCAGGCGGACGCCGTAAACACCGGGTAGCGGAACAGGTGCAGGCTCAACAGCGGCTGTGGCTGCCGCAGCTCGTAGAGCACCAGTACCGCCACCAGTATTGCCAATGCGGCGACGGCCAGCAGCAGGGGTTGCAATGGCCAGTTGTGCTGCTGCAGATAACTTGCGCCGCCGAACAGCACAGCGAGGCAGGCCACCACCAGGAGAAAACCACCCCAGTCAAAACGCCCCGCCCCGCCGGTGACGGAGCGATCCAGTTTTGGCATCACCCGCCAGGCGAGAGTAACGGACAGCATCGCCAGTGCGATGGGTACGAAGAATATCCCGCGCCAGCCCCACCACTCGATGATGAAACCCGACAGGGTCGGCCCGGTGGTGGGCGCCAGGGCCATGCCCAGGCCGAAAAGGGCGCCGGCGCGGCCGCGGCGCTCCACGGGAAAAGCCGCAAACAGCGTCATCAGAGCCAGTACACTGATAAAGCCCATGCAGGCCCCCTGCAGGCCCCGGGCGGCGATAACCAGCCCGATATGCCAGGCAAATCCTCCCAGCAGCGAACTGAGAATGAAGGCCGCCAGACTGCCGATAAAGAGGACCCGCACGCCGACGCGGTTGGCCGCCCAGCCGGCCAGCAGCATGGTCAGGGTGGCGAAGGTGACAAAGGCCGTTATCAGCCAGTGCACCGTGGTGGCAGTGACGCTGAAATCCACCATCACGTCGGGCAGCGCGATGTTGACAAAAATGGCGGAAAACGAGGTGGAGAGTACGCCAGTCATCACCGCCAGGGTGAGGGGCAGCAACTCGCGGTAGAGGCCTGGTGCTTTGACTTGCTGGGGCATTGGTTATTGTCCGTGGGTCAACTGCGGTAAATGCCCGCGGGCATGAGCGTCGAGCTGCACAGTATAGAGATGTGGCGTTATGGGTAAAGCCGTGAGCCGATTTTTGGCGCGGCGATGCCGTGGTGATCCGTCGCTGACCGCGACACCCTGACCATGGCACCTGACCGTGGCCCATTGCCGTTCGGCGATGGCCATTGGCCAATAGCTGACATCTTGACAGTTATTGGTGGGCTGTTATAGTCGGTTGCAAGCTGACCACAACGTCAATCCGCCAGGAATCCACCCATGAACTACACCGAACTCACCTACGAAATCATCGGCAATGTCTGCCGCGTGCTGCACAACCGGCCGAACCAGGCCAACTCGGAATCGGAAAACCTGCTGGCGGAACTGGACGACGCCCTGGAGCGGGCCAAGCACGACGACGATGTGCGGGTGCTGATCATCGGCGGCGTCGGCAAGCATTTTTCCGCGGGTCACGACCTGATCGGCGGGGTGGTCACCCGCGGCCACTACACGCCCGAGCAGCACTGGCTGTGGGAGTCGGAACATTACCTGGGCAATGCCCTGCGCATTCACGACTTCCCCAAGCCGACCATCGCTCAGGTCCAGGGCGCCTGCATCGCCGGCGGTTTCATGGTGGCCAACATGTGCGACCTGATGGTGGCGGCGGACGACGCCTTTTTCAGCGATCCGGTGGTCCACAGCCTCGGCGCCGCTTCCGTCGAGGTGCTGGTTCACCCCTGGGTGCTGGGTACCCGCAAGGCCAAGGAATTCCTGTTTACCGGCGAGAAGCTCAGTGCCGCCGAAGCCCGGGAGTGGGGTATGGTCAACCACGTGGTGCCCCGCGCCGAACTGGAGGCGTTCACCCTCCGGCTCGCCAACCGCATCGCCGAGGCGCCGCCCATCGGTATCCGCATGATGAAGCGCTCGCTCAACCGCCACATGGATATCCAGGGATTCCGCAACGCGGTGATGGCCCATTTCGATACCCATATCCTCAGCACCTCGACCCAGGAGCACCGCGACATCTCGTCGCAAGGCATGCGCGAATCCATCGGCAAGGCGAAAAAAGTCCAGCAGTAAATACCCGATTCCAGCGGCGAGGAATCATTGCCCGTGATCAATCAGGATACTGTATTGGCCTGGCCTTTCGCACCGCAACACAAGCGCTACGGATACCAGGATGTGATCGCTACCGCGCGCGGGCTCGGCGCCGGCCTGCCCGGACCGCTGCGCGAGGCCGACGCGCCTTACCTCGGCGAACAGGCACTGGTGGCGCTGCCGATGATGGCGGTGGGGCTCGCCGATGGCGCCTTCTGGCAGCAAGACCCGGCCACCGGCATCGACTGGCGCAAGATCGTTCACGCCGCCGAGGCCATCACCCAGCATCGCCCGCTGCCGGTGGCGGGCGAGGTGGTGGTCAGCCAGCGCATCGTTTCCCTGGCCGACCGGGGGGTGGCACGGGGCGCGGTGATGGTCCAGGAACAGGTGATCGCCGATGGCGCGGGACGGCCCTACGTCACCATCGACGTGACCACGGTGCTGCGCGGCGACGGCGGTTTCGGCGGCCCGCCGGATACCGCGCCGCGGGTCAAGACCGTGCCGCAAGACCGCGCGCCGGACGCGGCGGTGGTGATCCTGACGCCCGCTGCGGCTGTGGCGGCGGTGCCCGGCCTGGTGATGACCGCGGCCCTCGATGTCGCCGCCGACAGTGCCGCGCCGATGTTGCGCGGCATGGGCATTTTCGGCCTCGCCGGCCGCGCTGCCCTGGCGCTGGTGTGCGGCAACGATGCCGCGCGGCTGCGCCATTTCTCGGTGCGTTATGCCGGGCCGATGTTCTGTGACGAACAGGTGCGGGTCGAGGTCTGGTGGCTGGCGCCGGGCCGCGCGGCATTGCGCATGACGGCGGTGGAGCGCGATGCTCCGATCCTCAATCACTGCCTGGTCGAATTCGACGACTGATGCCGCCTGTCAGCCGCACAGGCGGACGTCGGAGATGCGGTTGCCGGTCCACTCCTTGAACGCCCGGTGGAAATTGTTCACCGTGCTGTAGCCGAGGCTGAAAGCCACCTCCTTGGTGGCCAGGGAGGTTTCCGCCAGGTAGTACAGCGCGAGGTCGCGACGCACCTCGTTGGCGATTTTCTGGAAGCTGGTGTTCTCCGCCAGCAGCTTGCGGCGCAGGGTGCGCGGGCTGATGTACAACCTGCCCGCCACCCCGGCAAGGCCCAGCAGCGAATCCCCCTTCAGTGAATGGTTGCGGTAGATTTCCTGGTATACCTTGCTCTTGATGGACTCCGCCGCTTCCAACTGGTTGAGGCGCAGGTCGCACTCGCGGGCGCACAGCGCGAACATGTCGGCGCTGGCGTTGGGCGACGGTGCATTGAGGATGTCCGGCTCGAAGATCACGTTGCACTGGGCCTGGCCGAAGCGGATCTCGCAACCAAAAATGTCGCCGTACAGGGCTGCGTAGATGGGGCGCGGGTAGGTGAAGTCGATGGCGCTGAACACCCTGTCGATGCCGGTCACTTCGCGGCAGAAGCGCAGGGTGCGGGCCAGGTAGCCCTCGCAGGTGAAGCGCAGGACATCGCGGTGCAGGGGATAGGTTTCCATCAGGTTCATCTGCCAGCCGTGACGGGTGACGCTGTGTACCGGGAACACCGCGGGATCTTTCATCACCCGGTAGCGGCGGATCAGGCCGCGCGCCTCGATAAAACTCGGGCTGGTCAGGCAGGCGAAGCCGGGCAGGCCGATATGGCTGGCGCGCAGGCCGCTGTTGAGGTGGAAACCGGCGAGAGGATCGCCGGTGAGCTGGAAGATATTGCGCACCAGTGCGCAATATTGCCCCTGGGCCAGATAGGGCCAGGGGTCGTCGAGATCGGCGCGGCGCAGGCCGGTGCCCGCGATCAGCTTGTCGGTGGCGATATCCCGCTCGTTGAGGCGGGCAACCAGAAATTGCAGGGCGCTGTACATGATTATTGGATCTCCACTTCTGGCCCCGGAGGTGGTTTCGGCGGGGCAGAGGTGGCTCGGCGGTCATCAAAAGCTGACTATATGTTGGTTATTGGCGGCTGTCAATGTGATGCGGATGGGTGCCCTGGCAATAGCGCTATTGCCCTCGGTGGCGCGCAGGTGGCTCAGGCAGCGCCGCGGCTGTCGGGAATGGCGGCGAGGACCGCGTCGAGCCCCGGGGGTATGGCCTTCTTTCCCGGATCGTAAAAGGGCGAGAACATCTTCAGGGTTTTCGTCCGGTAGGCCTTGCCGAGGGCTTTCTTGAGATGCTTCTCGCGGTCCAGCGAAGCGGTCAGCTGCTCCGCCGTCATGTGTTTCCTGTCTTCGCCGATCAGGTATTCGATGCACCTGGCGCTGTGCCGGCCGATATGGATGAGGGCGCGGATCAGGCCGTAGACGCGATAAAAATAGCCGTTGACGATGCGCTGCCACCAGGTGCGGCAATACAGTGCGCGAAATACCTGGAAGCAGACCTCGCGGTGCTCGAATTCTTCCGCCAGGTGCCATGTCCACAGCGCCACCGCGACGCTGTCGGCGCCGTCCCAGAACGCCTTGAGATCGACGAACAGGTTTTCCGCGCCGGCGCTGCCCATGGCCTCGAAACCCTCGCAGTAGGCGAGGTTGAACTTCAGCGAACGGTTGGCGAGAAACTCCTCGTAATCGGCCTTGTAGACCGCTTCCAGGGGCTTCAGCCCTGCGTAGCCGTTGTCGTGGAGCATCTTGTTGAAGGCGATGTGCTGCTTGCAGTGCTGGTTCTCCTGCTTGATGAAGATATCGACGTCCCGGAGCAGCGCCTGTGCGCCGGACGGCAGTGCCTTGCGGGCCCTGATCATCACCTTGACCAGATAGGGTTCGATATGGGCGGGCACCGTGGACAGCGCGTTGTAGCGCTGGGCAAATTCCGGCACCTCGGCCCAATGCACGCGGAAGGTGGAAAAATCGAAATCGGGGTAACGGGGCTTCATGACTGGGCTCCTGCGTCAGTGGTTTTATTGTCGGGCCTGGTGCCAACAGCCCGTCAGTAGATGGCCGTGGCCGAGGAAATCACCCGCTGCTCGTTGCCGCTGTCGAGCAGCGCCACGCGCACCGCGACGCCGCCCCCCTGGCCATCGATCAGTTCGCTCCTGGTGACGAACGGCCCGACCTTGCCGCGGGCGACGAACATTACCTGCCAGTGGCGGATGCGCGGGGCGGCAGCGCCGAACTCACGGCGCATCCGGGCGCCGGCGGCGGTTTCCAGAGCGATATGCTGAGGGCCGAGGTGCAGCGCGGCATCGGGCGAGGCGGTGCCGGTACCCAGCGCCGGCAACTGCCACTCCCCGCCGGCCAGCGGGCAGATATTGAAAACCTGGTGCAGCCGCGGCATGTCGGGGCTGTCCGCCACCTCGAGGGGCGGGTTGTCGACGGGCCGGTAGCCGGGTGGCGGGCTGCCGAGGCTGATGGCTGTGCCGCTCGACAGGGCGATGACCCGCGCGGGATCGTCGTCGTCGACGATCAGCGAGCGGCTGAAGCCCATGGTGCGACCGAGCCTGATAGTGTCGGGCAAGACCCGCACCCGGGTGACGCCGAGGGCATCGTCGAGAATGTCCAGTGACGCCGTGACGGGATTGGGAATATACAGATCGTCGTGCATGCCGCCAGATTCCGCCGCGGCGATGGCCAGCGGCGCCGCCATCACGCGCCCTTCGCTGTCGCGCATATCGTGGCGCAGCGGCATGGTGACCCGCTCGACACCCTGGTCGAGCACCGGGTTGACCCGGCCCAGGTAGCGGTAGGTCAGCAATGTGGTCCAGGTGGCGGCGAATTGTGACCAGTAGCCGGCGTCGCGGCTGGCGCGGATATCGGTGGGGGCGGCCATGGCAGGTCTCCGGTCCTTGTCGTTGCGGGAGTGATGGCAATGTACCGCAAAACCACCGGCCGGCGAGACGCGGGCGCGGGCCAGACCACAATAGATAGTACTCTGGCCGGATTTGATAGTCGTGGCTCCGGGTATCCCCGATAACATGCGTTCCCGGCCCCGAGATGGCGGGCCGGCAAGCGTCGCCGACGCATGGACCGATAACCATTGGACGAAGGGATAAAAACGATGAAAAAACGTTGCGCCAAGACCTCGGCCGCACTGCTGATCATACCCGCACTGGCAGTGTCGACGGCTGTCCGGGCCCAGATCGAGGAGATCGTGGTCACCGCCCAGAAACGGGAGCAGAATCTCCAGGAGACGCCGATTTCCATCAGCGCCTATTCCGCGCAGGATATCGAGCGCCTGGACATCACCGACGTGCATTCGATCAGTACCGGCACGCCCAACCTGTATGTGAACCTGTCCCAGGGCGATTCCACCACCGCGGTGTTTTCGATGCGCGGCGTCGCCCAGCCCAACGCGTCCAACCTCGCCAACGAAGGCACCGTCGGGCTGTATTTCGATGGCATCTATATCGGCAAGGGCACCGCGGCGGTGTTCGATCTGGCGGATATCGAGCGGGTCGAGGTGTTGCGCGGACCCCAGGGTACCCTGTACGGCAAAAACACCATCGGCGGCGCGATCAACATCATCAGCGCCAGGCCGACGGGCGAATTCGGCGGCAACGCCCGGGTCGGGTTCGGCACCGACAGCCTGTTCTATTCACGGCTCAATCTCGACCTGCCGGCGGTGGGCGCCGTCGGCGAAGGGCTGGGCGAGTTGGCCGCCAAGCTCTCCCTGGTCACCCGCAACCGCGACGGCCTGGTGCCCAATCGCGATCGCTCCCTGAGTCCGCTGGGCCGGCCAAGCGCCACGTCGGCGGATTTTGGCGAACAGGATATGCGCAGCGGACGCCTGGCGCTGGCATGGCGACCCACCGACAAGATGGCGGTCGATTATGCCTATGACGCCAGCAGGGTCAGAAACACCACGCCGTTCTTCCAGCTCCTCGAGTTGGAGGACACCAGCGTCTTCAACCCGGGGGCCAGCGCCGCGGGTTTCGGCTATTACAACTACCTGGAGGCGGACTACCCGGACTGGGGCACCACCGACTTCGGCAACAAGGACCATGCCGACATCGATGGCCACACCCTGACCGTGGAATGGCAACTCGGCGATGCCCTGACCCTGAGGTCGCTGACCGGGTACCGGGAATTCGGCACCGCGGCGATGACCGATTACGACGGCTCCAACCTGAGTCTCTACCACGTCCAGCGCGACGTGGATTACCGCCAGCGGTCACAGGAATTCCAATTGCTGGGCGACCACGGCAACCTCAACTGGGTGGCCGGGGTCTACTACTTCAACGAGGACGGCGCCTACTATTCGCCGCGAGTGGTCTTTGGCGAATTCTCCGGCAATGATCTGGTCTACAACGTGGCCGAGCTCGACAACGATCTGAAGGCGATTTTCGGCCAGGTGGACTGGTCGCCGGCGGCGCTGCCCACCCTGACCTTCAGCGTCGGCGCCCGCTACTCCGAAGAAACCAAGGACATGTACCGCGCCTTCGGTGACTTCACCAACCAGGCGCCGGCGCAATATCCGATCCCGCCCACCCGCTTGCCGAGCCTCGACCTGGCCAGCAACACCTCGGTCATGGGCTCGGTCACCTGGAATGCGACGGACGACATCACCCTCTACGTCAAATACGCCGAGGGCTATCGCAGCGGCGGCTACGACGGCCAGACCACGTCGCCGGCGGTATTCGCCATTCCCTACGAATCGGAGGAACTGGCGGCCTACGAGGTGGGTTTCAAGACCCGCTGGCTGGACGACAGGGTCCAGCTCAACGGCGCCTGGTTCTTCAGCGACTACGACGAACTGCAAATCACCGTGTTCGACGCCAGCCGCGGCAGTTCCTTCGTCGACAACGCCGGCAAGGCGGAGATCAAGGGCCTGGAACTGGAGTTGCGGATCGAGCCATCGGACAACCTGACGATCACCGCCGGGTTCGGTTTCCTCGACCCGACATTCAAGCGCTACGATTATGTCGAGGGCGAGGTGCTGACGAACATTGCCGGCGTCGCCAAATTCACCCACACGCCGGAGCGCAGTTATTCGGCGGCGGTGGATTATCGCGCCGCCACCACCGACATCGGCGCCTTCGACATCCATCTCGACTACAGCTACGTGGGCGCCCATTACGTCCACCCACACCTGGATGGCAGGACCCCGCCGGGAAAAATCCAGTCTTACGGCCTGCTCAATGCGCGCTTGTCACTGGCGGAAATTGCCATTGGCGGCGGTGTCGACTCGCTGACCTTAACCCTGTGGGGCAAGAATATTACCGACAAGGAATACATCACTACCAACATTCCCTTTGGCGATGCCTATTTCCTCGCTGGCAGCTATGGCGAGCCGCGCACCTACGGCGCCGAAATCAGCGTCAGGTTCTGATCCTCGATGATGGCGCCGGGTGTTCAGACTACCGGCAGGACACTGTCGGCAGCGGTACATCGGCAGCGGTACATCGGCAGCGGTACATCGGCCGCAGTACAATGGACGACGCTACCCAGGCGAGAAAAATTCCATAACGAGAAACAAGCCATGCACAAGCACGAATCCCCGGGATATGCCCGTTATGTCCTGGCGGTGCTCACCCTGACCTATACCTGCAGCTATATCGACCGCTATATCCTCTCGGTGCTGGTGGAGCC
>JBAZCN010000130.1:0-9517 GCA_041655035.1 Porticoccaceae bacterium | reverse complement strand
AGGATGCCCACGGGGATCATCCGCCAGGTGGATATCCGTATCGACCTCCCTGCCGACTGACCTTTGCCGCCCGGTGGGGGATTGCCCTGGCAGGCAATCACCACCGGGCGGCTCATGACTCCTTCCCTTCGCCCGGCGGAGCGGGTTTTTGCAGGCCACAGCCGCGCAGAAACATCGCCACATCCGCCTCCAGCCGCATCAGTTCCTCGGCGGGACTGCCCCGCGCACCGAACAAACCGCGAAACCCGCCACCCACCAACACGCCAAATGTAGCCGATGCATGCTCCGGGACCGGGTGTTCCATCTCGCCGCGCTCCACCAGCAAGGTGAAGAATGCAGTAAGCCGCCCCTGTATCTCCGCCAGCATGCGCTCCCGCAAGCGCCTGCTGATCCCGGGCATATGCGGTGTCTCGGCGATGATCAGGCGCACGATCTCGGTATAGCGGGGTTCGGCAAAGAGTTCGTGGAGGCGGTGGGCGAGATTGCGCAGCGAGACTTCCGGCTGGTGGGGATCAAGGTCGATCTCCGCCACGCTGTGGGCCAGTTCGTCGGTAACCTGAATCGCCACCGCCTCGAACAGTGCCTCCTTGTTGGCAAAGTGACGGTAAATGGTCACCTTGCTGACCCGGGACAAGCGCGAGATGTGATCGATGGAACAAGCGCGGAAACCGAGCTTGAGAAATTCCCTCAGCGCAGTGCCGAGCAGCACGTCGAGGCGCTCTTCGGAAAACTGCTGTGGGCTTTTGTTTTTCTTGGAAATCGCCATATTCTGATCGCGGCAGGAAAATCGTGGACAGATTATACCCCCTTGCCACCTCAACGGTGCGCCGCGCAGCTCGTCGCCGGTCTGGTGATGCGGCCGGCTCGTTGTTTATTCCCCGTCGAAAGTCGTCAAGGCGAAACAGGCCAGCCCCCGCTCCTTGACTCTGGCCATGCCCCCGAGATCCGGAAGGTCGACGATAAAGCAGCACTCGTGGATGACCCCGGCGCTCTGTTCGACCAGGTGGACGGCGCCGAGGGCGGTGCCGCCGGTAGCGATCAGGTCGTCCACCAGCAGCACCCGCTGGCCGGCCTCGATGGCGTCCACATGGATCTCGATACTGTCCACGCCGTACTCCAGAGCGTACTGGGCCGAGAGTGTTCGCCCCGGCAACTTGCCTTTTTTGCGGATCGGCACGAACCCCTTGCCCAGGGCAAAGGCGAGAGCCGAACCGAGGATGAATCCCCGGGCCTCGATGCCCGCCACCAGGTCCACCGGCGCTTCCCGGTAGCGGTCGGCGAGCCTGTTGATGGTCAGATTGAACGCCGTCGCGTCCTTGAGCAGAGTGGTGATGTCGCGAAACATCACGCCGGGTTTGGGGTGGTGCGGTATGGTGCGGATATGGGATTTGATAGGCATGTCGGTTTCACCAACTGGGCAGTCGCGAGGGATATTCTCTGCCCGCCCGATGATTACCGCAAGCTGCCGGGCCGCAGTAAAGCCGGATCTGTCCCGAATGGCACTAAGTTAAGCCTCGCAATGCTGTGAGGCCACTGCCTGGGGGAAGGGCTTTCGAGACCGTCAGCGCCAGGGATGGCGCTGTCGAGCCCCCAGGGATGGGTTCACGGCGTGTCTCGAAAGCCCTTCCCCCAGGCAGCGGCCGGATTACGGAGTGCTAAAACCTGCCATTCGGATCTGTCCCCGCGTCACCCTCCTCACCCATCCCGCCACGAATGGAACAGGCGCGACAGGCAGGGGTCAAAACAGTTCAGGGAGCCTGTCGAGGAGCATCGGGATTGCCAGCAATTGCATTCGCAGACTGATAGAGCGGCTAGCGCCGCACCGGTGAGCGCAAGCCCCGGGCGTCGATCAGGTTGTTAAGTCGACTTAAACCCTCAACCGGCGAGGATGTCTCATGTCCAAGAAGACCATCTCCAAGAAAACAATGTGCATAGTATTGGTTGCCAGTGCCCTGAGCTTGGGAGGCTGTTCCCACCAGGGGCAGAAGGAACAGGCCGGCACCGCGGTTGGCGGCGTGCTGGGCGGTGTACTGGGATCCCAGGTCGGGGGCGGAACCGGGCGCACAGCGGCAATCATAGCCGGCACCCTGCTCGGCGCCCATATCGGCAGTTCGGTGGGGCAATCCATGGACCAGACCGACCGCCTGAGAACCGCCCAAACCCTTGAGACAGCGCGCACCGGCGAGTCTTCGCAGTGGCGCAATCCGGATACCGGCAACCAATACACCGTGGTGCCCACCCGCACCTATGACGCCGCCAGCGGCCCCTGCCGGGAGTACACCATGGACGCCAAAATCGGCGGACGCACTGAGCAAGTCTACGGCACCGCGTGCCGCACCGACGACGGCAACTGGCAGATTCAGAAATGATCGAGGCGTGATCTATTTTGCGGGCGCTTCACCCAGGTATTCAGCCGCGGCGGAAAGACAAGCTGCCAGGGCACCGACGATTTCGCGCCGGTAGTTCGCCTCACGCCTTCTTGCCCGGCCGCTGGTCCTTGATATAAAGCCGGTTCTGCTCCCGCCGCTCCAGTGTGAACAGGCCGATGCCCTGCACCAGCTCGCTCAGCTTGGCATAGCCGTAGTTGCGCGGATCGAACTCCGGCATCTGGTTGGCGATATGGCTGCCCACCGCGCCGAGGTTGCTCCAGCCATCGTCGTCCGATGACGCCAGGATGGCCTGGCGGAACAGGTTGCACAGCTTGGTGTCCTGGCGCAGCTGCTGGCTCGACAGGCGGGCAATGGCCTGGCCATCGCTGCTGGCGGCGGCGAACACCTCCGTGTAGATAAAGCGGTCGCAGGCGGCCACGAAAGGCCTCGGGGTTTTCTGCTCGCCAAAGCCGTACACCACCTTGCCGGATTCGCGGATTCGCGCCGCCAGGCGGGTGAAGTCGCTGTCGCTGGAGACGATGCAGAAACCACCGAAGTCGCCGGTGTACAGCAAGTCCATGGCATCGATGATCATGGCACTGTCGGTGGCGTTCTTGCCGGCGGTATAGGCGAACTGCTGGATCGGCTGGATGGAGTGCTCCAGCAGCACGGCCTTCCACTTGCCGAGGGCCGGCGTGGTCCAGTCGCCGTAGATGCGTTTGACGCTCGACACCCCGAGCTTGGCCACCTCCGACAGCAGCCCCTCGACGATGGCGGGATTGGCATTGTCGGCGTCGATCAGCACGGCGAGGAGTAGCTGGTCATTCCCTTTCATTGAATACTTTCTCCTGAACAGGGCTCCCGGCGGCGCATAACCCTCTCGACGCCGGTTGGGCGGTATACCGATAATACGGGTATACGGCCTGGCTCTCTATGGCTAATTTACAGTGGCGCCGGCCTGCGGCGAGGAAAACGAGCTGTCACCGCTGACGGCGGGCGATCATTCCGTGCAGCAGCTCACCGAGACGGCATTCATCTTCATGGAATTTGCGAATGCCCTCGGCGAGTTTTTCCGTAGCCATGGCGTCTTCATTCAAGTGCCAGCGGAACCGGCTTTCATCCAGTTCGATACGCTCGTCGTCGCAATGGGGATTGGCGGCGTCCAGGGCAAGGGGCAGCTCTCCCTGTGTGCCGGCAAGCTCATCCAGGAGTTGCGGGCTGATGGTCAGGCGGTCGCAACCGGCCAGCGTTTCGATCTGCCCGCGGTTGCGGAAGCTGGCGCCCATCACCACCGTGCGGTAACCGTGGTGCTTGTAATAATTGAAGATCCTGGCGACCGATTGCACCCCCGGGTCATCAGCGGCGGCGTACTCCCGGCCGGTGGCCGTCTTGTACCAATCATAGATACGGCCGACGAAGGGCGAAATCAGAAATACCCCGGCATCGGCGCAAGCCGCCGCCTGGGTAAAGCTGAACAACAGGGTGAGGTTGCACTGGATGCCTTCCTTTTCGAGGATTTCCGCGGCGCGGATACCTTCCCAGGTGGCGGCGATCTTGATCAGCACCCGCTCCCGGGAGACGCCGCACTGGTCATACAGCTCGATGAGGCGGCGCGCTTTGGCCACGGTGGCAGGAGTGTCGAAGGACAGGCGGGCGCTGACCTCGGTGGAAACCCGGCCGGGGACCAGGGCGACGATTTCGCGGCCGATCAGCACCGCCAGGCGATCGATCACGTCGCCGGGCTCACCCGTGGCCTGCTCGACCGCCACCGCCAGTAGCTCGGTGCAGGCCGGGTCGGCGGCGGCCTTGAGCAATAGCGAGGGGTTGGTGGTGGCATCCACCGGGGCATACTTGCGGATCGCCGCCAGGTCGCCGGTATCGGCGACCACCGTGGTGACTTTCCTCAGCTGCTCGAGAATGTTCATGGCGTCCTGGCGCGGTGGCCTCAGTCGAACGGATGGCGCAAAACGATGGTCTCGACCCGGTCGGGACCGGTGGAAATGATATCGATGGGGCTACCGGTCAGCTCTTCCAGGCGGCGGATATAATTCCTGGCGCTGTCCGGCAACTGATCGAGGCTCCTGGCGCCCACCGTCGACTCGCTCCAGCCGGGCATGGTTTCGAACACCGGCACCACCTGCTCCCAGCCCTCGGCGTCGTAAGGTACCGAGATCGGCTGGCCGTCGGCATCCTGATAGGCGATGCAGATCTTCACTTCCTCGAGACCATCGAGCACGTCGAGCTTGGTCAGGCACAACCCGGACATGCTGTTGATGCGTACCGCATGGCGCACGGCGACGGCATCGAACCAGCCGCAGCGCCGCTGGCGACCGGTGGTAGTGCCGAACTCCCGGCCTTTCTCTCCCAGGTGGTGGCCGATCTCACAGGACAGCTCAGTGGGGAAAGGACCCGATCCGACCCTGGTAGTATAGGCCTTGGTAATGCCGAGCACATAGTCCAGGAACAACGGACCGAAGCCACTACCTGTGGCGGCTCCGCCAGCGGTGGTATTGGAGGATGTCACGAACGGGTAGGTGCCATGGTCGATATCGAGCAGCGAGCCCTGGGCGCCTTCGAACAGGATGTTGCCGCCTCTCTCCCGTTCGCTGTGGAGCAGATCGATCACATCCGTCACCATGGGCTTGAGTTCCTCCGCCCAGGCCAGCAGTTGGGCCAGGGTCTGGTCATAGTCCAGCGCCGGCGCCTTGTAGTAGTTCACCAGGGTGAAGTTATGGTATTCCATGACTTCCCTGAGCTTGGCCGCCAGACGCCCCGGGCTCAGCAGATCGCCGACCCGCAGGCCGCGGCGCGCCACTTTGTCCTCGTAGGCAGGACCGATGCCGCGCCCGGTGGTGCCGATCTTGTCATCGCCGCGGGCCGTCTCCCGGGCCTGGTCCAGCGCCACGTGGTAAGGCAGGATCAGCGGGCAGGCGGGAGAAATGCGCAGGTGATCGCGCACCGACACGCCATTGGCTTCGAGTTTTTCGATCTCCTGGATCAGCGCATCGGGTGCAAGCACTACCCCGTTGCCGATGGCGCAGACCACGCCGTCGCGGAGAATTCCCGAGGGAATCAGATGTAACGCGGTTTTCACACCGTCGATTACCAGCGTGTGGCCGGCGTTGTGGCCACCCTGGAAACGGGCCACGGTAGAGACCTGATCGGTGAGCAGATCGACGATCTTGCCCTTGCCCTCATCACCCCACTGGGTGCCCAACACAACTACGTTTTTTCCCATGCTAATAACTCTGCAAACAGATCAATCAATCGGTTGAAGGGTAACAGTGCCATCGGCGACCACCAGGATCCGGTCGCAGCGCAGTTCAGCGAAATCGGGGTCGCGCCCGTAAAAGCCACAGACCACCCGCTCACCCTCGGCACGCAACCGGCGCACGAGGTGATGGTAATCGGGAGCCTGCGAAGGTGGTGCATAAATACCTCGCCGCGGCTCATCGCCGTCGTCGAGAAGGCTGGTCAGGGCCTTGAGGTCGATACTGAAACCGGTGGCCGGCCGGGCCCGGCCAAAGGTTTCGCCGATTCCGTCGTAGCGGCCGCCATTAGCCAGCGCCTTGCGGGCGTCGGGGCAGTAGGCCGCAAAGACGATGCCGGTGTGGTAGTGGTAGCCTTCCAGTTCACACAGGTCGAGATAAATCCTGATTCCCGGACAGGTCGCCCGCACCGCGTTTACCACCTGCTCCAGTTCATCGATCGCCAGCTCGACCTCGGCGGGAGCGCCGGCGAACAGTTCGCGGGCCGTATCGAGGATACCGGCGTCGCCGGTAAGTCCCGGCAGGCGGACGATCATCTCCGCCAGTTCAGGATCGTCGATATTGGTGGCGATCCAGGCGGGCAATTCGGAAGACTTGCCCTGAAGCAGGCTGAACAGCTCATCCTTGCTGGCCTCGTCTATGGGAAGGCACTCCTCGATCGCGCGGTAGAGGCCGACATGCCCAAGGTCCAGACAGATCCCCTCCACCCCGGCCTGGCCAAGCGCCTCGACCATCAGTGTAATCACTTCGATATCGGCGGCGAGATCGGCCTCGCCGTAGAGCTCGACCCCCACCTGGATCGGAGTCCGCGACGCCAGGGGGCTGCGCGGCCGGGTATAGAGCACGGTGCTGGCATAGCACAACCGATTGGGGCCGTTGCGGCGCAGACTGTGGGCGTCCATCCGGGCGGTCTGGGGGGTGATGTCGGCACGCACGCCCATCATCCGCCCGCTGAGCTGGTCGGTGAGCTTGAAGGTGAGCAATTCGAGATCACGGCCCGAGCCGCTCAGCAGCGAGTCGGTGAATTCCGCCAGCGGCGGAATTACCAGGTCGTAGCCCCAGGCGTGATAGAAATCCAGCAACACCCGCCGTAAGCGCTCCACCTGAAAGGCCTGGCTGGGCAGAATCTCCTCGATTCCCTCCGGCAGCAACCAGCGGTCAACCTGGGTCATAACGGTTCCATACGATACGCAATCAGTTCAGAATCATCTTAGCAGGAACAGCAGCAGCGCACCGACGACCATGCTGATCAAACCCATGATACGCATGGTGCGGTCGTCGATCTGCGCCATCAGCTGGGCCAAGTTGCGCCAGCGTGCGGGGGCGAGAAAGGGCATGATCCCTTCGATGACCAGCACCAGACAAAAAGCCTTGGCCAAATCGAGCCACATGTACCTATCCCGCCTGCCCTGAAGTCATTGGAGTCATAAAAAAACCGGGTTTCCCCGGCTGCGCCATTCTAGCACCGATCATGGGGGATTGCCGCAAGTTTTTGTGGCGATCCCCCAGCGGTGTCACTGGCCGGAGCGCTGGTCGAAATAACGGAAAAAGTCATTTTCAGGATCGACCAGGAGGATATCGCCCTTGTTGTTGAAGGCCTTCTGATACGCGCTCAGGCTGCGCGTGAAAGCGTAGAACTCGGGGTCCTTCTGAAAGGCTTCGGCATAGGTCGCCGTGGCTTCGGCATCCCCCTTACCGCGCAGTTGCTCTGCCTCCTTATAGGCGTTGGCCTCGATCACGACCTTCTGGCGATCGGCGTCGGCGCGGATCCTCTCGGCTTGCTCAAGCCCTTTGGCGCGGAGGTCGCGTGCCTCTTTCTCCCGCTCGGCGGTCATCCGCCGGAATACCTGCTCGCTGACCTCGCCGGGCAGGTCGATCCGCTTGACCCGGACATCGATCACTTCGATACCCAGCGCCTGCTCGACGGTACTGTTGAGCTGTTCGAGCAACTCGTGCATCAATTCATCGCGCTTGCCGGATACCACCTCGTTCAGCGTGCGGGTACCGAATTCGTTGCGCAGGCCGCCGTTTACCCGGGTCGACAGGCGGTTGTGGGCGACACTTTCGTCCCCGCCGGTGGCCCGGTAGTAGGCGTCGACATCGGAGATGCGCCACTTCACATAAGCATCCACCAGAAGACGTTTGCGCTCCGCCGTGAAGAAGCTCTCGGTAGGCGTGTCGAGGGTCAGCACGCGGGCGTCGAACTTGCGCACCTGGTGCATCAGCGGCACCTTGATATGCAGCCCGGGGGGAATATCCTTCTCCACCAGTTCCCCGAATCGCAACTTGACGGCGCGCTCGGTTTCCTTGACCACGAAGAACACGTTGCTGACCAGGATCAGCAGCAGGGCAAAGACGATGATAAGACCGGAAAATCTTGGATTCATCAGCGTAGCTCCTTGCGCTGGGTGGTGGACGACTGGCTGCGCAGGCGATTGACGATCTCATCGACAATCGTGCTCATCTGCGCCGGATTCAGGCGCGCGGGCTGGGTAGCGCTGTCGGCAGGAGCCCCCGCTCCCGTCTTGTCGAGGGGGAGGTAGAAGATATTGTTGCCGTCTTTGACGTTGACCATGACCTTGGTGCTTTTGCTCATCACCGACTCGATGGTGTCGAGATAAAGCCGCTGGCGGGTTACTTCAGGGGCATCGCGGTAAGCGGCGAACAGGTCGTTGAAGCGCATCGCCTCACCCTCCGCCTCGGCGACCACACGGGACTGGTAAGCGCGGGCCTCTTCGATGATCCGCTGGGCAAGCCCCCTGGCCTCGGGGATGATGCCGTTGGCATAGGACTGGGCTTCACTGACCACACGCTCCTGATCCTCTCTCGCCTTGATCACGTCATCGTAAGCCGCTTTCACCTCCGCCGGGGGCTTGGCGTCCTGGATGTTGACCTTGACCACCAGGATACCGGTGCCATAGACATCGAGGTAACGCTGCAGGCGCTCCTTGACCTCGACACCCACCTGTTCGCGGCCGATCGAGATGACTTCGTCGAGCAGGCTGCTGCCCACCACATGGCGCAAGGCGCTGTTGGTGGCGTGGCGCAAGCTGAATTCGGGATCCTTGACGTTGAGCACAAATGCCTTGGCGTCGGCGATGTTGTACTGCACCACCAGTTGCAGGTCGACGATATTCTCGTCCTTGGTGAGCATCAGGTCGCGGGAATCATTCTGGAACTGGCGCTCCTCGGTGACCCGGACCACCGTCACCGAGTCCACCAGCGGCGGATTCCAGTGCAGGCCGGGGCCTACGGTATCGAGGAACTTGCCGAAACGCAGCACCACCGCGCGCTCTTTCTCGTCGACCTGATAAATACCGGCAAGAGCCCAGATGACCAGCACCACCACCACCACGATGGGCAGGAACTTGAGACCACTGCCGGGTGCCCCAGTGCCCATGCCACCGAAACGGCCAAATTTTTCACGAAGCTTTTTCAGCGCCTCGTCGAGATCGGGAGGACCGCTCCCTTGCCCGCCCCCCCAGGGATCCTTGCCACCGCCGGGTTCATTCCAGGCCATTGATTCTTCTCCGTATTGATTTCAGGGGATACATTCTAACAAGCCCCCCGTTCAGCGTCAGGCATTTTCGGTCACGACCGGGGTATCGGCAACTGACGGCAGGTCGCTGCGGCCGAGGGACTCGCCCTTGAGCAACCGATTGAAGTCGGCGGCTGGGATGCTCAGGCGGACGATGGTACCACCATCGTCGACGGATTCGTCGTCAACAATGGCACCAAGTGCATAGAGCCTGGCCCGCAACCTCGCCAGTCCCGGCGCGAGATAATAGCGGCCACTGACCATCTCCCCGCCCAGCCGCTCGCGGATGGCCTGCTCCAACAGGTCGAGACCCGCGCCGCTGGCGGCGGACACCCAGACGG
>JBAZCN010000129.1:0-9608 GCA_041655035.1 Porticoccaceae bacterium | reverse complement strand
CAGGCACAGCGGCATCGTGAATCGCTAGGGAGCCTCGGAAAATGCTGGCCAAAGGCATCTGGTGGAAAACGCGTGCGCACGCTTGAAGCATTGCCGGGCCATGGCGTCGCGCCAGGGCAAGCTGAAGAGAAATCATGAAGGCATGGTGGCGATGGCCGGGGGCCAGCGGTGCGCTTCGGTCCTCGGCGCACCCTGTGGCGGAACACGGGGCGCGCCGCTGGCGGAGCGCGCATACCTGCTTTTGTGTGGCCGGTGAAACGGCAACAGACCCCGGGGAAATTGGAGCATGACGACTGACATCGCGCTGGTGCTGGGCATCGCCTTGGTGGCGATTGCGCTGTTTGCCACGGAGAAGCTGCGGATCGATGCCGTGGCGTTGCTGGTGCTTTCCAGCCTGGCCATTCTGGGCCTGGTCAGTCCCGGGCAGGCGTTGAGCGGTTTCAGCAATCAGGCCACCATCACCGTGGCGTCGATGTTCATCCTCGCAGCGGGGTTGCAGAACAGCGGTGCTCTGTCGGGCATCGGGCGTTTGCTGGGCCAGGCAAAATCACCCTTTATGTTTCTCCTCACCCTGTTTGCCGTGCTGGCGGTGATCGCCCCCTTCGTCAACAACACGGCGGTGGTGGCGGTGTTCATGCCGATCGTGATGGCCGCGACCGCCAGCGTCGGCATGTCCGCCTCCAAGGCCTTGATCCCCCTGTCCTATGTGTCGCAGATGGCCGGCGTCTGCACGCTGGTGGGTACCTCGACGAACCTGCTGGTCAATGCCATGGCCAGGGATCTGGGCCATGCCGGTTTCAGCATGTTCGAATTCACTCCGCTGGGCGTGATCTGCATGGCCGCCGGTTGTCTGTACCTGTTGACCCTCGGCCGCTGGCTGTTGCCCGATACCCGGGCGGCGGAGCTGGTCGAGCAATACGAGCTGGGCAAGTACATCACCGAGCTGCGCGTCATGCCCGGCTCCTCCCTGATCGGTACGTCCGTCGGCGAAGCCAGGCTCGGTGAGGAGTTCGGCGTATTCGTGCTCGAGCTGTTGCGCGGCGACGAGAAGGTCTGGTCGCCCAGGTCGCAGACCCTGGAGGAAGGGGATGTACTGTTGGCGCGTGGCGACTGGTCCAAACTGGATGAGTTGAAGAATCAGACCGGCCTCGAGATCGACCCCGAGTTCAAGCTCAAGACCCGCACCCTCGAGGAGGGCACGCAGCAGGTGTTGACCGAAGCCATGATCGCGCCGCGCTCGCGGGTGGTCGGCAGCACACTGGCCACGCTGGATCGGCGCTGGCAGCACAATGCGACGGTACTGGCCATCCACCGGCGCGGCCAGGTGTTGCGCGACCAGCTCAAGAATGTACGGTTGGATGTCGGTGACGTGCTGCTGATGCTCACCCCGGAAACCGAGATGGCGGCGCTGCGCAAGGACCCGAATGTCATCATCCTCAGCCAGCGCGATGCGGAGAAACCCAGCGGATGGCGGGCCCCCTTCGCCTTGATCGCCATGGCTCTGGTGATCGGTATCTCGGCCCTCGGCTGGGCCCCCATCGCCATCACCTCGCTGGTCGGCGCCGTGGCGATGACACTGGCCGGCTGCCTGGATGCGGACGATGTCTACGAGTCCATCGACTGGCGCATCATCATCCTGCTGGCCGGGTTGTTGCCGCTGGGGGTCGCCATGAGCCAGAGCGGCGGGGCGGAATTCATCGTCGCCAACACCCTCGGGCTGGTGAGCTCCTCCGGGCCGCTGGTGGTACTGGCGGTGCTGTACCTGATGGCGCTGCTGCTGACCGAGTTCATGAGCAATGCCGCCGCGGCCGTGCTGCTCACGCCCATTGGCATGTCCACCGCCACCATGCTGGGCGTGGACCCGACCCCCTTCCTGATCGCCGTGACCTTTGCCGCCTCCACCAGCTTCGCCACGCCGGTGGGCTATCAGACCAATACCATGGTCTACAGCGCAGGCGGTTACCGGTTTGCGGATTTCGTCAAGGTGGGCCTGCCGCTGAACCTGATTTTCTGGGTGCTGGGGGTGATCTTCATCCCCGTGTTCTGGCCGTTCTGAGTGGCAGCCCCCGGTATTGGCTTCGGCCTGTTCCCTGCACCCGGCAGGGCTCATAAGGGCCTCCCTGCCCTGTGATGTTTTTGCGTATGGCGATCAGCCCTTGAGGCGCTTGTACTTTATCCGCTCCGGCTGGGCATTGTTGCCTTTGCGCTTGACGAAGTCCTCGTGGTAGTCGGTGAAGTTGCCTTCGTGGAACACCACCTCGGAGTTGCCCTCGAACGCCAGGATATGGGTGGCGACCCGGTCGAGGAACCAGCGGTCGTGGGAGATCACCAGCACGCAGCCGGGGAAGGCGAGCATGGCGTCTTCCAGGGCGCGCAGGGTTTCGATATCGAGGTCGTTGGAGGGTTCGTCGAGCAGCAGCACGTTGGCGCCCTGTTTCAGGGTGTTGGCCAGGTGCAGGCGGCCGCGCTCACCGCCGGAAAGGTCGCCGACGCGCTTCTGCTGGTCGCCGCCCTTGAAGTTGAAGCGGCCGAGGTAGGCCCGTGACGGCACCTCGTAGCTGCCGATCCTGAGAATGTCGTGGCCTTCGGAGATCGCCTCCCACACGGTTTTCTTGTCGTCGAGGCTTTCGCGGCTCTGTTCGACGAAGGCCATGTTGACGGTTTCGCCGAGGGTGATGGCGCCGCTGTCGGGCTGCTCGCGCCCGGCGATCATGCGGAACAGCGTGGATTTACCGGCGCCGTTGCCACCGATGATGCCGACGATCGCCCCTTTGGGAACGCTGAAGCTCAGGTTGTCGATCAGCAGGCGATCGCCGTAGCCCTTGGTGACGCCGGCGAATTCGATCACCTTGTCGCCGAGGCGCTCACCCGGCGGAATGTAGATTTCGTTGGTTTCGTTGCGCTCCTGGAATTCGCGCGACTGCATTTCCTCGAAGCGGGCGAGACGGGCCTTGCTCTTGGCCTGGCGGCCCTTGGGGTTCTGGCGCACCCATTCGAGCTCCTCCTTCATCGCCTTGAGGTGGGAAACCTGTTCGCGGGCTTCCTGTTGGAGGCGTTTTTCCTTGGTTTCGAGCCAGGTGGAGTAGTTGCCCTCGTAGGGGATGCCGTGGCCGCGGTCGAGTTCGAGAATCCAGCCGGCGACATTGTCGAGGAAGTAGCGGTCGTGGGTCACCGCCACCACGGTGCCGGAGAATTCCTCGAGGAATTTCTCCAGCCAGAATACGCTTTCCGCATCCAGGTGGTTGGTCGGCTCATCCAGCAGCAGCATGTCGGGCCGCGACAGCAGCAGCCGGCACAGGGCGACGCGGCGGCGCTCGCCGCCGGAGAGCTTGGTGACGTCGGCGTCCCAGGGCGGCAGGCGCAGGGCGTCGGCGGCCACCTCGAGGGTATGGTCGAGGTTGTGGGCGTCCCAGGCCTGGATGATGTTTTCCAGTTCTTCCTGCTTCTTGGCCAGCTTGTCGAAATCGGCATCCGCTTCGCCGTAGGCGGCGTAGACGGCGTCCAGTCCTTTCAGCGCATCCACGGCTTCGCGGACCCCGTCCTCGACGTTGCCGCGCACGTCCTTGGCCGGGTCGAGATGAGGCTCCTGGGCCAGGTAGCCGATCTTGATGCCGGGCATGGGCCGGGCCTCGCCCTGGATGTCGGTATCGATGCCGGCCATGATCCTGAGGAGGGTGGATTTGCCCGCGCCGTTGAGACCGAGCACGCCGATCTTGGCGCCGGGGAAAAACGACAGTGAAATGTTTTTGAGGATTTCGCGCTTGGGCGGGACAATCTTGCCCACCCGGTTCATGGTGTAAACGTATTGAGCCATGGTTACCTGGATCATCGCTGAGGGTGTGTGGCGGGATTGTAGCCTACGGGCAAACCTGTGCAAGCCGTGGCGCGGCGCCGGCCCGTGCTGGGTGTCGCGGCGCCGGGCGTCATCGCCGCTGGCTCCTCCGTGGCGGCCGGCCGGGAAGGCGCGGCCGGAACCTGCGCCGGGTGCCGGCAACCCCGCTATACTGCCCTTCCCGCAACCCGACACGGATCCCACACCATGGCCAAGAAACCCGCCACCGCCTACGTCTGCAACGAGTGCGGCGCCGATTTTGCCAAGTGGCAGGGGCAGTGTGGCGAGTGCGGCGCCTGGAACAGCCTGAGCGAAGTGCGCCTGGCGGCGGCCCGGCCGACAGCGAGCCGCCGCGGCAGCGGGGGCTATGCCGGCGCCGCCGACGGCGCGGTGAAGGTGCTGGCCGATATTGCCGTCGACGAGATCCCGCGCATCGCCACCGGCGCCCGGGAGCTGGACCTGGTGCTCGGCGGCGGCCTGGTGCCGGGCTCATGCATCCTGATCGGCGGCGAGCCCGGCGCCGGCAAGAGCACCCTGTTGCTGCAAACCCTGTGCGCCCTGGCCGAGCACCACAGCACGCTGTACGTGACCGGCGAGGAATCACCCCAGCAGGTGGCGATGCGCGCCCAGCGTCTCGGCCTGCCCTTGGAGCAGGTGCGGGTAATGGCGGAAACCTCGACGGAAACCATCTGCGCCACCGCGCACACCCTCAAGCCGCGGATCCTGGTGGTCGACTCGATCCAGGTGATGCACCTCGACGATATCGCCTCAGCCCCGGGCAGCGTCTCCCAGGTGCGGGAGAGCGCCGCCATGCTGGTGCGCTATGCCAAGGAGACGCATACCGTGTTGCTGCTGGTGGGCCACGTCACCAAGGACGGCAGCCTGGCGGGGCCGAAGGTACTGGAGCATATGATCGACTGTTCGCTGATGCTCGAAGGCTCTCAGGACAGCCATTTCAGAACGCTGCGCAGCCACAAGAACCGCTTCGGGGCGGTCAACGAACTGGGGGTGTTCGCGATGACCGAAAAGGGCCTCAAGGAAGTCGCCAATCCCTCCGCCATCTTCCTGCAACGCGGCGACGAGGTGGCTTCCGGCAGCGCGGTGATGGTGATCTGGGAGGGCACCCGGCCGCTGCTGGTGGAGCTGCAGGCGCTGGTGGACGACAGCCACCTCGGCAATCCGCGGCGGGTCACTGTCGGCCTCGACCACAACCGCCTGGCGATGCTGCTCGCCGTGTTGCACCGCCACGGCGGCATCATGGTGGGCGATCAGGACGTGTTCGTGAACGTGGTGGGCGGCGTCAAGGTGACGGAGACCAGCGCCGACCTGGCCCTGCTGCTGGCGGTGATCTCCAGCTTCCGCGATCGCCCCATCCCCCGCGACTGGGTGATCTTCGGCGAAGTGGGCCTGGCCGGCGAAATCCGCCCGGTGCCCAATGGCCAGGAGCGCCTGCGCGAGGCCGCCAAGCACGGTTTCAGCCGTGCCATCGTGCCGGTCGCCAACGCCCCCCGGCAGGCGATCCGCGGCATGGAGGTGGTGGCGGTGCGCAAGGTGGCGGATGCCCTGGCGGCGATGGACGGCTAGCGGGCGGCGCGAGGGCCCAACCTCGCGGTGGCGGATAATTTGACTATACTTTCGGCGCTTCCCCCTACCTGACGACAAAGGAGTCGATCATGAGAATCCATAAACCCCTGCTTGCCCTGTTCGCCCTCGGTCTGGCTGCCGGCCAGGTGTTGGCCAACGACTGTGAGGTGGAGATTGCGGGCGACGACATGATGAAGTTCAGCAAGACGGAAATCACCGTGCCGTCCAGTTGCGAAGAGGTCAAGCTGACCCTGACCCATAGCGGCAAATTGCCGGTCAACGCCATGGGCCACAACTGGGTTCTGGCGGAGACGGCAAACTGGCGCGAAATCGCCCAGTCCGGCCAGACCGCGGGGCTGGAAAAAGAGTATCTGCCCGACGACAAGGGCGCCATCATCGCCTATACCGAGCTGGTCGGTGGTGGCGAGAGCACCACCATCACCTTTGACCTGTCAGACCTCGACAAGTCAACCGAATACACCTATTTCTGCTCCTTCCCAGGCCACTGGGTGCAAATGAACGGCAAGTTCATCATCGAGTAAGGCGTCCGAGCGCTGATGGCAGCGGCCTCGGTTGTCGCTGCCCGGCAGCGGAGGGCGCGGTTCCGCTTTCCCTCGCAGATTACCCGCCGCCACCGCCTTCCTGGCAACGGTTGCCGTGGGCCGGTGGCGCTTGTACTTTCGCTGGGCGTGAACGGTTGATAGAATCCCCGGTCCCCGTAAGAGCTGTCGGGGTACCCGTGACCACCGACTGGAACCAGCCTCTCCATGCCCCATCGTGACACTATCCCCGCACGTTCCCCGATGATCGACCGCCTCGTCTTCAGCAGCGCGGTCGCGGGCTATCTGTTCAAGGGCAAGTTCCGGCTCGCCGAGGGGCACCACCCGCGGGGCGGCCACCAGGTGCCGGAGGACTTTCCCGCCATCTGTGTCGCCAGCATGGCCGATCCCGCTTCCGACAGCCAGATCATCGACTATCTGCATGGCCTCGGCATCGGCCAGGTGCGGCTGGACTACAGTTACGCCTCCCCCGACGACCACACCGCGCGGTTTCTCGAACGCTTGCTCGGCGACGACTTCCGGGTGCTGCTGCGCCTGGTGCCGCCGCCCGCCGAGGCCCGGCAGATGCTCACCGGCGAAGGCCAGGAGCGCTGGCGGCAGTTCGTGGTCGCGGCCCTCGACCGTTTCGGCAACCGGGTGGAGGCCGTCGAGGTGGGCAATACCGTCAACCGGCGCAGCTGGTCGGGCTACGAGACCCTGGAGCACTTCATGGCGGCGTGGACCATCGCCTACCACGAGCTGCGCCGGCGCAATATCGTCGTCGCCGGCCCCAACGTCAGCGATTTCGAGCCGCCGCTCAACGCCGGCTTTTTGTCGGTGATGACCCGCCATGGCACCTTGCCCGATATCCACACCGACAACCTGTTTGCCGAGCGCGCCATCGAACCGGAGTTTTTCGACCACAAGGTTCTCGGCCGCCGGCTGGCGCCGCTGCACAAGCTCAACCTGGTGAAGAAGGCGCGCCTGCTGGCCGGTCTCAGCGATCACTACGCGGTGGGCAAGACCTGGTCGACCACCGCGTTCTGGACCATCAAGCGCATCGCCCGCCGCATTGTCGCCAGCGAGGAGAAGCAGGCCGACTATATCGCCCGCTACATGGTGCTCGCCGCGGCGTCCGGCGGGCTCGACCGCGCCTACTGGGGCCCGCTGGTAAGCCAGCGGGAAGGGCTGGTGGACGACGGCACCGGCAAGGAAGCCGAACTGGAACTGGTCGCCTATTACGGCTCCAACAACGGCCGCCTCGAGGACTACCGGGTGAGGCCCGCCTTCCATGCCTTCGCCTGCTTCAGCCGGCTGATCCCCGGCTCCCGCTATGTCGGCAAATGCACCGCCGCCCAGGCGCTGCAGGTGCACGAATTCGAGCGCGGCGAACACCGCCTCCACGCCCTGTGGACGACCAATACCCGGGTGGCGGAGCTGCGCGCGCTCTACAGCGCGGCCGATCTGGAGGCCGCCGAGTGCCTGTCCAGGGACGGTCAGTTGATCGAGGATATCCCGGACCTGGTCACCGAATCGCCGCTGTACCTGCGCTGGCCGCTGTCCCGGCGGGTAGCGGTGGCCGGCGATGTCGATGTCTTCCCCAATGTCCGGGTGGACGGCAACCGCGCCGGTGGCCGCTACTTCAATTACCGCGACGCGCAGTGGCGGGGCCTGGTGTTTGCCGCCGACCGCGAGCAGGCCGACCAGCTGATCGCGGCGCTGCATCCCGACCGCCTCGCGCCGCCGGAAAAGCCGGCGGTGCTGCGCAAGTCCCGCAATATCATCTGGACGCTGCCCGATCCCCGGCAGCCCGGCAGGCTGCTGGCGGCCAAGAAACCCCACCGCCTGCGTCTCAACAAGAAGGTCAACGACTACTTCAAGCCCTCCAAGGGGCTGCGCAGCTGGAACGGCGCCTGCCAGTTGCTGCGTTTCGGGCTGGCGTCCCCGCTTCCGGTGGCGTATTTCGAACGCGCCGAAGGCAAGGACACGCTCAATAACTGGTATATCTGCGAATATGCCGGCGATGTGCCGTCGGTGCGCGATTTCTTCTCCGCCTTCGCCAGGGGAGAGACGACGTGGCTGGGCATCGCCAGAAAGGATTTCTTTGCCCGGCTGAGCGCCTTCCTGCTCAGGCTCCACGGCGCGGGCACCTACTTCCGCGATCTGACGGGCGGCAACATCCTGGTCCATATCGAAACGGACGGCCAGCTCAGCTTCTCCCTGATCGATACCGGACGGACGCGGTTCTTCAACACCTCGACGCCGCTGGCCAAACGGCTGTCCGACCTCAAGCGCACCTGTTACAAGCTGGACTGGCCCGGCCGGGTGGAATTCATGACCCTCTACCTGCAGGGCCTCGACCGGCGCTTCCATGCCATCAATCGCCTGCCGTTCCACCTGTTCGACTTCAAGATGAACTTCAAGCGGCTGATCAAGGGCAAGAAACGCGTCGCCGCCAACGCCGGCCTGATCGGCTCTCTGCCCCTCTGCAACGACCTGGTGTCATTGACGGCGAGGCTGCTGACCTGATGGCTGGCGGCGATTCGACGCGCTAAACGCCAGGCCCCTCGGCAGCCGAGGGGCCTGTTGGTGCGCCGTCGACCCGCTGGGCGGGACGCCTGTCAGTGGTGCTCTTCCGTAGCGGCGGTGTCTTGCAGGCCCATCAACTTCGTCTTGGCGCTCTCATCGGGCTGGTGAACCACGTCGAGGAGAATATCCGCGAGTTCCTTCTCCTGGGCCGTGGCGCTGGCGTCATCGGCGATGGCCTGGAGCTTTTCGCGGTCGCCGGCGGCGACGCTGTGCTGCATATCATGGATGGCCGAGGCGATGGTGCGCACCGCCTGGCTGTTGTTGGCGTCGTCGCCGATGGCCTGAAGTTCGGCCTTCTGCTCGGCGCTCGGGATGTGATTGAGGTCGCTGAGGATCTGCGCCAGAACACTGACGGGCTGGCCATTTTCACCCCCCGTATCCCCGGCCTCGGAGAAGGCCAGCGGCGTCAGCAGGCAGAGCAGGGTGGCGACGAGATACTTCTTGATATTCTGAATGTGCATGGGTGGATCTCCTGTTTGGGATTGAATGGGGCGAGTGATGGTTTTTGCCCCGTCGCGGCGCTTTGGTCGCGCGGCGACTATCAAGTTAGACCAATCTCCTCACTTAAACCAATCTACTCACGTAGGGCCTGTGCAACGTCTTCGACCGGCGGTATCCCCATAGGGTGTGCTGAGGCACGAAGCGCACCGGGACCGATGCCGGCCGCCGGTGCGTTTCCTCCGTCAACGTACCCTATGGCTTCACGCGATGCGCGATCTCCTCCGCATAGGGCGTGCTGAGGCACGAAGCGCACCGGGACCGATGCCGGCCGCCGGTGCGTTTCCTCCGTCAACGCACCCTATGGTTTCACGCGATGCGCGATCTCCTCCTCATAGGGTGTGCTGAGGCACGAAGCGCACCGGGACCGATGCTGGCCGCCGGTGCGTTTCCTCCGTCAACGTACCCTATGGCTTCACGCGATGCGCGATCTCCTCCGCATAGGGTGATGAGATGGTCTCCTCCCCTTCCTAGCCGGCGTCGTGATGCGCCAAGATAGATTTTCAAGCCATCTATCTGAATGAGTTGAGGAGGAGACCGTGAACAAGACTACGACAATAGGTATT
>JBAZCN010000128.1:0-9623 GCA_041655035.1 Porticoccaceae bacterium | reverse complement strand
GCTCGAGACGGTATCGGTGATTCTCCAGGTGGCGAGTTTCAAGCTCACCGGCAAGCGGATTTTCCGCATGGCGCCGATCCACCACCATTTCGAACTCAAGGGTTGGCCCGAGCCGCGGGTCATCGTGCGCTTCTGGATCATCACCGTGGTGCTGGTGCTGATTGGCCTCGCCACCCTCAAATTGCGCTGACGGACTTATGACAGAGAACGGGACTAATCAGTGAACGACCTGATTGCAACCAGCAGATTGACCGTAGTGGTGGGCCTTGGCGCCACCGGTCTTTCGGTTGCCCGTTATCTGGCCGCCCGCGGCGAGCGCTTCGTGGTGGTCGACAGCCGGGTCGACCCGCCGGGGCTTGGCGAGCTGGCGCGCAGCGTGCCCACCGCGCCAGTGGAACTCGGCGAGTTCGACGAGAGCACGCTGTGCGCCGCCGAGCGGCTGGTGGTCAGCCCCGGTGTCCCGCTCAGCCATCCGCTGCTGCAAAAAGCCGCCGCGGCCGGCGTGGCCATCACCGGGGACATCCAGTTGTTCGCCGCCGCGGCCCGGGCGCCGATCGTCGCCATCACCGGCTCCAATGGCAAGAGCACAGTGACCACCCTGGTGGGCGAGATGGCGGTTGCCGCCGGCTACAACACCGGCGTCGGCGGCAATCTCGGGGTGCCCGCCCTCGATCTGCTGGCGGATGATCGCGATCTCTATGTGGTGGAGCTGTCGAGTTTTCAGTTGGAGCTGGTGGAGGAACTCGGCGCCGAAGTGGCCGCCGTACTCAACGTCAGCCCCGACCATATGGACCGCTACCCGGATCTGCAACGCTATCACGCCGCCAAACACCGTATCTTTCGGGGTGTTCGCCAGGTGGTGGCCAATCGCGACGACCCGCTGTCGCACCCGTTGGTGCCCGCCGCTGTCAGGTATTGGACATTCGGTCTCGACCAGCCGGACTTCAAGGGTTTCGGGGTGATCGACGTCGACGCCGGACCCTGGCTCGCCTTTGAGCGCCAACCGCTGATGGCGCTGGCCGACCTCGCCCTGCAGGGCCGCCATAACCTGGCCAACGCCCTCGCGGCCCTCGCTCTGGGCCATGCCGCGGGGCTGGCGATGGCGCCGATGCTCGACACCCTGAGAACCTTCAGCGGGCTCCCGCACCGCTGCCAGCGGGTCGCCGACAAGCACGGTGTCACCTGGATCAACGACTCCAAGGCGACCAATGTGGGCGCGACCATGGCGGCCATCGAGGGCCTGGCCGGCGCCGATGCCGACCTGATCCTGATCGCCGGCGGCCAGGGCAAGGGCCAGGATTTTGCCGCACTGGGGCGCTCCGCCCGCCACCGGGTGCGCCTCGCCATCCTGATCGGTGAGGATGCCGGGCAGTTGGCCGAAGCCCTCAAGGGCGCCTGCGATCTGCTCTATGCGACCTCCCTGGTGGCAGCGGTCAACGCCGCGGCGGAGAGTGCCCGGCCGGGGGACAAGGTGCTGCTGTCGCCGGCCTGCGCCAGCTTCGACATGTTCAAGGGCTTTGCCGATCGCGGCGAGCAGTTTGCCCTGGCCGTGGAGATGCTGCCATGAATCTGTCGCTGGCGGTCAAGCCCTGGGTCCTGCTGTCCCGCCGTATCAACGCCGGGCTCGACACGCGCCTGCTGTTGGTGGCCTGCGGCCTGGCGTCGATCGGGCTGGTGATGATCGCTTCGGCGTCGATCAGCTATGCCGAGCATGTCTACGGCGACGGCTTCTACTTTCTCAAGCGGCATCTGATCTACCTGGGGATGGCGGTCATCGCCGGGCTCGTGGTGTTGCAGGTGCCGGTGCGCACCTGGTACCGCTACAGCGACCTGACAACGGTGGTGGCGATACTGCTGTTGGTGGCGGTGCTGATTCCCGGCATCGGCCGCGAGGTCAACGGCGCCAGGCGCTGGATCAGCCTCGGTGTGATCAACCTGCAGATCGCCGAACTGGCGAAGCTGGCGATGATCCTGTTCATGGCCACCTACCTGCAGCGCCACCAACTGGAGATCAGGACCAGCTGGCAAGGGTTTTTCAAGCCGATGGCGCTGCTCGCCATCGTCGTCCTGCTGTTGCTGATGCAGCCGGATTTCGGTTCGGCGGTGGTGATTTGCGGCACCACCCTGGCGCTGCTGTTTCTCGCCGGCGTGCGGCTGTGGATCTTTGGCGTCCTGTTTGCCTCCGGCGCGGCCCTGCTGGGAGTGCTGGCCGTTTCATCTCCCTATCGGATGCAGCGGCTGGTGACCTTTCTCGATCCCTGGGCAGACCAGTTCGATTCGGGCTATCAGCTGACCCAGTCGCTGATCGCGTTTGGCCGTGGCGAATGGTTGGGCGTCGGCCTTGGCAACAGTGTGCAGAAGCTGTTCTACCTGCCGGAGGCGCACACCGACTTTGTGTTCGCCATCTTCGCCGAAGAGTTCGGCCTGCTCGGCGTAGTGGTGGTGGTCGCGCTGTTCGCGGTGCTGGTGTTGCGCATTCTCGCCATCGGCCGCGCCGCGGTGCGCCGCCAGGACTGGTTTGCGGCCTACGTCACCTTTGGCATCGCTGTGCTGCTCGCCGGCCAGGCATTCATCAATATGGGGGTGACGTCGGGGCTGCTGCCCACCAAGGGGCTGACGCTGCCCTTTGTCAGCTACGGCGGCAGCAGCCTGCTGGTCAGCAGCATGATGGTGGCGCTGGTATTGCGCATTGGGGTGGATATGGACGACAGCATGTGGGGGCGGCAGAAGCAACAGGTGAACAGTGGCTCACGAGGGTAATAAACGCGTGTTGATCATGGCGGGTGGTACAGGCGGGCATGTCTTCCCGGCGCTGGCGGTGGCGGCGGAGCTGCGCGCCCGCGATCATCGCGTCGAGTGGCTCGGCACCCGCACCGGGATCGAGGCGCAACTGGTGCCTGCCCAGGGCCTCGCCCTGCACTGTATCCGGGTTGCCGGCGTGCGGGGCAAGGGCCTGGCCGCCACGTTGCTCGCGCCGCTGCAGATCGTGCGGGCATTGTGGCAGGCCCTGGGCGTGGTGCGCAGGCTGCGGCCGGCGGTAGTGCTCGGCTTTGGCGGTTTCGCGTCGGGCCCCGGCGGCGTTGCGGCCCGGCTGCTGGGGATTCCCCTGGTCATTCATGAGCAGAATGCCGTGGCGGGCACCACCAACCGCATTCTGGCGCGGATTGCAGCCCGGGCGGCGGAGGCCTTTCCCGGCACGCTCGCGGGCGCCCGCTATACCGGCAATCCGGTGCGCGCCGCGATCGGCGCCCTGCCGGCGCCGGCGCGGCGCGGGGTCGGCTCGCGCCGGCCGCTGCGCCTGCTGGTGCTCGGCGGCAGCCTCGGCGCCGCCGCGATCAATCAGCAGCTGCCGGCCGCACTGGCCCTGCTGGCCGCCGACCGCCGCCCACTGGTGCGCCATCAGTGTGGCCGGCGCCATGTCGACGACACCACCGCGGCCTACGCGGCTGCGCAGCTCGAGGCGAGTATCGAGCCTTTTATCGACGATATGGCCGAAGCGTACCACTGGGCGGATTTCGTCGTCTGCCGGGCCGGGGCCCTCACCGTATCCGAACTGACTGCCGCCGGGCTCGGCGCCCTGCTGATACCGTTCCCCGCAGCCATTGATGATCACCAGACCCACAACGGCCAGTGGTTGGTGGATAACGGCGCCGCCCAGCTCATCGCCCAGCGGGCGCTCACGCCGGCGCTGCTGGCGCAACGGCTGCTGGCGCTGATTGACGATCCGGCGCAGGTGCTGGCCATGGCGGAACGCAGCCGCGCCCTGGCGCGGCCCGATGCGGCCCGCCAGGTGGCGGCGCTGTGCGAGGAGGCGATGTCGTGAGCAATCCCGTCACCAGCGGCTATCGGGTACCGGAGATGCGTCGCATCCGCCGCATCCATTTCGTCGGTATCGGCGGCAGCGGCATGTGTGGCATCGCCGAAGTGCTGCTCAACCAGGGCTACGATATTTCCGGCTCCGATCTCCAGAAAAATGCCAATACCCAGCGCCTGGCGGATCTCGGCGCAATCATTCTCTACGGCCACCGCGAGAGCAATGTCGCCGGTGTCCACGTGGTGGTGCAGTCTTCCGCGGTGGGCGACGACAACCCCGAGATCGAGGCGGCCCGCGTCCAGCGTATCCCTGTGGTCCGCCGCGCCGAGATGCTGGCCGAGCTGATGCGCTACCGGCACAGCATCGCGGTGGCCGGCACCCATGGCAAAACCACAACGACCAGCCTGATTTCCGCCATTCTCGCCGCCGGCGGCATGGCGCCGACGTTCGTCATCGGCGGCCGCGTCAACAGTGCCGGCACCAACGCCGGGCTCGGCGAAAGCCGCTACCTGGTCGCCGAGGCGGACGAGAGCGACGCCTCGTTCCTGCACCTCCAGCCGATGGTGTCGGTGGTCACCAATATCGACGCCGACCATATGGAGACCTACGGTTTCGATTTCAGTCGCCTGACCGCGACCTTTGTCGATTTCCTCCACAACCTGCCGTTCTATGGCTTGGCGGTGCTGTGTCTCGATGACGCCAACGTGCGCGACATCATCCCCCGGGTCTCGCGGCCGGTCTTGACCTATGGCTTTGCCGCCGCCGCGGACTTCCGGGTCAGCGACATGTCTCTCAAGGAGCGGACCTCCCAGTTCACCGTCCACCGCCCGGAAGGGCTGGCGCCACTGGCGGTGAAGCTGAATATTCCCGGTGTCCACAATGTGCTCAACGCCACTGCCGCCATTGCGGTATGCACCGATGAGGGCATCGACGATCAGGCCATTTTGCAGGGGCTCGAGGGTTTTCAGGGCGTGGGCCGCCGCTTCGAGGTTCACGGCGAGTTCCCCGTCGAGGGCGGGCGCGCCATGCTGGTGGACGACTACGGCCACCATCCGCGGGAAGTGGCCGCCACCATCAAGGCGGTGCGCGATGGCTGGCCGGATCGCCGCCTGGTGTTGATCTTCCAGCCCCACCGCTACAGCCGCACCCGGGACCTGTACGAGGATTTCGTCCAGGTGCTGTCGACCTGCGATGTGCTGATCGTCAACGACGTCTACGCCGCGGGCGAGGCGGAAATCCCCGGCGCCACCAGCCGCCAGCTGTGCGGCACCATCCGCCAGCGCGGCCTGGTGGACCCGATCTATGCCCAGAGCATCGAGGATATCCCCGACATCGTCGCCAACCTGGTGCGCGGTGGCGACATCGTCATCACCCAGGGGGCCGGCAGTGTCAGCAAGCTGGTGAGACTGCTCGCGGACCGGGGGCTCAACTGATGAATACGGAGACAGTAAAAACAGACATGGTTGAACGATTTGGCAAGGTGGCGGTGCTCTACGGCGGCACCTCGGCGGAGCGCAAGGTCTCCCTCGCCGGCGGTGTGGCAGTGCTCGAGGCGTTGCGCGCCAGGGGCGTCGACGCCGTTGGTATCGACGTCGGCCGGGGCATCGTCCCGCAGCTCGAGGCCCTGGCTCCCGACCGGGTGTTCATCGTCCTCCACGGTCCGGGCGGCGAGGACGGCACCCTGCAGGGCGCCCTGGAATTTCTCGGCCTGCCCTATACCGGCAGCGGCGTGCTGGCCTCGGCGCTGGCGATGGACAAGATGCGCACCAAGCAGTTGTGGCTGGGCCTGGGGCTGCCCACTGCCGGCTTCGCGGTGCTCGAGGCCGACACCGACTGGCAGCGCTCGCTGGATTCCCTGGGCGGCGTGGCGATGGTCAAGCCGACCCGCGAAGGGTCGAGCATCGGCATGGCCCGCGCCGCCACCGCGGAGGAACTGGCCGCCGCCTGGCGGGCGGCGGCAGCGCTCGGCGACGAGGTGATCGCCGAGGCCTGGCTGTCCGGGGCCGAATACACGGTGGCGATTCTCGACGGCGAGGCGCTGCCCCCCATCAGACTGGAAACGGATCGCGGTTTTTACGACTACGAAGCCAAGTACCTGGCGGATGACACCCGCTACCTGTGCCCCTGCGGCCTGCCTCCCGAGCGCGAGGAAGAACTCAAGGCGCTGTCCCTGGCGGCGTTCGACAGCCTCGGCTGCAGCGGTTGGGGGCGTGTCGACCTGATGCTGGACGGCAGCGGCAACTTCCAGCTGCTGGAAGTCAATACCGTGCCGGGGATGACAGATCACAGCCTGGTGCCGATGGCGGCGAAGGCGCTGGGCATCGGCTTCGACGAGCTGGTGATACGCATTCTCGCCGGCACCCTGGCGGGGGGGCGGCAGTGAACTACAGCACCGGGTGGCGGATGGAGCAGCCAGTGGCGGCGCGGCGGCAGGCCGCGCCGCGCCGCGGCCTGTTCACCCGAGTCGCGGTGGCGACTCTCGGCATTGGCGTTCTCGCCGGTGGCGCCTGGGGAATGCATCTGCTCTACGACAAGCTCGACGTGCCGATCGCGCTGATCGGCGTCGATGGCCGGATCGACCATATCAGCACCCGGGAGGTGGAGCAGATCGTCGCCGCCAATCTCAGCGGCGGGTTTCTCAGCCTCGATCTCGATCGCATCCGCGAGGGACTCGAGGCCCACCCCTGGGTGGCGTCCGCCACCGCGCGGCGGCAGTGGCCAAACGAGTTGGTCATCGTGATCAATGAGGAAACCCCGATCGCCCGCTGGAGTGACAGCGGTTTTCTCAACAACCGGGGCCTGCCGCTCGACGTCGACAATGCCGGGCAGCTCAAGGATCTGCCGCTGCTGGCCGGGCCCGAGGGCATGGAGCGCCAGGTGATGCAGCAGTATCGGTTGTTCACCCAGTTGCTGCAGGCCACCGGGCTGCGCATCGTCGAATTCCGCATGGGCCAGCGCGGCGGCTGGCATCTGCGCTTCACCGACGGCCCGACCATGGTGGTGGGCCGCGATCAGGTGGCGGAGAAAATCCAGCGCTTCCTCAAGGTCTGGGACAAGGCGCTGAGGGTGCGTCTCGACCAGATAGACAATATCGACATCCGCTACGGCAATGGTGTCGCCGTGCGGTGGAAACCGAAAAGCGAGCAACAGCAACCATGAGCACAGTAGTCATGAACAGTGGAAGGGCAATTTCTTTGAAGAGGACGATAAATGGCTAATGCCAGCAATGAACAAATGATCGTGGGGCTGGACATCGGTACCTCCAAGGTGGTGGCGATCGTCGGGGTTGCGGGCCCCGAGGGCAAGCTCGAGATCGTTGGCACCGGCATGCATGCGTCGTCCGGCATGAAAAAGGGCGTGGTGGTCAATATCGAATCCACCGTCCACGCCATCCAGAGGGCCATCGAAGAGGCCGAGCTGATGGCCGGCTGCCATATCCACTCGGTCTATGCCGGTATCGCCGGCAGCCATATCCGCAGCCTCAACTCCCATGGCATCGTCGCCATCCGCGACCGGGAAGTGTTGCAGCAGGATATCGAGCGGGTCATCGACGCCGCCCGGGCGGTGGCCATCCCCGCCGACCAGGAAATCCTCCATGTGTTGCCCCAGGAGTTCATCATCGACAACCAGGAGGGCGTGAAGGAGCCGATGGGCATGTCCGGGGTGCGCCTCGAAGCCAAGGTCCATCTGGTCACCTGCGCGGCCAACGCCGCCCAGAACGTCAAGAAGTGCATTCGCCGTTGCGGCCTCGAAGTGGAGGACATCATTCTCGAGCAGCTGGCTTCCAGCCATGCGGTGCTCACCGCGGATGAAAAGCAGCTCGGGGTGTGCCTGGTGGATATCGGTGGCGGCACCACCGATATCGCCATCTTTTCCGACGGAGCCATCCGCCACACCGGGGTGATCCCCATCGCCGGCGACCAGGTCACCAACGACATCGCGATGGCGTTGCGCACCCCGACGCCCCACGCCGAGGAGCTGAAGATCCGCTATGCCTGCGCACTGGCCAAGCTCGCCGGGCCGGACGAAACCATCAAGGTGCCCAGTGTCGGCGACCGTTCGCCGCGCGACCTGTCCCGCCAGGCGTTGGCCGAGGTCGTCGAGCCCCGCTATGACGAGCTGTTCTCGATGGTCCAGGCGGAGCTGCGGCGCAGCGGCTACGAGGACCTGATGGCGGCGGGCATCGTGCTGACCGGCGGCACCGCCAAGATGGAAGGCGTGGTGGAACTGGCGGAGGAAATCTTTCACATGCCGGTGCGGGTCGGCGCGCCCCAGGACATCCGCGGGCTCACCGACATCGTCAACAATCCGATTTATTCCACTGGCGTCGGGCTGCTGCTGTACGGCCTGCAGCAGCACCACGACGGCAGTCGGGTACACCAGCGCCGCGGCAAGGAGAAAAGCGGCGTGATGGACAATTTGCTGGTCAGGCTGAAGGGCCTGTTCCAAGGGAATCTCTAGCTCTGGCGGCGGCCAATGGGTCGCAGGCGGCGCTGAAGATAAAGTGGTTTTTTTGTTAGTTAATCAATCGAGGGGTAAATAGTATGTTCGAGATAGTGGATAACATTCCCGACTGCGCGGAAATCAAAGTGATCGGCGTCGGTGGCGGTGGCGGCAATGCTGTCATGCATATGATCGAGAGCCAGGTTCAGGGCGTCGAGTTCATCTGCGCCAATACCGATGCCCAGGCCCTCAAAAGCCTGCAGGGCGCGACCTTGCTGCAACTCGGCAACGCCGTTACCAAGGGCCTCGGTGCCGGCGCCAATCCTGAAGTCGGCCGCCAGTCGGCCCTGGAAGACCGCGAGCGCATCGCCGATGTGCTGCAGGGCGCCGACATGGTGTTCGTGACCGCCGGCATGGGCGGCGGCACCGGGACCGGGGCGGCGCCGATCGTCGCTGACGTCGCCCGGGAACTCGGCATTCTCACCGTTGCCGTGGTCACCCGGCCGTTCGCCTTCGAAGGCAAGAAGCGCATGGCCATTGCCGAGGAGGGTATTCGCCAGCTCAAGGACAATGTCGACTCGCTGATCACCATCCCCAACGAAAAACTGCTGGCGGTGCTGGGCAAGAACATGAGTCTGCTGGACGCCTTCAAGGCCGCCAACAACGTGCTGCTCGGCGCTGTCCAGGGGATCGCCGACCTCATCATCCGTCCCGGCATGATGAACGTCGACTTTGCCGACGTGCGCACGGTGATGAGTGAAATGGGCATGGCGATGATGGGCACCGGTATCGCATCGGGCGAAGATCGCGCCCGTATCGCCGCCGAAGCCGCAGTCCACAGCCCGCTGCTGGACGACATCAACCTGCAGGGCGCCCGCGGCATCCTGGTCAACATCACTGCCGGTCCGAGCCTGTCGCTGGGCGAGTTCGCCGAAGTGGGTGAGATCGTCGAGGAGTTCGCTTCCGACAGCGCCACCGTGGTGGTGGGCACCGCCATCGATCACGAGATGGGCGACGAACTGCGGGTCACGGTAGTGGCCACCGGCCTTGGCAATGAAGAACTGCGTCAGGTGGCGCCAGTGGTGGAACCTGTCGGCCGCGGCATGCGTGTAGAGCCCGATTACCACAACCTGGGCCGGCCGACCATCCAGCGCCGCGGCGGCGGCAGTCTGGGCATGAGCGAAGGTTCGGCTGCCCGCAAGCTCGACCAGCAGCATGCCCAGCAGGATGGCGACCTCGACTATCTGGATATCCCGGCGTTCCTCCGCCGCCAGGCCGACTGACCGCCAGCCAGCCCGATGGCAGCCCGCCGCCGGGCAGGGTATCCGCACGCCTCCGCTCCGCGCCCCCCCTCCGCGGGGCGGGG
>JBAZCN010000127.1:0-9651 GCA_041655035.1 Porticoccaceae bacterium | reverse complement strand
ATAGGTGACGCCGGATTCCCGCACTTCCCGGGCCGGGGTGAACGCCGGCCCGTCGAGTTCGGGGGATACCGGCCGGTTGGCGTGGGCGTGGTGGCTGGTGGACCACTCGTCCACCTGTGTGGCGTGGCAACCGGCGCAGGTGGCGATATCGGTAGCGCCGGGAAGCTGGCCGCCGGTGGACAATGGAAACGCCGCTTCCGGCAGGGATGGGGGCGGAAGGGCGGTCGCGGCGCCGTCGGCACGGCGGTCGCTGCCATCGCAAGCGGCGATCAGCAGGCCGATCAATAGCAGGAAACACAGGCGTCTGAAGGCGGAGTAGTTCACGGAAGATTGTTATCGTTGGCTGGATTGGCGCCTCCGGAGAGATTCGAACTCCCGACCAACCGGTTCGAAGCCGGTTACTCTATCCAGCTGAGCTACGGAGGCAGGCGGCCATGATACACCATTGGCAAACGCTGATGGGACGAAAGAGCCTGGCCGGGTCGCCGTGGAGTCCGCCCCGTCCCGGCGGCTGCCATCGACAGCCGGTGCCGGCGGTGGCGAAGCAGGCCGCTGGCAAATTCCGTATTGAGAAAGCTGGCACCGGGCTTTACCTTTGCAGTATCCGTCCGGCATGGCGCGACTCCCTTGGCCGGCCCCGTTCATCGTCCGGCGATGAGCGGGGAAATAGAAGAGCAATAAATAAAAGAGCAATGACAGGATATCGAGATATGAAATCAACAGCCTATGCCCACCTCTTGTCGCCGGGCCGTATCGGCTCCATGACGCTGCGCAACCGCATCGTGGTCACCGCCATGGGCGTCAACATGGCGGAGCCGGACGGCACTTGCGGTGCGCGTATCCGCGCCTATCACGAGCGGCAGGCCAAAGGCGGCGCGGGCCTGATCATCATGGGCGCGTCGGGGGTATCCTGGCCGGTGGGCGGTGTGCAGATACGCCAGATAGCCGTCTCCGATGACCGTTTTATCCCTGGCATTGCCGCCGTGGCGGAGGCTGTGCACAGGCATGGCTGCAAGCTGGCCATGCAGCTCCACATGGGCGGCCCCAACAGTGTGGAGGATATGCTGGCGGGCAGGCCGGTCTATGTGCCGTCGATACCGGAGCTGCTGAGCGGCTACGCCGCGGCGCTGCTGCCGGAGGAACTGGCGGCCTCGGCCTTCGGCAATATCACGGCGGTGGATTTTCAGGTGATGACCAGGGCGGATATCCAGCGGTTCGTGGCGGACTTCGCCGCGGCGGCGGACCGCGCCCGGCGGGCGGGGGTGGATGGCATCGAGATCCACGGCGGCCACGGTTACCTGCTGTCGGCGTTCCTCTCGCCGAAAACCAACCAGCGCGACGACGAGTACGGCGGGTCACTGGAAAACCGCGCCCGTCTGCTGCTGGAGGTCATCGCCGCGATCCGGGGCAGGGTCGGCAGGGATTATCCCGTTTGGGTCAAGCTCGACTCCCGCGAGATCGACAAGCCCGGCGGCATCGCCATCGAGGATGCGGTGCAGGCGGCGATCCTGGCCGAGCGGGCCGGCGCCGACGCCATCACCGTGAGCGCCTATCACGGCGCTGCGGGCGGCAAGCTCGATGCCGGCTCCCACACCCCGAACGTGCCCGCGCAGAACCTGCCCTACGCGGCGCAGATCAAGGCGGCGGTAACGGTGCCGGTAATCGCGTCGGGCAAGATCGAGCCGGCGGTGGCGGACGACGCCATCGCCTCCGGCAAGGCGGACTTTATCTCCATGGGCCGGAAAATCCTTGCCGATCCCACGCTGCCGCAAAAACTGTCCGCGGGCAGGGAGGACGACATACTGCCCTGCATCTACTGCTACACCTGTATCAGCGCCATCTTTACCCAGGATTCCACCCGCTGCGCCGTCAACCCCGAGACCGGGTTCGAATACCTGGCCGGGCCGGCCGCCGCGGGCAACCAGCGCATCGTGGTGATCGGCGGCGGGCCGGCCGGCATGGAAACCGCCAGGCGCCTCGACCGGGATGGCCACACCGTCATCCTGCTGGAAAGGGAAAAGCGTCTCGGCGGAACGCTCAACTTCGCCGCGCTCGCCTATGAAGACAACGAACGCCTCCTCACCTGGCTGAAACGGCAAATCGAGGCGTCGAACGTCGATGTGCGCCTCGGCACCGAGGCGACGCCGGAGCTGCTGCGCTCACTGGGTCCGGACAGGGTGGTGGTGGCCACGGGGGCGGTGCGCAGCATGCCACCGATACCCGGCAATCATCTGCCCCACGTCTTCAGCGGCGACGATCTGCGCCAGTTGATACTGGGTGGGGATTCGGACGAACTGAAACGCAAGACCGGTTATGTGACCCGCCTGGCATCCCGCCTTGGCGCACTGTCCGGCGCCACCGCCAACCTCGACCTGGTGCGCAAGGCCACCCGCCAGTGGATGCCCCTGGGAAACGATATCGTCATCATCGGCGGCGAACTGGTAGGCCTGGAACTGGCCGAATTCCTGATGGAGCGGGGCCGCAGGGTGACGGTAGTGGATGAAGCGCCCAAGTTCGGCGCCGGACTGACCATCCTGCGGCGGGTCTGGGTGCTCGATGAGCTGGTTCGACACGGGGTGGCCCTCCACCCGGGGGCCACTGGCATCACGATCGGTAAGGCATCGGTGCGGTTCACCGATAGCGGCGGCCATGCTGTGGAGGCCAGGGCCGATCACGTCATCGTCGCCAAGGGCGCCAGCGGCGACCTGGTGCTGGCAGACAAACTGCGGGGCGAAGGCTTCGTGGTGGATGTGGTTGGCGACTGCACCGGTGTTGGCTATATCGAAGGCGCCATGCGCGGGGCGGCCACGGTGGCGGCGGCAATATCGGCGGCCTGAGCTGGTCTGCCAGGCAATGGGGGCGACATGACGAACGACAGCGCAGTGGCAATTTACAATCTCCTTTACCGCTACGCCGAATTAATCGATAGCGGTGAACTTGAACTGGCGGCGGACCTGTTCCGCCACGCCCGGATAAAAGTGCGCCACGCCGGCGAACCGATCGGCGCCGATGATCTGCTGGGCATCTGGAGGCGGTTGATACGCATCTATCCCTGCGGCACGCCCCGCACCCGCCACCTGGTTTCCAATATCATCCTGGAAGTGGACGAGGACGCCGGCCGGGCGAAAACCCGCTCCTGCTACACCGTTTACCAGGCGATCGAAGACCTTCCCCTGCAGCTGATCGCCGCTGGCCGCTACCACGACGAATTCGAGTGGGTCGACGGCAACTGGCGTTTTTGCTACCGCGATTATTCACTGCTGGATATGGTGGGCGATATGAGTGCCCATTTGAACGAAACGATCCGCTAGACTTTTTCCACGATTCACCGCCGGGAGCAAACCGGTTTACGCCATAACCAATCAATGAGAGATGTCATGAAAATTTGTATCGCAGTACCCCATGCGCTGGAGATCCCGGCGATGTCCCAGCCCTGGGAGTTCGGCCTGGATGGCAACGCCGTCGGCGAAGCCATGGCATTGGCGGATTCGCTGGGTTACCACAAGGCCCTCATGGGCGAGCACTTCATCATTCCCCGCGATCACCTGGACGCCAGCGGGGCCTTCTGGCACCACGGCACCGTGGCCCTCAGCGCCATTGCCGGGCGCACCAGGAACATTGGCCTGCAATCCTCGATCACCATCCTGCCGCTCCAGCACCCGGTGGTGCAGGCCAAGGCCTGGTCGACCCTCGACTGGATGAGCGGCGGGCGGGCCACGCCGGTGTTCGCGGTCGGCTGGCTCAAGGAGGAGTTCGACATGCTCAACGTGCCCTTCAACAAACGGGGCAAGATGGCCGATGAATATATCGCGGCGATTCATTCCCTGTGGAACGACGAATCGCCGTCCTTCGAGGGGGAGTTCGTCAGCTTCAAGGACGCGGCCTTTGCCCCCAAGCCAGTGCGCAAGCCCCACATGCCGATCTGGTTCGGTGGCGACAGCGCGCCGGTGCTGGGACGTATCGCCAAATGGGGCGACGGCTGGATTCCGTTCCTGACCCCGCCGGACAAGTTTCCCGAGGCGCTCGATACCGTCCGCTCCCACCCGGATTACCGCGGCCAACCTCTGGAGATGTTTTTCGCCATCGAGCAGATGCGCCTGGGCGAGGGGCATGTGGAGCAAGAGGAAACCATCAAGATCGATCCGTGGAACGTCCAACAGCTGGTGGATCTTTGCGGCCAGCTGGCCGCGCTCGGGGTGACGGAGACCATAGTCCCGCTGCCCGAACTCAACGGCTATGAAGCCTACCTCGACCGGATGCGCTGGGTGGCGCAGGAGATCATGCCCAGAGTTTCATGATTTTCCACGGCGTCATCCGGCCAGCGGCGCGGAGGGCAGGCGGACAATCTCGCTGCCCTTCGTGCCAAGTGGCGCGCCGTCGCACCATCTCGTGACGCTCACAGGGGCGCCGGACTGGGGTGGAGGGTCAGGCCGTGCTCATCGAGTTCGACGCTGGCCTGTGGATAGACGGCCTTGACCAGCTGCAGAGTCTTGAACAGGGTGCTGCGCAATTGTCGGGAGCGCTTGTACTTGACGCCGGAGCCAAATTCGAGCGACTCCCAATCCAGCAGCCACGGCGCTTTCAGTTTGTGAAGTTCACTGGCGAGCCAGATGTACAGGTCGATCGCCCAGCTGTTGTCGCTGATGATTTGAAGGGCCTGGCGGCTCAGCTTTACCTTGCTGGCCAGGATCAGGTCGTAAAATTCTTGGCTGAAAACGGTTTGGCGGGCGAATCCGGCACTGTCGAGGGACTGGGTCGATGGCGGCAATACTCCCACGTCAAAAATGAAATGATCTGTCAGCGGGCCTGTCCAGGCGGCCAGGCGGTCGCGGCTTATGGTCATCTTGCAGGCAGAAATGCGGCGTGTCTGGTCGGTGATGAGTTTGTAGCTCATGCCGCCACCGCGCATGTCGAGTGCTTTCAGAAAAGCATTGTGCGTGTGGGGAACATTCAACACCGGTGAAGCCTGGCGGATCATCTGGGTATGAATATAGATAAGCGCCAGGCGAGCCTTGGCGCCGAACGGTATGCCGATCAGGGTGCCGTCTTCAAAGAAACCACTTTCCAGGAAATATTCATCATGTCCGATCTGGCGCCGCCACTGGCGGGCCGGAGAGTCGCCGTCCACAGGCTGGCGGTGGGGAAGCGAGGCGACCATCAGGCTGGCGTAGGCGGGGGTTGCCTTAGCCGTTTCCAGCATCGTTGCGGCAGCATTGATGCAAGTGTGTTCCCATTTGGTTCTGGTCAGCCGGCGCGCTTCGTCAATGCCGTGCTCTTGTATCATTTCGTGGGGATCGAACATAGGGGCGATGCACTGGTGTTTCAGTGTGTAATTCAACTGTATTAGTCATTCTATACCGGTGACGGAGGCTATTGTCAAATCCTGCAAATCACGCCAGCTATCCGCTCAGTAGTGATATGACGTGTGCTGAATGCGGGAAAAAGTCTTGGTACAGCGCTCGCTTTGTCTGACGCCGCTACATTCCATATTGTGTGTGGGCGAACCTGAAATATACAGTGAACCCACTTTCTAACTGCTGTCGCCAAGGCGTATTGGCATCATGGCGCCCCACCGTCGCGTGTGGAGACGGGCGTGGAGAATCGCAATTACCACTTGGTAATGTGTCGACAGGTTTGGGAAAGTTTGTCTGCACTGTGCAGTGCAACGAGAAGTAAAATTACTGGAGTTTCCTGATGTTGTCCCCCCGTACAGAACGGCTTCCCCTCGATTTCAAACAGGTTGATGCCGACTGGCTGACCCGCACTCTGCAAACCCGGTATCCCGATGCTGTCGTCACCAGCATGGAGTTGATCGAATTCATCCCGGGGCATACCACCAAGGCCCGCGTCAAGCTCGACTTCAATCAGGCCGGCGTCGACGCCGGCCTGCCGGCACAGGTTTGCCTCAAGGCCAACTGGTCCGGCAGCCCCCTCAGCAGCCCGGTGTGCATCAATGAGGCCCGCTTCTATAACGCGCTGGCCACCAAGATGCCGGTACCTTCACCGGCCTGTTATTTCGCCGGCTGGGACGATGATGAAGAGGGCCAGCAGGGTTTCGTCATGCTGGAGGATCTCCTGCCCATCGGGGGTGATTTTGGCGTTTCGCACCTGCCCATCGACGTGGATGACATGGCCAGGTCCCTGGAGGGGCTGGCGATGATGCACGGCGGTTCGTGGGGTAACCCGGAGCTGGATCGCCAATCCTGGTTGCAGACCGCGATGGCGCCGGAAACCACCACCGATGACTACTGGATGATGATGCCGGCTTACTTCGCCAGGCATAACCGCATCCCCGAGCGGCTGGCCATTTTCCCGAAATGGATGGCGGAGGATACCAATCGGCTTTATGCCGCCTTCAAGCAGCTCTGCGCCCATGAAACCGCTTATACCGGCCCCCGTTGCCTGGTCCATGGCGACGCCCATCTGGGCAACAGCTACCGCCGCCCCGGCGGCGACCGCATCTGGATCGACTGGCAGATCGTGCGCAAGGGCCTGCCCTGGCGGGATCTCACCTATTTCCTCGTGGGTTCACTGACGGTCGAGGATCGGCGCAGGGCGGACAGGGACCTGGTCAAACATTACCTGGAACACCTTGCCGCCAGCGGCGGCCCGGCCTTCACGCTCGATCAGGCCCTGGAGGAAGTGTCCCGCTGGGTGATCTGGGGGCTCGTCGCCTGGCAGTCCAACATCAATCCCCAGCAGGACACCATGAGTACCCTGGAGCGTTTTTGCAGCGCGGCAAATGATATGGACACCGGCAGTTTTTATACCTTCTGAGAGGGGGTGCCCGCGGCGGACCGGAACACCGGGAAGCCTGTTTGGCGCAACCCGGCAAATGTTTTTCAGCCCACTGACTTCACACAGGCCCACTGATCCATACAGGCCCACTGATCTATACAGGCCCACTGATCTATACAGGCCCACTGATCTATACAGGTTAGTTTCATGAAACGACTCGAAAACAAAGTCGCCATCATTTCCGGCGCGGGTGGCGGCATAGGCTCCGCGACGGTCAAACGGTTTATCGACGAGGGCGCCACCGTGGTGGCCGCCGACCTCTACCTGTCCGGCGTCGAGCGCCTGGCGGAGCAGCTCGGAGACCGGGTCGTGCCGGTCCAGCTCGATATCGGCGACGAGCAGTCCTTCAAGGCCGTGGTGGACGAGACCATCCGCCGCTTTGGCCAGATCGACATCCTGTTCAACAATGCCGCCCTCACCGATCCGGCGGTAATGAACCAGGACACCAACGCCACCACCGTGCCCATCGATGTCTGGAACCGCACCTTCCATGTCAACGTCACCGGCTTTCTGTTCGGCTGCCGCCATGTCATTCCCCATATGGAAGCCCGGCGTGCGGGGGCCATCGTCAACACCGCCTCCAACGGCGCCTTTGTGGGGGATTCGGTGCGCATCGCCTACAACATGTCGAAAGCCGCCATCGTCTCCCTCACCAAGAACATCGCCACCCAGCACGGCCGCAATGGCATCCGCTGCAATGCCGTCGCGCCCGGCCCGGTGGTGACGGAAGCCTTCAAGAAAATAGCGCCGGAACTCAAGGCCATTATGGCGCGCCACTCCCTGACGCCGGAACTGGGCAGGCCCGAGGATATCGCCAGCGCCGTCGCCTTCCTGGCGTCGGACGATGCCCGCTACATCACCGGGGAGGTGATTCGCATCGATGGCGGACAGAGCACCCACCTGGGGCACTTCGCGGATTTCGAGGATTACCTCGCCCGCCATTCCTGAGGCGGGCGAAGACGGCGCAACGGCCGGACATTCGGCTTCGTGCCGCGCCGGCTTTTTTACGTTTTTGTTCACAAACGAAGGTGTAATAATGAAGATCAAACCTGTAGCGCAATTCATCTCCCTCGCGGTAATGGGCGGCGCCCTGACCGCAACGCCCCTTGTCAATGCCCAGTCGGTGGGCGGCATAGAGGAAATCACCGTCACCGCGCGCCGAACCGAGGAGAGCATCCAGTCGGTGCCCGTATCGATCACGGCGCTGGACGCCAATGCGCTCCGCGAAAGCAGCATCACTTCCACCGAGGAACTGCAAATGAGCACCCCGGGGGTTTATCTCGCGGGTTCCGGCGGTCGCCAGAACGTGATTTACCAGATCCGCGGCCAGGCCAAGGCGCTGTCCGGCACCACCCAGCCCGCGGTAGTCAGTTATTTCGCGGAAGTGCCCGAGCCGGTATGGGGAAGTTCCGTGCCCCAGTTCGACATGGCCAGCATCCAGGTGCTGAAAGGCCCCCAGGGCACCCTGTTCGGCCGCAACACCACCGGCGGCGCGATTCTTTACACCCCGCAGGCGCCGGAACATGAATTCAGCGGTTATGTGGGCGGCACCCTGGGGGATTATGACCATCGCCGCGCCCAGGGCGCCATCAACATTCCCCTGGTTGAGGACAAGGTCGCCCTGCGCGTCGCCGGCGACATCAACAAGCGCAACGGCTACACCAAAAACATAGGCGTGGGCGGCGATCTCGATGATACCGATACCAAGGCCCTGCGGGTGTCCCTGCTGGTGGAGCCCAATGAGTACATTTCCAACACCACCATCTTCGACCATTTCAAGAGCGAAAATAATGGCACCGGCATTGTGCTCGCAGAGTTGTATGAAGGCCCGAACGCACTGACCGGCTATGGCCTGCTCGACGGCGTCACCGCCCACCTGGCCGCGCAAAAAGCCCGCGGCCCCTTCAAGGTCGACAGCCCCGTTGTCCAGTTTGAAAACAGCGAGCGCAATTCGCTGATCAACCGCACCGAAATCGATTTTGGCGCCGTTCAGCTCGTCAACATTTTCGGCTACCGCAATACCGATCTCGGTTATGTGGTCAACGTCGATGGCATGCCCCTGATTCCCAGCGCCGCCTATGGCGGCCTGCCGATGAAAATCGTCACCGCCGACAAATACGACCAGTCCGAGCAGTACAGCAATGAGCTGCAACTGCGCGGCACCGCGCTGGAGGACCGGCTGGAGTGGCTGGTCGGCGCCTTCTGGCTGAAGAGCAAGCCGAACGGTTACCAGGGCAATGGCGTTTCCCTGTTCCATGTGGAGGGGATCACCCCGGTGACGGGTGCCGGGTACAACTTCCAGACTGAGGAAAGCCGGGCTGTTTTCACCAACCTGCGCTATAGCCTCGACAGCCTGCTGACGGGCCTGCAACTCGAAGTGGGGGTTCGCTACACCGAGGACGAACTCGAAGCCTGTGTCGGCTCAGGGGTCATAGCGCGGAGTAATGACGCCCGCCTGGGGGACTGCGAATCCCGCAACGCCGAGCGCATCGTCGGCGTCAGCGAGCTGGAAACCTCCTCCGAGGAAACCACCTGGCAGGTCGGCCTGAACTGGCAGGTGAATAACGACCTGTTCGCCTACGTGGTCAACCGCCGCGGCTACCGTGCCGGCGGGGTAAACAGCCCCATACTGGCCGGGCGGCTGGCGAAATACCAGTCCTTCGAGCCGGAGATCGTCACGGATTACGAGATTGGCGTCCGCGCTGACTGGTACCCGGGAGACATGTCCCTGCGCACCAACGTGTCGGCCTACTTCAGCGAAGTGGAAAATACCCAGTCCGCCCTCAGCGGTGTCAATACCCAGCTTCCCCGGTGCGATCCCAACAGTTCCAACAACCCGGCCCCCATTTCGCC
>JBAZCN010000126.1:0-9843 GCA_041655035.1 Porticoccaceae bacterium | reverse complement strand
GACGATGGCTGTTTTGCTACCGATATCCAGTCGGCGATCGCCGGCGGTGAGGAAGCTTTCCAGTTCCCGCAACTTGCCTTCCGCCAGGGCCACGGCCTCGGCCTGAACCTTGGCATCGGCGTTGATTCTGTGGCTGAGTCCGTGAAAACCAAGCAGGGCCAACAGGCCGATCGCCAGGACCGCAAAGGCGACCAGAGCCTCGATCAGGATGACGCCCCGGTGGCTGCCGCTGGGCCGCCCGGCAAGGTGACTCCCGGCACAGTGATTCGCGGCACGCCCTGCGGTGGCGGTCATGATCAAAAATCCCGCCACGAGCCGGGTATCGCCGCAAAGCGGATCAGGTCCTTGGATAGCCCCGGATGAATTCTGGTGCCACCGCCGAGGCCGCCCAGGTGGCTGAAATCCAGTGTCCTGCCGAAAATCCGGGCGCTCTCGCCGAGGTCGAGCAGATTGCCGGCGATGGCGACGGTGCCGTGCACACTGCCCCGGATGACACCCTTCTCACCGCAGCCTGGCGGGTAGTAGACGAGCCCGTGGACAGTGACCCCGGCGGCTATCGCCGGGCACCCCGCGGAGGCATCGAAGTAGAGGATCACCGGGCGCTCCGGGGTGCCGGCGGAGGCGTGCCAGTCGCCGCCGGACCAGCCGGGCTGACCAGCGGTGTGGGGGTAGCCGCCGTCGACGTGGAGCACCACCGCCGAAGCGGTTTCGTCCTGGGATAGAAGCCTCAGATGCTGCGGAGTGAAGCCTTCGGCAAAAATCGCCGACCAGAGGTTGTCGGCTCGCGGGTCCAGCGCAACCTTGGCTGTCGGTGCAAGGAGCGGGCACTGGTGGGCCGCCACACCCTCCGCGCACTGCCGCACGACGCCGCTGGCAAGGCAGCCTTCGATGGCTTGGGCAGTCGGCCCGGCGCCGGCGATCCCGCTGGTGGTCCCCATGGCGTGCCCCATGCCCGGGTATAGCGCCGGATTGCCTCTGCCGCCCCCGGTGACGCAGCCCTCGATCATCAGCGCCGGCCCGGTGAAGATCAGCGGGCCTTCCGCCGGCGTGCCGGCAAAGGGGTTGATGACCCGGCCGATCATGACGTCAGTGGCGACGCTTTTGCGGACCTGTGAATCGTTGAGGGCAACGGCCCGCGACCTCACTTCGACAATGGCGGGCATCGCCGCCTTGTCCGGGTTGGCAGGAGTTTTCAGGGTATAGGTGATGTGGTGGTCATAGCCATCGGCAGTAAGCTGGGTACGGTAGCCGGGGGCGGTATCGGCGCCGCCGAGACCATCGGCCCTCCCGCCCCGGAAGTCGAGAGTGGTGACATTCTCTCGCAGCCAGGACAGGCCGTGCTCCAGGCCGCCCATGGCGGCGGCGTACACTTCCTTGTCGCGCATGTCGACACCGGAGAATTTCTGCTCGAACAACCCGACTCGCGCCACCATCAGGGTGGCGAGAGATGCTGTCACCAGCAGGCTGACGGTGATGACGAGGATCACCAGACCGCGCTGTGCGCCACCGGCGCCCCGCCTCGGCGCGAGCCAGCCACGGGTTCCGGCCGACGGCGCAATACCGCCGTCAGGGCGGCGCTTGTATCTGGAAGTGGTCATTCTTGAGCTTCACGGCTGAGGTCAGTCCGAGGGTGACGGCGTGGTCCGAGGCCAGACGACCTTCGACATCGATAGCGACCTTGCGCCGCCACAGGCATTTGTTGTCGGCGATGGCGCCGGCGCCCGGGATACAGGTTTTGCCGGGGCCGCCCACCTCGCCGTCGACGATGGGGTATACCGTGGCGTCACCGGCGTCGGCGGCGTCGACGTATTCGAGGCTGAAGCCGAGGCGGGTGACCTCCACCACGCCATCGGTCATGTCCTGCCATGTGCCCGAGGTGCATTCATGGCGCTCCCCGGCAGTGCGCATTTCCACTGCGCCGCGGTGCCAGCGAAAGCCGAGGAGCTCGAAACTCCCACCCCCGGGATCGAGCTGGCCGTTGCGGTTCAGGTCGTAGCTGTACAGGATGCAGTCACAGTCCGCGCTGCATTCGGCCGCGCCCGACGCGGCATCGCCAGGCGTCGCAAAAGACAACAGCCGCACCGGCCCGAAATCGTTGATGCGAGGTAACGCGGCCTGGTAGAAATCGAGAATATCGACGGCGCCATCGCCATTGGCGTCGCCGAGCTGTCCGCTGGCGTCGGCCGGCCAGGCGCCCTCCCAGGAGGTATAGCCGGCCCGTTGCAGATCACGGGTCATCACCGCCAGTGCGGCACGCAACTGCTGACTGAGCCTGGAGGCCTGCACCAACTCCCCGCCACTCACGGTGAAGCGCAGCATCACGCCGATGATACCCGCCAGCAGGATCAGGCTGACGGTAGTGCCGATCATCAACTCCACCAACGTGATGCCGCGCTGATCGACTCGCTGGCCGGCAATCATCGCGGCAACGGTCTTCCTGGCCATCGACACGCCTCCTGTCATTCCGTTGCCCCCCTGTTCCATCGCCCTGCTGTTCCTTGCGCTGGCATGCCGTCGGTCGCCCTGTCGCCGCGGACGGCTCAGCAGCGGCCGTAGCCCGCTATCGGGCCGGCATCTTCGGGGGTGCAGACGCGCAACCGGCCATAAAGGCTGACGCGGACATCCACCTTCCAGGCGCCGCTGACAACGGTGATCTTGCCCGCCGGGCTGAGGGTGCCGCGCAGGCGGTTGATGGTGGTGGTATTGCCGGGAAAGCTGGAGGTGATGGCGACGCCGGGAAAGGCCGCCCCCGAAACCCGCTGCGTGATCTGCTCGCCGGCAACTTCGATGACGCAAGCCCCGGCGCCGGTCTCGATCCTGCAGTCACAGCCGGGCACCGCGGAAAATCCGAGGCACCAGGCTGCAGGATCGATGACAATGGACATATTGCTGTCGCGGATCGGCCCTTCGACCCGGGCCTGGAAAATCAGGCCGCGGATGTCTTCGACGGCGCGCTTGAGTCGCGCCTTGTGGAGACTGTCGCGAAACGTCGGCAAGGATACGGCGGCAACGATGGCGATGATCGCCACCACTACCAGCAACTCGGTCAGCGTGACGCCCGCCGATCGGTATTTGTCCCTGCGGCAACGGCCGGGGATATGCAATGCTTCAACGATTTTCACAGCTATGTCACCTCCTTGTGCGCCACCCTGGCTGGAAATCCTGGTGGCATCCGTCCGACCATTTATCCATGGCTGGCCGGGTTGCTCTCAAGACGCGCTTGCTCTCGCATCGTGGTCAGCCCTCGACCAGCTTGGGCCCGGATGCCGCCGACGCAGCGGCGAACGTGCGCCGTTCTCCATGCCGCCGGGAAAACTGCCGCTCCTCCACTTTCACTGCTGCCCTGACTGCCACTGCTGGCTGAGCTTGCCAACCTCCGCTTCCGTCAGGCCGGTAACCCGGGCGATGGTGGCGTCGTCCAGTCCGGTAGTGGCGACCAGGTTCCTTGCGGTACGCCCGATACCTTGCTCTATGCCCTGTCGCTCCCAGCGTTTGTGCCAGTTCTTGGCGCGTTCCGCAAACATGTCCTGTACCTCGTGCAATTCCTGCAGTTCAGCGATGTCGTCCAGTTCGGGGGCTGGTGCCGGTCAACGCTAGCCCCTTCATCCAGCAGCAGGTAGATGTAGAGATGGCTGCCACCCCAACGCAGGCGCCAGATGACATCGTCCCCGCGATCCCGGAGCTCGTCGCTCACGTAGCTGCCGCCGACTTTTTCGAGGGTGTGAAAATCGAGTTGCGATACCCGCGCCTCGCGGACAGAGCCGGTCAACAGGTCGCGAATCATTTCGGGATGGGAAAGCAGTTTGTCGCTGTTGTCGTGGGGCATGACCGTCATCCGTGACAGTGAAGTGGGAAGGAATATAACCCGGTTCGGCAGCCATTGCCAATAGCCCCGGTGACTTTAGCCTCTGAGAAATTGGCCCCTGTGCCAGAGTCTACCCGCCGCGTGCCTCCCGGGCCTGCTGCGCCAAGGCTTCCAGGATGGGTTGGTTGGCGGCGGGAAAATCGAAATGGCCGAGCTCCTCGATCGCCACCCACAGCACCCGCTGCCCCTCGTTGCCGACGGGAGTGCCGGAAAACGCGAGAATCTGCCAGATGTCGAGCAGCACGGCCTTGTCCGGGTACTGGTGGCGGACTTCGAGAAATGGTTCCGCAACCATCACCTCGATGGCCAGTTCCTCCGCCAGTTCGCGGGCGAGCGCGCTGCGCGGCTGTTCGCCGTCCTGAACCTTGCCCCCGGGGAATTCCCAGAGCCCGCCCTGGTGGAGGTGGTCGGGCCTCCTGGCGATGAGAATGCGCTCCCGGTCAGGGCTGCGAATGACTCCTGCCACGACATGGACTTCTTTCATCAGCCCCATCCCGATTTCTTGATATCTGGCCTTGGATCTGGAATGCGGGGAGCGGCCAGGCCGCCATCGGCCGCCGCCCGCCGGTCAGGTTCTGTACTCGGCATTGATGGTCACATACTCGTGGGATAGGTCGGTGGTCCACACCGTCTCACTGGCGTCACCCCTGCCGAGTTCGATGCGGATGGTGATCTCCTCCTGATCCATCGCCGCCTGTCCCGCCGCTTCGGTATAGCTGGCGGCGCGCCCCCCGCGATCGGCGATCAAAACGTCGCCGAGGCTGACCGACACCCGGTTGACATCGAGATCGGTCACTCCGGCACGGCCGATCGCGGCGAGGATGCGGCCCCAATTGGGATCGGAGGCAAACAGGGCGGTTTTCACCAGCGGCGATTCCGCCACGGTGTAGGCGACCGCCAGGCACTCCTCGCTGTCGCGGCCGCCGTCGACCGACACGGTGACGAATTTGGTCGCGCCCTCGCCGTCGCGAACTATGCCCTGGGCCAGCTCGCGGCAGACCCGGTCGAGGGCAGACTGGAATGCTTCCCGGTTGCCGGCGTCGACGGTTGCGCCGCTGTGGCCGGTAGCCACCAGGGTGACGGCATCGTTGGTGGAGGTATCGCCGTCGATGGTGATGCGGTTGAAGGAGCGATTCACCGCCGCCGTCAACATCGCCTGCAACAACTCCGGAGCGACGGCGGCATCGGTGGCCAGGTAGCCGAGCATGGTCGCCATGTCGGGCCTGATCATCCCGGCGCCCTTGGCGATACCGGTGATGGCCACGACCACACCATCCAGCTCGATCTGGAGGCTGGCGCCCTTGGGGCGGGTATCGGTGGTCATGATCCCGACACCGGCATCGGCCCAGCCACTTTCAGCACAGTTGGCCAGCGCCGCCGGCAGCGCCGCCACGATCTTGTCCACCGGCAGCGGCTCACCGATCACGCCAGTCGAGAACGGCAGAATCTGGCGGGCGTCACAGCCGGCGATGTCGGCGAGTACCTCACAGATACGGCGGGCATCATCGAGCCCCCGTTGGCCGGTACCGGCATTGGCATTGCCGGTGTTGGTCACCAGACAGCGCAGACGCTGACCGGCAAGATGCTGTTTTGCCACCTGCACCGGCGCGGCACAGAAGGCATTGCGGGTGAAGCTGGCGGCAACGCTGGCGGAGTCGTCGAACGCCATCACCACCAGATCCCGGCGGCCCGGTTTTTTGATCCCCGCCGCGGCAGTGCCAAGGCGGAAACCCCTGACGGGGTGCATAAAGGGGAAGGTATCTTTGCCGACGGGCATCTGGTGGTTCCTCAAGGTATCATTGTCTTGCTGTGTTGGCTGGTTGCGCGCCGCCACTCCCTTCACGCCACGGGTCCCCGTTACAGGGAGCGCGCACCAGCGGCCAGGCTCCCGGCTGCATGAACCCTGACAAGCGAGAGCGTCAACCGAGCTTGCCGTGGCACTGTTTGTACTTCTTGCCCGAGCCACAGGGACAGGGGTCGTTGCGGCCGACTTTTTCTCCCTCCCGGACATAGGGCTGCAGGGCTGTCTGCTCGTCCTGGGGCGCCGGGTCGCCCTCCGCCAGGGCATTGACCTCGGCGTGCTGGAATTCCATTTTCTGACGGGCCTGGGCCTCCCGCTGACGGCGTTCGAGTTCCTCCACCTCCTCGTGACTGCGCACTTCGAGGCGACTGAGAAAGCGTATGGTCTCCAGCTTGATGCTGTCGAGCATGGCCTGGAACAGGGCAAAGGACTCCCGCTTGTACTCCTGCTTGGGGTTTTTCTGGGCGTAGGCGCGCAGACCGATACCCTGGCGCAGGTAATCCATATTGGCGAGGTGCTCCTTCCACTGCATATCCAGCACCTGCAGCATGATCTGCTTCTCGATGGCGTGTATATCCGGACCGATGCGTTCCACCTTGTTGCGGTAGACGGCGGAAATCTCCTCGACGACTCGCTCGCGGATCCCGGCTTCGTGAAGCCGCTGATCGTCGGCCAGCCATTGCTGCACCGGCAGCTGCACGCCGAAATCGGCTTCGATGGCGTCTTCGAGCCCCTCGATGTCCCATTGCTCCGGCAGGCTTTGCGGGGGGATGAAGGTGCTCACCACCTGGTTGATGACATCGCCCCGCACGGTGTCGATGACATCCCTGATGTCATCCGCCTCCAGCAGTTCGTTGCGCTGCTGGTAGATGACCTGGCGCTGGTCGTTGGCGACGTCGTCGTATTCCAGCAGTTGCTTGCGGATATCGAAGTTGCGGCCTTCCACCTTGCGCTGGGCCTTTTCGATGGAGTTGGACACCATCCGGTGTTCGATGGATTCACCCTTCTGCATGCCGAGTGCGCGCATCATGTTGCGCACCCGGTCCGAGGCGAACAGGCGCATCAGCGGGTCTTCGAGAGACAGATAGAAGCGCGACACCCCGGGATCGCCCTGGCGGCCGGCGCGGCCCCGCAGCTGGTTGTCGATGCGCCGCGACTCGTGGCGCTCGGTACCGAGGATGTGCAGGCCGCCGGCGGCGAGCACCTGCTCGTGGCGCTGCCGCCACTCCGCCTTGAGCTCTTCGATCTGCTCAGGTGTCGGGTCGTCGAGGGCCGCCACTTCCGCCTCCCAGCTGCCGCCGAGCATGATGTCGGTACCGCGGCCCGCCATGTTGGTAGCGATGGTGACCTTGCCGGGGCGGCCCGCCTGGGCGATGATGCTGGCCTCCTTCTCGTGGAATTTGGCATTCAGCACCTGGTGCCCGATGCCGGCCTTGTCGAGCAGGCCGGAGACATACTCCGAGGTTTCGATGGACACCGTGCCGACCAGCACCGGGGCGCCCTTGGCAACGCAGTCTTTGACATCCTCGATCACCGCGTTGTACTTCTCTTCCTGGGTGAGGAACACCAGGTCGTTGAGATCCTTGCGGGAGACCTGCCTGTTGGTGGGGATCACCACCACGTCGAGGCCGTAGATCTGCTTGAACTCGAAGGCCTCGGTGTCGGCGGTACCGGTCATGCCGGCAAGCTTGTGATAAATGCGGAAGTAGTTCTGGAAGGTGGTCGAGGCGAGGGTCTGGCTCTCGCTCTGGATATTGACCCCCTCCTTGGCCTCGATGGCCTGGTGCAGCCCTTCGGACAGGCGGCGGCCGGGCATGGTGCGCCCGGTGTGTTCATCGATCAACACCACCTGGCCGTTTTCAATGATGTATTCCACATCCCGGTGAAACAGGTGGTGGGCGCGCAGGGCGCTGTGGATGTGGTGGACGAGACCGAGGTTGGTGGCCTGGTAGAGACTGTCGTCGCCATTGAGCAGGCCGTCGTCGATCAGCAGGTTCTCGGTTTTCTGGTGTCCGTCCTCGGTCAGTTCCACCTGCCGTGTTTTCTCATCGATGACGAAGTCGCCGGGCTTGTCTTCCGTTTCGCGGTTGAGCAGCTGGACCAGGGCGTTGATCCGCTTGTAGAGCGCCGAGCTGTCCTGGGCGGCGCCGGAGATGATCAGCGGGGTCCGCGCCTCATCGATGAGGATCGAATCGACCTCGTCGACCACCGCGTAGTAGTGACCGCGCTGGGTCTTGTCATCGGTGCGCAGCGCCATGTTGTCGCGCAGGTAGTCGAAACCGAATTCGTTGTTGGTGCCATAGGTGATATCCGCGCCATAGGCCTCGGTGCGGCTCACCACCTGGAGTCGCTCGGCGCTGCCCTTCGGCGCGACGAGAAAGGAATTGGGACTCTCGGGGCCCCGGAACGACTGGATGATCCCGACGCTGAGCCCCAGCGCCTGGTACACCGGCGCCATCCACTGGGCATCGCGGGCGGCCAGATAGTCGTTGACGGTGACGATATGCACGCCCTTGCCAGGCAGGGCATTGAGGTAGGCGGCCAGGGTCGCCACCAGGGTCTTGCCCTCGCCGGTGCGCATTTCGGCAATCTTGCCCTGATGGAGGGTCATGCCGCCGATCAGCTGGACGTCGAAGTGGCGCAGGCCGAGAGCCCGGCGGGCGGCTTCCCGGACCGCGGCAAAGGCCTCCGGCAGCAGGTCGTCGAGAGTCGCCCCGGCGGCCAGCCGGGCGCGGAAATCGTCCGTCCGGGCACGCAGGCCGGCGTCGTCGAGGGCCTGGACGCTCTCTTCCAGCGCATTGATACTCTTGACAGCTTTACGCATTCCCTTGAGGACGCGATCGTTTTTACTACCCAACACCGCTTTGAGGATTTTGGCAACCATGGGAGGCCCTTTAAAAGACATTGACTGGCGACAGAGAAAAATGGAATCGGTGCGCCCGAACAGGAGCGCATGGCGTGCTCGGCGGGAGGCTAGCGCAGGGTGCTCTGGATATAGGTGGACGGGTCGACGGCGCGACCGTTCTTGTAGACTTCGAAGTGGACATGGGTGCCGGTGGAGCGCCCGGTGCTGCCCATCGCGGCGATCACCTGGCCCTTTTCCACCAGCTCGCCCATCTTGACCTTGTTGTCTTCGTTATGGGCATAGCGGGTGATAAAGCCTTCACCGTGGTTGATCTCCACCAGGTTGCCATAGCCCTGGTATTTTCCCGACCAGGTGACGACGCCGGAAGCCACCGCCACCACTTCGGTGCCCGGCTTGCCGGGAAAATCGACACCGTTGTGCCAGGTTCTGCGGCCGGTGAAAGGGTCGGTGCGATAGCCGAAGGCGGAGGAAACCCAGCCTGTCGCCACCGGGCGACCCGAGACCGTGCTCTGCTCGCGCAGGTGGCGGTCGGCCAGCAGTGATTCGAGAATGCCGAGTTGCTGCTCGCGGCTTTCGATCCGGGCATCCAGCTCCTGGAACAGACGCTGCAGGTCCGCGCTGTCGAGGGCCTCGCTGTCGTCGCTGTCGGGGCCGCCCATCGCCGGCGAAGTGCTGAAGTCGAACTCGCCGTCATCAAATCCGGCCATGGCCGTCAGCCGCTCGCCCAGGGCATCGAGGCGCACCAGGCGGGCCTGCATCTGGGCCAGCTTGAGGGCCAGGGCTTCGACCTGCTGGCGGGCCTCCTCACGCCCCCTGGCGACGGCCTGGCGCTGCTCGGCCAGCTCCGCCTTGAGGCTGTCGACGGTATCTTCGAGCAACAGGCCAAAGCCGCTGGCACCCAGTTGGACACCGAGAAGTATGCCGGCGCTGACCGGCAGGCCCAGCACGCACAGCGACAGCAGCACCTTGGCCCAGCCGTTGATGGTCAGGGTGCGGCTGCGCTCCTCGCCCTTGCGGTTGCTGACGAAGACGATCCTCACGCCCGGCCTCTCTCGACGCGGCGCCCGCTGTCCGCGTCGCCGGTCAGCGGCCCGCAGGCGGGGGCCGCCAGTGGATCGCGCGCGCCTCGCCCGGTCATCGGCGGCGACCGGCCATCATCAGGCGGGCTGCATGTAGGAAATGGGGGCATTCTCGGCTTCATCTTCAAAGGTCACCATTTCCCAGCTATCGGTATCCGCCAGCAAGGTGCGCAGCAGGGCGTTGTTGAGACCGTGGCCGGATTTGACCGCCTCGTACTCGCCGATCAGGCTG
>JBAZCN010000125.1:0-9996 GCA_041655035.1 Porticoccaceae bacterium | reverse complement strand
GTTGCCGCTGGCGATGATGAAGCGCGCCTACGCCTGGGGCCTGCACACCTTCGAGGACGCCCTGCGCAACGAGATGGACAATTCCCCCGGGCTGTACCTCACCCGGGATCACCGCGAGGCGGTGGCTGCCTTTATGGAAAAGCGCCCGCCTGTGTTCAAGGGTGAGTAGGTAAAGAAGCACCAATAAAGAAGCATCAATAAAAGAGCATATTGCAAGGAGGGGAACAGCGATGGCCATCGACTACGACGCACTGCTCAATATCCGGCTGCCGGATGTCCGCCAAGCCTACACCAGCCGCGATACGCTGTTGTACGCCCTGAGCCTCGGCCTCGGCAAGGACCCCCTCGATCGGCGCGAACTGCCCTTCGTCTACGAGAAAAACCAGCGCTGCCTGCCCACCTACGGCGGTGTGCTGGCCCGCAAAGGCTTCTGGCTGCGGGATATGGACACCGGCGTGGAGTGGGTCAAGGTGGTGCACACCGAGCACCAACTGGTGCTTCACAAACCCTTGCCCGCCGAAGCCAGCCTGATCGGCACCCAGAGGGTGGCCGATATCATCGACCGGGGCGATGGCAAGGGCGCGGTGATCGTGTGGGAGCGCAATGTCCACGACGCCGACAATGGCGAACACCTGTGCACCATCGTGCAGACCATGCTGGCCCGCGGCGACGGCGGCTTTGGCGGCCCCGCCAGGCAACTGCCGGAAGCCCCGCGAACCCCGGATCGGCAACCGGACTGCGTGGTGGATAGCAAAACGGACGAGAATACGGCGCTGCTCTACCGCCTCAACGGCGATATGAATCCCCTCCACGCCGACCCGGACGTCGCCCGCAAAGCCGGCTTCGAGCGCCCCATTCTCCACGGCCTCGCCACCTGGGGCATCGCCGCCACCGCGGTGCTGGACAAGGTCTGCGATTTCGACAGCGACGCCATCGCCGGTGTCTACGGGCGTTTTACCGCGCCGGTCATGCCCGGCGAGACCCTCCGCACCCGGATATGGCTGGAGGGCAGGGTGGCGCACTATACCGTCGAGGTGGTGGAGCGGGGGGTGCCGGCGATCAAGAATGGTGTGGTGAGGTTGCGGTGACAACCGGGTTGCCGGCGGGGCCGGCATTCCCTGCAGGGCCTGGCTGTCCGCTGGCCCGATCGTTATCTGCCAGAAATAGAGCCGTTTCCAATGTAGCGGACAAATTGATCTTCAGCTCTTTGGCCCTGGATAGCAAGACGCTGTTTATGCTGACGTTTGCGGGTTTTTGGGGCATGAATATCAAAGGCTGGGTTCGCGGGCTTCAGCTGAACTATCTGTACCGGGCTTCATGAACCGATTCACTCATCGCCGCCGTACGCTGACCCTATCGGTCTGGATGCTCAAACTCCCTGATCAATTCATCCGCCACCGCTTGCGTGGCCGGGCCGGCGGAATCACCGTTGGCCAACACCAGGTTCAGGATAGTGGTGCGTTCGCCCCAGGCCAGGGGCAGAGCCTGAAGCCGGCCGGCCGCAAGGTCGGCCCGCACCCGTTCGTAAGGCAGGAATGCAAAACCCAATCCGGCCTTGACGGCTTCCAGGCTGGACGCGGGGTGGGTCACGGTCCAGCGCTGTTCCGAGCCCAGCCAGCCCGCGTCCACCTGGCGCCGAGCGCCGGTATCCCGCAGCACGATCTGGCGGTGGCGGCGCAGTTCTTCCTCCGTGATGCTGGGCCCCTGTCTGAGTAATTCATGATTCGGATGCGCCACCGCCAGCATGCGAACCTGCCCTAGCGGTATCCCGGAAAAGCCCGGTGGCGGAACGGAGATCAAGGCGAGGTCGGCGGTGCGGTTGAGGAGGGTTTCCGCGGTGCCGGACAGTGTGGTTTCCAGCACTCGCAGCCGAGTCTGCGGGCTCTTGATGGAAAACCTGTGCAGGGCGCAGAAAAGTCTCTCCATCGGCACCAGGGCATCCACCCCCAGCACCACCTCCGCCTCCCAGCCGCTGGCCAGGTATTCCGCTGCCTTTTCCACTTCCTCCGCCTGTTTCAGCAAGGCCGCAGCCCGCCGGTAGAGGGCCCGGCCGGCCTCCGTCAGCTCCGCCTTGCGGCCCTCGCGGGTAAACACCGGCACCGGCAGCATCCGCTCCAGGTTCGCCACGGCATAACTGATGCTGGATTGGCTCTTATTGAGCAACTCCGCCGCCCTGGCGAAGGAGCCTTCATCCACGACGGCCTTGAAGGCCGCCCACTGTTCGAGACTGATTCTGGGTTGCGACATGGGAAATATCTAAAAAGTTGATCAATTTTGGTTAATTTATCGCGCTATCAATCTAAATAAAAGCACTAATATGGCTTCAACGTCAACGAGGCATCAAGTGAGGATACAGTAATGACTACCCAGGTATTGCGACTGGACACCAGTCTTTTCGGCGATCAGGGGGCTTCCAGCCAGCTCAGCGACACGCTGATCGAGCACCTGCAAGCCAGCCATGGCGAGTTGTCGGTGACCCGGCGCAACCTGGCGGTTGATTCCCTGCCCTACTTCGGCATGGAAGTGATCACCGCTCTTGCCACCGATCCCGTTGCCCTCAGCGGCGCACAACGCGCCCTGGTCGCTCTCGCCGACCAGCTTATCGAAGAAGTGCAAAACGCGGACATCCTGGTTGTCGCAGCCCCGATGTACAATTTCACAGTACCTTCCACGCTCAAGACCTGGATGGATTACGTGGCCCGCGCCGGTGTCACCTTCAAGTACACGGAGACAGGGGTGGTGGGTTTGCTGGGAGCGAAGAAGGTCTACGTGGTCGCCAGCCGCGGCGGCATTCATCGCGACGCGCCAAGCGATGCCGTGGTGCCCCTGCTCAGAAACTACTTCGCGCTGCTGGGTACCGATATCGATGTCATCTACGCAGAAGGATTGAATATGGGCGACGAACCGCGGGCGAGAGGATTCGCGGCAGCCCGTGAGCGGATCAAAGTCCTGGCGGCATGATGGCTCGAGGATCAATGGGCTCAGAGTCATCGATTGCCGCGTCTGCCACCATCTAATGGGCGGCCCAGGCTGACTCAGAACAACGACCATCGCCGATAGGGTGCGTTGACGAAGGAAACGCACCAGTGGCTGGCGTCGCTCGCGGTGCGCTTCGTGCCTCAGCACACCCTATGCAGGGGGATATCGCCTGTCAGAAAGCCTTTGAGCAGGCGCTCATCCCGATAGGGTGCGTTGACGAAGGAAACGCACCAGTGGCTGGCGTCGCTCGCGGTGCGCTTCGTGCCTCAGCACACCCTATGCAGGGGGATATCGCTTGTCAGAAAGCCTTTGAACAGGCGCTCATCCCGATAGGGTGCGTTGACGAAGGAAACGCACCAGTGGCTGGCGTCGCTCGCGGTGGGCTTCGTGCCTCAGCACACCCTATGCAAGGGGATATCGCTTGTCAGAAAGCCTTTGAACAGGCGCTCATCCCGATAGGGTGCGTTGACGAAGGAAACGCACCAGGGAGGCGTATATTAGAAGTTGGTGCTGGAAGTATAATCCGGGCGAGCACAGGCAGTTCGGCCCAGCGGGCCTGGAGGTCGCTTCGCGCGGCCGCTGCCTCGGTGTTATGCGGTAGGAGAGCGGAATGGCCGGCCTTGTTGCATTCCCGTATCTCGACCTTAGGGAGACAAAAATGCTTCGTGGCAGTTGCCTTTGCGGCGGTGTCAAATACGAGATTTCAGGCGGGTTATCCGGTGTGTTGAACCGCCGTTGCTCGTTGTGCCGCAAGGCGCATGGCGCCAAGCGGGGCCGCGCGCAAGCCGCTATCTCCACGACAGGGGCTTGGCAATGAGTATCGTGATTATCAGCGGGGCTCCAGGGAGCGGCAAGACGTCGCTCGCGCGCCGTCTCTCGGCAGGCGATGCCCGTGGTGTCCACATCGAGTCAGACATATTCTTTCGCTTTCTTGCTCACCGGCTGGATCCATCGCTCCCCGCTGCACATGAGCAAAATTCAACAGTGGTGCGTGCATACCTCGCCGCGGCAGCGGAATACTCCGCCGGCGGATACAGGGTTTATATGGACGGTGTGATCGGCCCCTGGCTGTTTCCCGCGATCACCTCCATGGTTCCCCGTTTTCAGTATGTCTTGCTGCACGCAACGCTCGGCGAGGTGCTTTCCCGTGCGCGAAGCCGCAACACGCAGCCGTCCGCCACCCCCGCTGTGGTCGCGCGGATGCACGAGCAGTTCTCGGTGGTCGTCGACACTTTTCGAAAGCATGTCATTGATACAGAAGGCAAGAGTATGGAGCAGGTTGCCAATGAATTCCTGTCGAGGAGCATTGCCGGGTCTTATGTATTCAACGGCGGCTGACGATTCCTTCAACACCGCCGGATGGCACCTCGCCGACCCCGCCGTCAAAGCACTACCGGTGCCAGTGCATAGCCCTCCAGCCGGTGCCTGACCGGCAGGGCCAGGGCGATGCGTTCCTCCAGCTGGTCGGCAAAGTAGCGCAACAGCAGCGCGTCATCGTCTGGCCCGGCCGCCATGACAAAACGTTCAAGTTCGGCGTCCGCCTCCTGCCAGTTTCTTGGCCGGTGGCCGAGAATATCGGCGACCCGCACCAGGTCCCGTTGTCCGGCGATGCTGGCGCCCGATTCCAGGCTCCGCAGCCACTCGCTGAGTTGTTGCGCGGACTGGAGTTGGAATTTGTCGAAATCCGATTGAACGTCCAGTCTTGCCAATACTTGTTGCAGAACGTCGATCACCACGCCGTCACGGCTGCTGTCGATGTCTTTGGGTGGCGAGGCCTGGAGTGTTATGCCCATGCATTCCGCGATGGCCCAGAGGGTGGCGCGCCGGGTCATCAGGTCCCAGACGAGATACTCCATCTGCAAGGTGTGTTTGTCCGGTTCCCGCAAGAGCCCGGCAAGCGACATGACGGAGGTGAGGGCGAAGGCGGCGGTGTGGTAGCTCAGCGCATAGCTGTCGATCGCCTCGCCGGTCAGGGTCGCATAGTGGCGCAGCAGGTGGGAGATATCGGCGCCGATGGGTTCGAAGCCCTCGCGCAGGCGCAGCGCGGCGAGGTCCGCCAGCGGGTCGCCGATATGGGATGCCTCGAAGTCGTAGACTGCGGTCAACCTGCCCTCTTCGAACAGGAACTGCCCCGCATCGCAGTGGATGAACGCCGCCCGGGTGCGGCCCTGTGGCACATTGCGGCGCAGCCAGCGCAGGGCGAACTCGATCATCGGTTCGGGACTGCGCTTGGTGCGGTCGTACAGTCGCTGGTTGGGGTGGATGTAGGCGAGCACGATGTCCTCCGGGGTGCGGGGGATTGCGATGCCTTTCGCGGCAAACAGCGCAGGGTCGAGGCTGTGCATGGTGGCGAGGACTGCGATGTATTGCTCGGCGACAGCCTGGCGCTCGGCGTCGCTTGCCGCCTTGCCCACGTCCCGGTCACCCCTGGCTAGGTCCATCACAATGGCCATCGGGTCCTCGCAGTATCCGTAGACATGGGGTGCGGGGATGCCATTGGCTTCCAGCAGTTGCAGGATATCCGCTTCGCGGCGCAGGCCGGGGAAGGGTTCGGCGTCGAGGGATTTGTCACCGCGCACGTAAATCGGCAGTGTCTCACCGTTGCGCTCGACCGTCGCGAACCAGGATTTTCGCCAGCGCGCCTGGCGGCTGAGGGAAACCAGCGTGCCGCCGACAATGGATTCGATGAATCGGGTCAACCGGACTTCTTCGTCTTGCATGGCCTTCTCCGCAAAGCGGTTTGATGACGGGCGGGCAGTGTGCCAGTCTGTCGGCTGCATGACCGCGTTAGTATTGTCGATTGATAGTAGCGGGTTGGACCTTGAATACCAAATTGAGTGATGAATGATTCAGCGATGAATGGTTGAGCGATCAATTGTACGAAAGGACCTCCAGAAAAATATTATGGGGAGCGTACTGATGAAATTCGGCTTTTTGACTATGGGTTGCAGTCTGGACGAGCAATTGGGCTGTGCCGTCAGGGCGGAACAGCGGGGTTTTGAATCGCTGTGGCTGCCCGATCACCTGGTGATGCCGTCGCCTATTCCCGCCAGCTACCCGTATCTGTTTGACGAACAGGGCAACTGCCGCTTGAGCCCCGATGCGCCCCTGTACGATCCGTGGGTGGTCATCAGTCATCTGGCGAGCCGGACGTCGACCCTGCGGTTTGGCACGGCGGTGTATTTACTGGCCCTGCGCCACCCCCTGGCGACGGCCCGGGCCCTGGTCACGCTCGACCAGTTGAGCGGGGGCCGGGTGATGCTGGGGGTGGGCGTGGGCTGGCTGAAGGAGGAGTTCGATGCCCTGGAACTGCCGTTCGATCGCCGGGGGGTGCTGACGGATGAGATCATCGGCCTGTTGCGGCGGTTGTGGCGTGAGCAAACCATTGTGCACGACGGCGACTTCTACCGGATTCCAGCAGTGGGTTTTGCGCCCAAGCCGGTGAGCGGGTCGGGGATTCCGATCCTGATTGGCGGCGCCTCGCCGGCGGCGTTGCGCCGCGCCGGAACCCTGGGCGATGGCTGGCTCGATGCCGGGTCGGCCAGTCTCGGTGAGATTGCCGTGCAGATCGGCGTCATCAACCAGCAGCGCAAGATGGCTGGCCGCGATCACCTGCCTTTCGACATCACCTTGGTCGGCAATGGTATTTTCCATTCGCCGGAGATGGTGGCGCGCGCCGCGGAGCTGGGGGTGACGCGCATCGTCGTCAATCATCTCGAAAACACGGGCGGTGGCGAGGCATGGCAGGGGGATTGCCTCGGCTTTATCGATCACTATGCCGAGACGGTCATTGACAGCGTGGGCAAAGGGGCGTGACCCGGCGGCGCCAGGCCGCTGCCCAGGCTCCGTAGGGCGATGGCGGGGGCTCAGACAAAGGCTTCGACGCGCCTGATGGCATCCTTGAGCATCTCCTGATCCAGGGTCACCACAAAGCGTTGCACGCTGGGGCTGAGCATGGCGTTGGCGGTCAGGATGTCCAGTTCGTCACCGGTCCAGTTCGCCAGGCCAAAATCCGCCAGCCGGGAGGGCAGGCCGATGCTGCGGTAGAAGCTCAGCATTTCCGCGATGAATTCCCGGGGCCTTTCTTCGAGTACCAGTTGCACCAGCAGGCCGTAGGCCACGTGTTCGCCGTGGAGTGTGCCCGCCGCGCGGGGCACCATGGGCAGTCCCTTGGCGATGGCGTGGGAGACCGACAGGCCGGCGTTTTCGAAGCCCATGGTGCTGAGCAGAACCGTGGCTTCGAGCAGCGATTCCAGATCGTCGTTGGCCGCGCCGGGGCCGATGCCGCCGGTTTTCACCGCGTCGATGGCGGCCGGCGCATGGTTGCGGATCAAATCGTAGCAGGCGTTGGCGATGGCGAGGCCGGTGCGGGTTGAGCGGGTGCCATTGGGGGTTTCCCGGCCGGCGCGGTGCACGGCTTCGGCCTCGAATTTTTTGGAGATGGCGTCGCCGATGCCGGCGAGTAGGAAGCGCAGCGGCGCTTTGGCGATGATCGCCGAGTCCACCAGCACCACCTCGGGGTTGCGGGGCAGCATAAGGATATCGGTGAGCAGGTGGTGATCATTGTAAACGGCGATGGCGAAGCTCGCCGGCGCGTCGGTGGCGGCGATGGTGGGCACGCTGACGAACGGCGTGGCGAGAGCGAGGGCGACGCCCTTGCCGGTATCGAGGGCTTTGCCGCCGCCAAAACCAACCACTACGTCGATACCCCTGTCTCTGGCTTGGTCCGCCAGGGCGTCGATGGTGGGGTGCGTCACCTCCCCCGGGAAGGTGAGCAGTTCGAAGGGCAGCCCGGCGGCGGCAAAGCTGGCGGCCAGCTGTTCGCCGAACAGGCCATTGAGGATGTCATCGGTGATGACCAGCGGTCGCCGACCGAGGCCGGCGGTGGCGTCGCCCAGCTGGTCGAGGCAGCCGGGCCCCTGGATATAGCGGGAGACAGCGGAAATAATACGCAGATCATTATTCATGGCGGCAGCCTGTCCGTCACCAAAAATAACACTATATCAGCTATTGGGCCTTGGCGAAAAGCTTTGGAAAACGGAAACAATGACGACTTGGGATCGGCTAGACTTGAGCGCGACGGGAGCCAATCCGCGGGAATATCCAGTTCACCGTTGGACAAGGACCATTTGTGAAAAGTACCGCTCATGAAAAGGAATGCTCGTGAACAAGGGATGCCCATGAAAAAAACTGCCGCCGACAAATCGCCGGCGCTGTTGCTCGCCGAGCGAATGGCTGTGGCGCTCAAGCAACAGCAGTATGCGCCGGGCGAGATCATCGCCTCGCTGCCGGAGCTGAATGCCAGCTACCAAGTGGGCAGGCCGGTGCTGCGCCAGGCGGTACGGATTCTCGAGGAGCGGGGCATCGCCACCCTGCGCCGCGGCGCAGGTGGCGGGCTGGTGGCCCTTGAGCCCAATCCCGCCTATGCCGGTCGGGCGCTGTCGATCCTGATCGAAAGCAAGCTGCGCCACTTCAGTGACCTGGGCGTGTTGTTGGAGTCCATCGACTACTACGTCTACCTGTTCCATTCGCCGCTGCTGTCGGCGGCGGACTGCGTCCAGTTGCGCCGCCTGGTGAACCGGCTCAACCGGCTGTCCGAGGAGGAATTCCTGCGCACCCAGGCCCACCACCAGCTCGCCTGTGCCATCCGCCGCCTGGTGCGCGTCCCGGTGATGGAGCTGCTGGAGAAAGCGGCCTATGAATGCTCCCTCGACCTGATTCCCCACCATATCACCCTGCGCAATGATCGGCGCGGCAGCCCCGCCTGGGCGGTTACCCTGGAAACCGTGGAGGCCCTGGTGGCCGGCGACATCCCCTGGTTGCTGGATTGCCAGAAAAAACAGCGGGCAATCATGGAGGAGTCCTGGCAGGCCGATCTCGACGCCGGCGTGGCCGCCCCGGACGCCGGTGATGGTGCCGACTACCCCGCCGCGAACAGTCAGGCGGAACGGATCGTGCGGGACATCCTCCGCGACATTCGCCGCCTCGGCTGGACGGAAGGGGAGCGTATCGCCTCGGGCGTGGAGCTTGCCCGGCGCTTCCAGACGACGCCGGATATCGTTCGCCAGGCGATCATCATTCTCCAGCAGTACGGGGTCGTCGCGGTGGATAAGGGCCGGGCCGGGGGGCTCCGTATCGCGGTGCTGGATCGCCAGCAGATGCTGGGCGCGGTGCGGGACTACCTGCGGGATGCCGGCAGCGAATCGCGCAGCCTGCGGGAGTTCCTCCTGCAACTGACCCTCAAGGTGGTGGCCGACAGCGAGGGCCGGCAGCCGGGACAACTGCGCCGCGCGGCCCTTGCCTCGGGCGGCGGAGACCCGGGCGGTAAAAAATCGCCGGCATCGGGCGCCGGCGACGACCTGCTGTGGTTGCTGGACTATCTGTGCGACCACCCGGTGCTGCGGACACTGACCGAACTGGCGGCGCCCCTCATAGGCCCCATCGGCGATCGGGACGGCTGCCGGGCCGTACTCGACGCCTTTGCCAGTGGCGACCTGCCGATGGCCCGTCGACAGCTGATGGACTGCTACGCTGATGTCAAAAGTTGAAGTTCGGCGATATGGGTAAAATTTTTGTATAGATACACCATATTTTTGATTGCGGAAGTCTGCTCTTGTTTGGTAATTTTATTTATTTTCAGGAATTTATGAGAATTTTATAGCATTTGTAGAGTTGCTGCTTTCCCTTTTTCGAGCCCTGTATTTCCATGAAAACCTATTGACATTGATAAATTGGCAGTATATTTTTCAAACCTGACGGGCGTCGGCAAGGCCATTTGCAGGCATCGATGATCGTCGGGACTGGTATTCGCCAGATGATTACATAACAAGCTCAGGAGCCGACTTCATGAGCGCATTGCAGGCATTGCCGCTGCCGTCCCATGTGCCCCGGGATCTGGTCAGGCACTACGATATCTACGAGCGCCTCGCCGGTGACGGCGATTTCCAGGGCTGGTTCGCCGGCCTTCACCACAAGGGTTACCCCGACCTGTTCTGGACCACTGCCAACGGCGGTCAC
>JBAZCN010000124.1:0-10231 GCA_041655035.1 Porticoccaceae bacterium | reverse complement strand
CGGACACGGCCTGCTGGCGAGCGCCTGGGTCTGGGGTCGGCAAGGCTGGCCGCCCGGCGAGGTGAAAACGGCGGCCACGAGCTATCGTGTCAGTACAGGCGCCGGCGGCCAAACCTGGCTGCATTGTCCGCGGATCACCTCGACACCGACCACCCGCCCACCGCCGCTTCACTGGTTCAATGTGCCACCCATGGCGAGCGCCCAGGCCGGTGGCGGCCACGGCTACTGGATTCTGCGCTGGCCCGATGGTTTCGACCTCAGGTTCCTGCGGCCTGACCTGCGGGCAATTTCGCTCACCCGCCGCGCCGTGATCGCCACCGCGCGGGCGAGGCAAAACCAGGTGACCCTGCGTTATTTTGCTCCCCAGTACGGCAATCCGGAGGATAGCGTCACCGGCTCGGCCTGTGTCGTCCTGGCGGATTACTGGCAACAGCCGCAACTGACATTGCGCCAGTGCTCTCCGCGGGGCGGCCTCGTTGAGGCGCAACTCGAATCCCACAGTATCGCCATCAGTGGCGCCGTGTCCCTCGAGGCCGCCGGATGAAGTCGCGTCCCCTGCAAATCATCGGACGGGCGCCCCCGGCACTTTCCGGCGCGCAGCTCGGCGATGAGTTTCAGCGGGTCAGGGGCAATTCCCACGCCCTCTGTGCGCCCCTTGAAATAGAAGACTACGGCCTCCAGGCCATGGCCTGCACCAGCCCGCCGAAGTGGCACCTGGCCCACACCACCTGGTTCTTCGAGACCTTTGTGCTGCGCCCCTACGCCCGTAGCTACCGGCCGTGGCACCCGGCCTTCGAACATCTTTTCAATTCCTATTACAATGGCATCGGCACGCCTTTCAGTCGCCCCCAGCGCGGCCTGCTTTCACGCCCGACGGTGGCCGAGGTGCAGCGGTACCGCGCCCATATCGACAATCAGGTGATGGCATTGCTGGCTACCGCAGACGGCGACGGGCCGGACGTGTTCAGCCGCGTCGAGCTGGGACTTCACCATGAACAGCAGCACCAGGAGCTGCTGCTCACCGACCTGAAATACAGCTTCCACATAAACCCCCTCAAACCCGCCTACCACCATCGGATCCACGCTGCGAACGATAGGCGGCCGGGGGAGGACAACGCCTGGCGAAGCTTCGCCGGCGGCGTGGTGGAGATCGGCGCGGACACCCACAGCTTCGCTTTCGACAACGAGACACCCCGTCACTGCCACTATCTGCAGCCCTATGCCCTGGCAAGAAGGCCGGTAAGCAACGGTGATTTCCTGGCTTTTATGGAGGACGACGGCTATCGCCGGGCGGAGTTGTGGCTCGCTGACGGCTGGGATCAGGTACGACGCGACGACTGGCGCCATCCCCTGTACTGGCGCCGCGAGGGGGATAGCTGGCATCAGTTTACCCTGGCGGGAGACGTCCCGCTGGCCGCGGCGCAAACCGCCTGCCATTTGAGTTTTTATGAGGCCGACGCCTACGCCCGTTGGGCTGGAGCGCGGCTGCCAACGGAAGTGGAATGGGAATACGCCGCGGCCGACCAGCCGGTGCAGGGCAACCTTGCCAACCAGGGCCTTTTCCACCCGCGCGCCGCCGCGCCAGCGAACGGCGAGCTGGCCCAACTCTTCGGCGACGTTTGGGAGTGGACCCAGAGCGCCTACTCCCCCTACCCCGGCTTTAACACGGCAGCCGGCGCCATCGGCGAATACAACGGCAAATTCATGAGCAACCAGATGGTTCTGCGGGGCGGCTCCTGCGTCAGCGACGCCGCGCATATCCGTGCGACCTACCGCAATTTTTTCTATCCGGGAGACCGCTGGCAGTTCTCCGGACTCCGCCTGGCCCGCTCACTGTAAACCCGGGCCGTCAATAAGTTGACAGGAACCAGACCATGGACACAGCCCACAGCATGACAGCGAGCAGCGCTGCCGTCGATTCGAGCCCGGGTCGGCCGGTAACGCCTTTATCCAGGCTGAATTTCCATCGCCAGCCGCAGCCCCGGGAAGATCTGGTGGGAGAATTGCTGAACGGCCTCCGGCAGCCCCCCCGCTCGATTGATCCCAAGTTTTTTTACGATAGCAGGGGTGCGCGGCTGTTTGATCATATCACCCGGCTGCCGGAATATTACCCGACCCGGGTGGAACGGCAGATTTACCACAGCCACAGCCTGGAGATGGCCGAGGAACTGGGCTCTGGACGGGTGCTGATCGAACCCGGCAGCGGCAGCAGCGAGAAGGTCACCCTGCTCCTCGAGGCCCTGCGCCCCGATGCCTATGTACCGCTGGAAATTACCGAAAGCCACCTGCTGGAGGCGTCGAAACGGCTGGTGAATCGCTATCCCTGGCTGACTGTCCACGCTGTATGCGGCGACTACAGCAACGGGATCGACGTGCCCGCCGGGGTGCCTGGGGGCACCCGGCTGCTGTTCTTTCCCGGTTCCACCATCGGCAACTTCGAGCCTGCCGGCGCCCGCCGGTTTCTTTCCCGCCTGCACCGCGCCTGTGGTGAAGGCGGATCACTGTTGATCGGCGTCGACTTGCGCAAGGATCCGGCGGTGCTCAATGCCGCCTATAACGACGCCGCCGGTGTCACCGCCTGCTTTAATCTCAACGCCCTCCACCATATCAACCGCCTGGCGGACGGAGATTTTGACGCCGCTAACTTCCGCCACCGGGCGTTCTTCAATGAAGATGAAAACAGAGTGGAAATGCACCTGGAAAGCTTGCGCACTCAAACCGTCACCCTGGCCCGGGAATCCCTGTCACTCGCCAGGGGGGAATGCATTCACACCGAGAACTCCTATAAATACACGGTCGACGGCTTTCACGCCCTCGCCGCCGGGTCAGGCTTCGAACCGCGTCGCGTCTGGCAGGACAAGGCGGGCTGGTTCAGCGTGCTCCTGCTCGATGCGGCCTGAGTCTCGATGCGCATTGCAAAAAGCGCGGCAGGCCATTTCGCGACAGATTTCGAAAGCCCCTGGCGCTGCCCCCAGGACTTGTCTCATTCCAGGGCGACCGCGTCCTTGTCGCCGGTCAGCATGAGTTTTGTCGAACTGACCAGAGCGAGGTGGCTTAGGCCTTGGGGAAAATTTCCCAGCAAGCACTGAGCGCCGACGTCGTATTCTTCAGACAGCAGACCGACGTCATTACATAGGCCCAGCAGTCGCTCAAACAACACCTGCGCATCATCCTTACGTCCAGCCAGCCAGTAATTGTCGACCAGCCAGAAAGCACAGGTCAGAAATGTGCCCTCTATATTGGCCTGGTCACCCACCCTGTAGCGGCGGACGAAGCCCCCTTCCACCAATTGCTGTTCGATGGCGGCGACCGTGGCTTTCATGCGGGAATCGGCGGCGGGCAGAAACCCCACCAGCGGGATCATCAACAAGCTGGCATCCACTTCTGACGAGCCGTAATGCTGGACAAAATAGCCGCCCTCGGGGTCCACGCCATTGGCCAGGACATCCTCGCGGATCATTTCACGCTGCCTGCGCCACTCCTCCAGCGGCGCAGCGAGGACGAAACGTTCGGCATCGCGAATGGACCGGTCATAGGCTACCCACGCCAGGACCTTCGAATGAGTAAAATGCTCGCACATGGTGCGAAATTCCCATATCCCGGTGTCGGGCTCCCGCCACCGGCCGCGCAGGGAGTCCAGTATCCTGCACTGCAAGTCCCAGATATCGTCGTCGAGCAGCAGGCCGTGGCCGCGCGCCAGGTGTAAAACCTCGATGAGCTCGCCCCGCACATCCAGCTGATATTGATGATTGGCGGCATTACCGGATCGCACGGGTTGGCTTCCCAGGTAACCCGGCAACCACCCGAGAGTTTTTTCCTCGGGGGCCACGGCGCCTTCGACAGTATAGAGCGCGTGCAGATGATGCTCGTGCTGGTGCATCGCCGTGCTGAGCCAGTCGCGCCAGGCGGCGGCCTCTTCCTTGTAGCCGGTATCGAGCATGACTTTCAGGGCAAATGCCGCATCCCGCAGCCAGCAGAAGCGATAATCGTAATTGGCCTGGCCGCCGATCACCTCCGGCAGAGAGGTGGTGGGCGCCGCCACCATGCCACCGGCGGGCTCGTAGGTAAGGGCTTTGAGAGTGATCAGCGAGCGATTGACATAATCTTGCCAGGGGCCCCGGTAGTTGCTGCGGGCGACCCACCGTCGCCACCAGGCGGCACAATCAGCCAGCGCCTGCTCGGTGTCAGGCACCGCAGCGAAGCCTTCCCGTGGAGCGGCCCACGACAGCACAAATACTGCCTCATCGCTTTGTTGTAGGGTAAAACGGGCATTGGCGGCGCCGTCAGCCAAGACCATCGCCTGCCTCGACGACAGCCGCAAACAGTCGTCGTTGTGCATGAAGAGAACCCGCTGGCCCTCCTCAGCCTGCTCGCTCTCAGCGTCGGGTTTCTCTTTTCCATATTCAAACCGCGGAGCGCAGCGCATCTCGACTGCCATTTCACCCCGCTCACAGAATACCTTGCGAATCAGGTGACAGGTCCCTCCCAACGGCATGGCATCCGTTACCGTCATCTCTCCGTTTCGCGTAGTAAAGCGTGTCTCCAACACCAGGGTATCAGGTTGGTAGCGCCGCTCGACGCTGACATCGTCGCTGGCGGGAGCTATTTGCCAGTATCCGTGTGCTCTGCTCCCAACCAGTGCGGCAAAACACGCAGGCGCGTCAAAGCGGCCGGGACAGAACCAGTCGATAGAGCCTGACCGTGACACCAGCGCCGCGCAACGCAAATCGCCTAGCAGGGCGTAATCAGCAATGGGACTGGTCATCGGCTCTATTTCCCAGCGCAAGATCATGATCCGGGAAAGCCGGATTCACGACGGCCCTTGTGCGACAGTGTATTTCCATTTCCCCTCCTGAGATTGCATGGCGGATACCCGGCCGCGCAGTGAAAATGGCCCATTGCTCAGCCGCGGAGGACGTTCCCCGCCAGATTCAATGCCGACCTCTCAACCAGTTAAAGAGATGGCGCGCTGTGCCCGTGCGCGCCGGTAGCGGTTTGGGAAGAGATGGCGTGGTAACCGCGCGGGTGGCGGACAGTGCGATCACTGTGGTCAGGGCCAGCAAACCCAGCAAGGGCAGCCGGTATTGGCTTGCCAATAGCTGGGCACTGGATGCTCTCGCCCGGCGGTCGAACCGGCCGTGAGCGCCGGCGTTGCAGTCCACCGGCGCAAACAGGTTGTCGGGACGCACGGCGCCGGGGGCCGGCAACGATTTATCAACCTGGCCGTCGACAGCCTGGCGACACGCATACCAGTCGACCAGATTCGGGAACAGCTTGTTGCCAAGGATAACCTTGAGGGCCGGGAAGCCCACAAACAGTTCACGCCGTTTATGAAGGGATGACCAGACTATTGCGCTGGCGGCAACTTCCGGCTGAAAAATTGGCGGGAGAGGTTGTGGCCGCCCCGTCAGGCGGTGGCGCGCCCAGTTGAATTGCGGGGTATTGAGCGCCGACAACTGGACCATCGTCAGGTGAATGGCGCTGCTTTCATACATAAGCTCCACACGCAGCGATTCGGTAAATCCGCGCAGGGCGAATTTCGCCGCGCAATACGCGGATTGCAGGGGAATACCCCGATGAGCCAGTGCGGAGCCCACCTGGATGACAGTGCCGCGGTTGCGGGGGCGCATATATTCCAGGGCTGCGAGCGTGCCATATACAGCACCGAGATAGCTGACTTCCGTTACCCGGCGATATTCCTCGGCGCTCATCTCCGAGGCGGAGGAAAAAACAGTCACCATGGCGTTGTTGACCCATATGTCGATCGGCCCAAGCTTCTCCTCCACCGCCTTGGCCGCCTCCCTCACCTGATGATCATCCGCCACATCGGCAACTATCACCATGGCGCTGCCGCCCAGAAGGCCGATCTCCCGGGCGGTGGCTTCCAGCCCCGGCTTTCCCCTTGCTATCAGGGCCAGGCGGTCGCCCCGTCGGGCAAACGCCAACGCAGCCGCGCGCCCCACACCCGCTGACGCTCCGGTTATCACAACGATCCTTGGCGACGACACCGCCATACCTCTTCACTCCGTTCTCTGGCGCTTTACAGATCCAACGGCTCAGGGCGCCCAGTAAACCTCCACGGGCACCGCTTCCTGCCGCAGCACGGCACGTACCGGCAACTCCGCCACCGGCCCTGGGGAGACAGCCCTTTCCAGTAAGTGCATGGCCGTTTCACCGACAATCTGCAGCACCAATAAACGACTATCGAGGACGGCAGGCAATGTCAGCGTCATCCGACTGTAAGGCGCCGCGGGCGGAACGACGGCGACCAGGGCGGTGTCCCCATCGGGGTCCACAGCCCGGCAGAGATTCTCTGCGCCGGGAAACCACGAGGCGGTGTGTCCGTCCTCGCCCATTCCCAACACAACCACGTCCAGCGGTAACGGCAGCTTATCGAGCCGCCGGACGACTGTTGTAATCGCTTCCGCGGGCGTTGAATCAGCGGTAGCAAAACCGATCATGGTTGCCGTTGCCGCCTCATCCCGAAGCAGGCTGGCGCGCACCAGCCGCTCGTTGCTGTCCGGGTGATCCGCCGCCACCCAACGCTCATCCACCAGGGTAATGAACGTGGTGGACCAGGCGCGGGAGATGGTGGAGAGCCGCCGGTAGAGACCCGCCGGGGCGGTTCCACCGGATAGGGCCATCGACGCGAGCCCACGCCGGCGCTGGCCGTGGTCAAGCATCTGCGCAATGCGGTTGGCGAGTTGCAGATCCATTTCGCCGCGAGACCGAAAGGAATTGATCGTCATCACACACCGCCTGTCATTTCGCCGCAGGGACTCAGGGTCAAAAAGGATTGATCTGCAGGATCACCCCCTGGCGGAATGGCTTGTGTTCGAAAAGCGCGAGCAGCCGGCCGAGACTGAAGAACCTGGGTTCCTCAAGCAGAAACGTGCTGGCGGGCCGGTTGCCTTGATACCGCCGGTGGGATGGAAGCTTCCATCATCCTGATAATCCCAGATACCCGCTGCCGCAGCATTTGTCGCCTGTTGTCTTGTGTTTGTCTTTGTTGCTTCTGAATAGTTCATTCGACCGGTAATTTTAATCGGATGGCCGATGGCTGTGGGAGACGATAATTTCCAGTAAATTTTAATGCTCGAAGTGATAGAAAATCCACAGATCGAAATCCGGGGGACATCCCCTCTGTGCCCCTCTCACCCTGCCCCGGCCTCATGATTCGCCGTTGTCCACCCGCAGATACCAGCTGATCACCAGCAGTGGAATGGCCAGCGCAACCCAGGACAGGAGGTCGAAAAATCCATCGCCGATCAAGGCGGCGAGCAGGCCCACCGCGCTGAGCAATCCCAGCAGCAGAGGAGCGCGGAAGATCTGCCAGAGAGTGTGTCGTCCGTTTACTCGATCCTGTTTCATCGCACCGCTCCATCCGCCAGACCGCCGGCCTCGATTTCATCGACATGGCGCGCCAGCGAACTCCTGCGCCGTCCCAGCCACAGGTAGAGGCCACTACCGAGTACGACGATGGTGACGATATCGAGCAGCGCCCAGATTATCTTCAGAGGCAATCCGCCATAGTCGCCGAAGTGCAGCGGCTGTGAAATGAACAGGGCCTTGGCATACAGCGGCATCTCGCGGACGGCCGTCACCCCGCCGGTGGCGGCATCGACCAGCAGCGGCGTCAACAAGCGGCTGGTCAACGCCGTATCGCCGATCAGATAGATACCGTAGTGATGCAGACTGGCGAACGGCGTGCCGGGAAACGCGAAGGTGCGCACCATCATTCCGGGCGCGGCATCTTCGGCGGCGGCGATCGCGGTATCAACGGAGGCCAACTGCACCGGCAGCGGCGCATCCTTGTGGGAAGCCGCCATTTCCGCCAGCTCACTGGCCTGCCACATCTGCTCGATCGGTGTCGCCAGCGTGTTGATCGAACCGGTAAAGCCGACGACGAAGAGCCAGGCCACGGTGACGATGCCGAGCAGATTGTGCAGGTCGAGCCATTTCAGCCGGGCGCTGCGCTCTGTGCGTACCGTGCCGAAGTCCAGTTTGCGCATGAAGGGCGCATACAGCACCACGCCGCTGATGATCGCCACGATCAACAGCAATCCCATGGCTCCGAGAAACAGCATGCCCGGCAGGCCGGCGAACATATCGACGTGCAGCCTGAGCAGAATGTACATCAAGCCCTCCGAGGGCTGTGGTATATCGAGCTTTTGGCCGCTGCGAAGATCGAAAACCTGGTAGAAGAACTCCTCCGGCGCCGACGTATAGGTCGGCGCGGTGCCAACCATCATCAACGGCTCCTCATCGTCGAAGAACAGATACGCCACCACCTCGTCGGGGCGTGCCGCCTGCGCGCGCCCGACCAGACCGTCGATGCTCGGCGCCGGGGTGCCCGGCGCCACAGCGTCCGGCTCGGGCATCAGCGCGTGATCGATCTCGTGATGGAAGATCAGCGGCAGGCCGGTAATACACAGCAGCAACATGAATAACGTGCAGATCAGGCTGGTCCATTTGTGGATCAGGAACCAGAGTTTGATGTTCATAATCTCCTACCTTTTGTGCCGGTGTACGGAAAAAACCACTCCCGCCGCAGGAGAGTGGTGCGGCTTCTCCCCGGGGGGCCTTAAAAATCGACGGTTGCCGACAGCATGACGTTGCGCGCTTCGCCCACATGGAGATACCCGGTACTGGAAACACCCCAGTAAGTCTCGTTGAAAACATTCTCGACGTTCACCCGCAGCACCACCGGCCGGCCCAGCGCATGGGTGTGGTAGCGCGCGCCGATATCCACCCGCGTCCAGTCTGGAACCTGCAGATCGTTGGCCGCATCGACATACTGTTCGTCGGTATAGATCGCCCGGGCGCTCAAAGTCAGGCCGGGCACTTGCGGGGTATCCCATTCGGCGCCCACATTGATCTGCAACTCCGGCACCCCTACAGCGGTGCTGCCCTGATTGACGCCGCTCTCCGTCTTGGTCAACTCGGAATCGATCCAGGCCGCACCGCCGAGCAAGCGCACCGAAGGCAGCAACTGGCCGAACAGATTCAACTCGGCACCGCGGTGGCGCTGCTCGCCACTGACATCAAAGGTGTTGCCGATACGAATGCCGACCGGCTGTTCCAGCTGGTATAGCGCAAAAGAGCCGCCAAACAGTCCCCAGTCGACCTTCACTCCCACCTCGGTCTGTTCCGAGACAGCGGGGCCGAAAACCTCGCCAGGGTTGTTCAGGGTCGGGTCATTTGGCGCGGTCGGGCCCTGGCTCAGCCCTTCGACGTAGCTGGCGTAGAACGACACCCCGGACCAGGGCTTCACCACCAGGCCGGCCACCGGCGTGAGCTCGCGTTCGTCATAGCCAGGGCCGGCGCGCTGATCGGTCACAAAGTCGTAGTTCTGTATCTCGACCCGCTGCCGTCGCGCGCCCAATGTCAGCCTCACCCGGTCGTCGAGAAAGCCGAGGGTATCGGCGACGGCGTAACTGGTCAGCGTGACTCCGCTCATCCGATTCTTGTCGACATCGATACCGGCGAGGCCGGGGTTCGGTGATTTGTCGGAAGCGGCGATACTGCCGGTGCGCGGAGCAAACTCGGTGTAGAAGAATATATCGCTGTCCTGGACTACCCGAGTGGCACTGACGGTCAACTGATGAGAAACCGCGCCAGTGGTAAACGCCGAATTGAGCCCGGCCTCGAAGGAGCTGGAATCGACGTCGAACAGCTGCCAGGCCGGCGCGTACTGGTAATTGCCGGCATTGTCGGTCAGCTCCGGATTGGCGGTCAGCGCATCCATCCGGCTGCGGCGGGCACCGGCGCCGGCATACACCGTTACCGCACCGCTGACGTCATATTCGGCGCGCACCACGCCAGAGCTGTCCTCCATCTCCAGGTCACCCCAGGCGCCGGGATAGCTGAGATCGCCGTCCGGCGCACCCGGCAGGTCGGTCACTCCCTGCCCGACGCTGAACTGGCGCACTACGCCATCGATTTTCTGTTTCTGATAGATGACATCGGCGCTCAGCCGCAAGCGTTCGCCGCGATAATCCAGCCCCAGTGTGGCCTGGCTGTCCTCCTCCGACTGGTAATCGACGGTGGTATCGCCACCCCGGTACATGCCGTTGAAGCGCACGCCAAACGCATCGTCTTCGCCGAACCGGCGACCAGCGTCGATATGGGCGCCGAACACCGAATCCGAGAGGTAGTGCGCCGTTATCCGGGTCAGCGGTTCGACCTCGGCGCGCTTCGGCACGATGTTGATGGCGCCACCGATGTTGCC
>JBAZCN010000123.1:0-10583 GCA_041655035.1 Porticoccaceae bacterium | reverse complement strand
TTCCATCGCCGGGGCTATGGTCAGCGCAGCCATCCGCGGCCTGCTCACCGCGGATGCATGACCGGCGTTTTCACACCGCTCCCGAGCCTGGCGATGCCGAAACGGTCCGACGCCGCGCTGTAGCGGAGGTCAGTGACCTCCGCTATCCGGCCGCCCTACCCTCGCCGCTGGCAGCCCCAGGGTCGCCACCAGCACGATGGCGATCGCCGACCCGCCGGCCAGAGCCAGCAGCCAGCTGTCGTAGCTGCCGAGGCGGTCGAAGCCAACGCCAGCGAGGGCCGAGCCCGCGCCGATGCCGGCACCGTAGCTGCTCATCATCAGCGCAAACAATACCCCGTACGCCCTGAGCCCGAAATAGCGGCTGGTGAGATAGGCCACCACGTCCACTTCCGCCCCCAGACACAGCCCCACCAGGATGCCGGCAGCGATCGCCAGCCCGTAACTGCCGTCCAGCCTGGCCAGCGTCAGCGCCGCCATCAGCGGCAGGGCGAACGCCAGGGCCGACACCAGACGCGGATCGACATAGTCGAACAGCGCGCCCATCACCAGGCGCCCGACGATCATCGACGGGCCGACGAAAAATGCCACCGAGGCGGCCTGCCCCGGGGTCAATCCCGAGTCGATCAGCATCGGCTGGACATGGACAAGAAAGGTGCCGGCCGCCAGGGCAACCAGCACGAATGCCAGCACCAGTTGCCAGAAACGCCGTTGGCCGAACGCTTGCCGTGCGCTGTATCCAGACAGGACTACCGGAGCCGCAGGCATCTTTCCGCTGCTGGAGGGCCTCGGCGGGGCACCATCGTGAAAGAACCGCCAGGCGGGAATAAAGATCAGCAATGCACCGGTAAGCCCGACCACCGGAAAGATCCAGCGCACGCCCACCAGTTCCATCAGCCAGACCACCATTATCGGCGTCACCGCCACCATCACCCCGCCCCCGGTAAGAGACAGCGCCAGAGCCATGCCACGCTGTTTCTCGAACCACCGGACGATGCCCCCGGTCCAGACCACCGGGCCCACGCCCTGGACCGCCACCGCGAATACAGCGCAGACCAGATACCAGCTCCAGATAGAAGGCCCGGCAAGCCCCAGCAACGAAAAGCCGATGCCGAACAACCACGCCCCCCAGAGAGCCACCGGGCGGGCGCCAAAGCGATCGGCAAGGGCACCGACCACCAGGTTGCCCCCCAGGTTGATCACCATGATCAGGGTGAGACCCAAGGCGATTTCCCCCCGGCTCCAGTCGTAGGCCGCCTGCAGGGAAGGGATCATGGTACCGATGAAATGCAGGTGGATGCCGCCGAGGGCAATCCCCAGGGCGGCGGCGAGGACCACCCCCCAGCCGCGGCGCCATTCCCCCTGGCCGGAGGAAATAGCGGAATCTGTTGCCGACATTGCTGAAACTCCTAGCGGGGATGGCGTCTTCAAAAAGGAACGGATTGCCCGGCAACCGATTGGGGAGCATCGGTCGCCGGGCGGCACAGAGACCGTCGATGGTACTCAGGTCAACATCGGCTGGAAGCCCCGGTGGCGGGAGCGGGCTGTGGTTTCCCAGGTGGTTTGCCGGGATTCATCCACCCGCAGATCGGGAAAGCGCTGTACCGTCTTCTGGATCAGCAGGGGAATCACATTGCGGGTCACCGCGTTGCCGATACAGGCGTGAATACCATTGCCGAAGCTCACATGACGCAGGTGCTGGCGATCGATATTGAACCGGTTGGGATCGGTGAATTCCGCTGGATCGCGGTTGGCGATGGAAATCATGGTGTACACCGGCATGCCCTGCTTGATGGTTTTGCCAGCCACTTCCACATCCCTGGTGGCAAAGCGCATCACCAGAGTCACCGGAGGATCGAGGCGCAGGCTTTCCTCCACCACCTTTTTCGCCAGTTGGGGCTCTTGGCGCACCCGCTCGGCGACGTCGGGGTGCTGGGCAAGGTAGTAGAGAGACGACGTGCCCGCCGCTGCCATGGTTGACACCCCGCCGATGAACAGCACCACCATCATGGCCATCATTTCATCATCCGACAGTGTGCCGCCCTCCTGTGCCGCGACAATAAGACCGATAAGATCATCCGACTTCTCACGTTTTGCCCGCGCAATAGCGGCACGACAATACTCACTGCCTTTTTCCCAGGCATCGAGGAATGCCTGGGGCTTGGGCTCACCGGGGCGCACCTTATCGAGCAGGTAGAGCGACGCCACATACTCCATGAAGATATGCTTGTCCTTGTCATTCACATTCATGAAGTCGTTGAGCAGGATGTGGCTCGAAAACTGCTTGGTAAGATCATGAGTGATATCGATGGCCTGCCCTTCGCCGATACCACTCAGGATCCGGTCCGCCAGTTGGGCGGTGGCCTCGGATATCTGCTGCATGCGCCGGGGCGAAAACGCGGCGTTGACCACTCCACGACGGCGGGTGTGGTCCGGCGGATCGGAATAATTCATCACCGGCTGGCCGTTGAAAAAGTCCACCTTTTCCATACCCGGCAGGTTTTTGGGCTTGGCACTGGAGAAGGATTCCCAGTCACGCAAGACTGCCAGGCAGTCGGCATAACGCGCGACCCAGGCGGAGGGGATTCCCTCGGGCTCAAAAAAACCAACCCCCTGCTCGAGGAGCAGCGGCTGCCACGGATAAGGGTCGTCGCGAAACGAAAGATCAAAAGGGTCAAAGCTTGAAAGCTGTAGCTGATTTGCTCTGTCAGTGGTCATTTCTCATGCTCCTGAATTAACCGTTGATAGTGCCGTGGCGCATGGCCGCGCAGATGCCGCCATCCACCAGCAGGTCGATGCCGGAAATAAACGATGCGCGATCCGAGGACAGAAACGCCACGGCATCGGCGATCTCATGCATGTTGCCCTGGCGCTGCAGGGGGGTTTGGGCCAGCAGGTCGAATTTCATCGGCTGGTTCTTGAACTCCAGGTTGCCCATCGGGGTGGCGATCAGGCCCGGCGAAATGGACAGGATACGGGCGCGTTTTTCCCCCCAGGCCCAGGCGCGCCGCTGGCACATCCTCACCAGGGTATTTTTCGACAGCTGGTACGCCAGGGTCGGCGTCAGCTCCGTATCGAGGGCCGCCGCCAGGTCATCCTGGAAGGACGCCGTCAACGGATTGTCCAGCAGCGTCTGGATTTTCGTTTCCGGCACCACCGTGTGCGCTGCCAGGGAAGCGATGAAAATAGCCGCAGTACCCGACTGCGCCAGGGGCAGCAGGGTCTCCTCCATCAGCGCCGCACCCACCAGGTTGACCGCCATGATGGTGCGCCCGTCGGCCATGCTGGGCGACAGCCCCGCCACATGGGCCAGCACCCGGAAGCCGCCCAGATCGGCGATTTTCTTTACCAGGGCAGCCACGGAATCCCGGCTGGTGATATCGCACACCACCGGCTCCACCCGGTGGCCCTCGTCCCGCAGGGCCGCCACCCGGCTCTCCAGTTGCCCGGCGCTGATATCCACCAGCAGCAGGCGATACTGTTGGCCGAGACGGCGCGCCACCGCCATGCCCATTCCCCCGGCGCCGATCACCACCGCCACGGGCAGGTCGGGCCAGGCGTGCATTCGTGGGTCGTTCATAGGTTGTACTCCTGTCGCAAAGTCATCGCTTATCCTCCAGGTAATCTTTCACGGCAGCGGCCGCGAGTTCGCCGGGTCGTAACGCCAGACGATCTCCGAATAGTGTCCGCACAAGCGCCGGGTATCGAGATAGGCAAAACGCACCTGCGAGGTGGCGCCCGCCATGGCCAGGGGTGTACCAAAGGTATCGATCGTGGCCATCGCGCGATCCCAGGCCTGTTGATCAGGCACCACAAAGCCGAGGTGATGGAAGCCGAGACCCCCACCCTTTTCGGGCAGCGCGTCGAGATAGATCGACGGCCAGTCGGGGCGCGGTTCGATCAGTTCGATTTCGGCCCCGGGCATCGCCAGATGGGAGAGATTGTTGATCGATACCTGCTCACCCGCCTCGGTGCGCAGGTCGCGGATGATATCCACCAGGGTGGCGCCCATGCGCTGCCGGCAATGACGCACCGCGGCATCGATGTCGCGCACCACGTAACCAAGCTGAAAAAAACGTCCGTATACCGACATGGTCTGGGACCTTCTGTTTGCCCGCACCGCGGTCCGGGTCGTTATTATGGGTATCGACGGCCCGCACCCGGGCCGCCACGTGCCTACTCGTGTATTACCGGCCGAATCTGTAATTGACCTCCAGGCCGTACATCCGCGGCGCGCCCATCTGGCCGGTGTAGACACCGATGCTCGGAGTGGTCGAGGCTCCGGCGCTCCAGTACTCCTCGTCGAACAGGTTGCGACCCCACAGGGCGACGCCAAACCCGCTGTTGGCGATATTGTCCATCGATACCCGCAGGTTGGTGACGCTATATGACTCCGCGACCCAGACGCCCACAATATAATCATCGCTCCAGTAGACGTCGGCATTGACCACCAGATCGGTGTCCAGCGAGGCAACCGGATGCGCATAGCGCATCGACAGCGTGGATGACCACTGCGGTGTCGGCGAAGTGATTTCCGGCGCGGAAGTGCCTATGAACGGTGCCGGCACCTGCTTGTCGACGGACTGGTGCAGATAGTTGACCAGCCAGGACAACTGGAGGTTGTCGGTGGGTTGCAGCACCAGTTCGCTCTCGAAACCGTCGATGGTGGTTTCGCCGCCATTGACGTTCAGCGAACCGTAGCCCGGTGCCGGCGGAACCGGCAGCCCTTCCTGTTCCAGGTAGGCAAGGTAGGCCTGCACGTTCACCAGCGCCTGGATGTCCTCGTAATCGGTGCGGAACACGGAGAGGTTGTAGCGGCCCACCACATCGCCGATGGCCCAGTCGGTTTTGATGCCCACTTCGTAGTCGGTGATGAACTCCGGCTCATAGCTCTGGAACGCCGCGAACTCGGTGCCGGCGAAATTCGGGGTATTGAGGCCGCCTTCGCGGAAGCCACGGCGGGTTACCGCGTAGAGGAACACATCGTTGTTCAGCTGGTAGTCGAGGCCGATGGTCCAGGTGGACTCCTCACCGTCCGTGGAAGCGCGCGCAACCGAGGGGCAGTCGCCGGGGCCGGCCTTGCTGCGGCGCACCGCAGTGGCTTCAGTGAAGGCGCAGGTCTCGGCTTCGTCCCAGGTATTGCGGAAACCCAGGTTCAGCTTCAGACCCGCCACCAGGTCGCCGAGGTCGTAGCCGACCTGGGTGAACAGGGCCTTGCTCTCGCGGTAGTTGAACGTGGCATTCCAGGGCGCCGCGGTGCCGACGCTGAACTGGTTGCCGGAAGGGCCTTCCGGCTCGGATTCCAGGTAGAAGGCTCCGACGATCCAGTCCAGCTTGCCGTCGAGGGCATTGCCGAGAAACTGGAGCTCGTTGGAAATCTGGCTGCTCTCATCCAGGGCGTTGGCGTTGAATACCGGCAGAGCGGTGCCATCGGTATCCTGCAACACGAAGGATTTCGCCTCGCGGTAGCCGAAAATATTGCGCAGTGTCACCGCGTCATTGATATCCCACTCGGTTTTGTTGGAAACACCCCAGTATTTGCGGTCGACGACAGGCTCTTGGCCGTACTCGACTTTGTAACGACCGAGAGCCTTCTGCCCGGCGACGACCCGATCGATATCGGCGAGGGACATACCGAACACCAGGCCAAACAGACTGAGGGGATTGTTGGCATTCTGGTCGATCACCGATGCGGTGCCGGTCTCATGGCCTTCCATATAATCCAGCACGGTGAGGTTCGACAGGGTATCCGATGGCTCCCACAGCACTGAGGCGCGGAAGTTTTCGTTGTTGACATCGTTGAGGTCGTGGCCTACCCCGATGTTTTTCACGTAGCCGTCGGTATGCTGCTTCTGGTAGGCCAGACGCACCGCCAGGGTAGCGGTGACCGGCAGGTTGACCGCGCCTTCCACGACGCTGGAATTGTAGTTGCCGATGCTTGCCTTGGCGTAGCCGTTGACATTGTCGAAGGTTGGCTTGGCCGGGGTCAGCAGCACCGCGCCGCCCAGCGTGTTGCGACCAAACAGGGTGCCCTGGGGGCCTTTCAGCACCTGGACGTTTTCCAGGTCGAAAGCGGGCACGATGGTGGCGTTGTAGGGCAGCGGGATATCCGCCATATAGATCACCACCGCGGGCGCACCATCGCCATTGGGCACGCGCTTGAGGCCGCGCATCGAAATATCGGCGTTGACGCCGCCGCCGGTGGTAACCACCCGCAAACCCGGCGACAGGTGGGTCAGATCCTTCAGATCGACAATACCCTTTTCCTCGAGTTGCATGGCGCCAAGCGCGGTGACGGAGACCGGCACGGCCTGGGAACTTTCGTCACGGCGTCGAGCGGTGACAACGATTTCTTCGAGGGCGCGAAAGCCACTACCCGGATTGGCCTGCCCCTGGCTGTCGTGCTGCGCCCAGGTCTGGGTTGCCGCGGCAATACCCAAAGCCAGAAGGCCGAACGAAAAGTGTCCTTTATTGTACATATACGTCTCCCATCTAGCGTTACTTCTGGTTCTTCGGCACCAGAGATCCTGGACCGGTGGCGCCGGCCGATACCGGCGGCGGCAAACTTATATTACATAATATTATGTTTTGCAATTTTTAATTGTATAAATCAACCAAGAACAGCAATATATCGAAACACTTGGATTAACCAGTGATCCCTTATCGCAGCAGGGAGTCAAACTCGACAGGCATCCGCCCGCGCCCACTTGGCGCGACTTTCGCCCTGCGGTACTCTGCCACCCATAGATGACGCCGGAACGCAGCCCAGCATGCCGAGAAAAAACCGCAGTCGCCCGACCCGGGTCGAAGCCACCAAAGACAAGATCACCACCTCGGCATTGACGCTGCTGCTCGAAAAAGGCGCACATGCGCTGTCGATCAGCGAGATCTGCCGCACCGCCAATGTCGCAAGACCGACCCTGTACCGCCACTTCCCCACGCTGGAAGCGGTGCTGGAAGGAGTTTTTTACCGGGTCAGGGACGAGTTCGACAGGGGGCTGCAAAGAGCGATAGCGGCCGACCCGCAACCGCAGCACCGGGTGGACGTACTGGCCGGATACATGGGCGATCATCTCCTGACCGGGCGCTCACAGCAGCTGTTCCACACCAACCGGCAATTCACCCTGAATCTGGTCAACAAGCTTTTCGACAGCCGGGTCGCGCTCTACAAGGCCACCCTCTCCCCTTTCTGGGATCTTATCGAATCCGTAACCGCCACCAGAATCGACCGGGACGAATGCGCGAGGATACTCAATCATTATTATGTGTCTCTCAATCTCGAAGCGGTGTACAGCCGCCAGGAACAGCCCGCGGCCTTATTGCGCAAGCTGATCCATTCCCTCTGCCACATAACCTTGGACCCCGGCAGCGACAGGCACAGCGCTGCCGCCCAGGGTCCGCGAGCGGACACCGGCAATCATCAGGAGCAGTGACAAGGGATCGCTGTCGACAACGACAGCAGGATGTAGACAATGTCGCAGGATGTCGCCGTGGCGACCCGGAAGGGACTCGAACCCTCGACCTCCGCCGTGACAGGGCGGCATTCTAACCAACTGAACTACCGGGCCGTACTCAACAGTGACGCATGGAACAGGCATAAAAAAACCCCGAAAGGGGTTTTCAGGCCATCGGGTTCAGGACATGAACCGCAGGCTTGTTTTGAGATGGCGACCCGGAAGGGACTCGAACCCTCGACCTCCGCCGTGACAGGGCGGCATTCTAACCAACTGAACTACCGGGCCGTACTAGTTGGACCACTGCGTGGATCCACTCTCAAAACTGCTCTCACATACACTTCGACAACGCCGAAAAGTGGTGGGTGGTACAGGGGTCGAACCTGTGACCTACGGCTTGTAAGGCCGTCGCTCTCCCAACTGAGCTAACCACCCTTCGTGAGAGACGCGCATTCTACAGAACCAATTTTTTCTGTCAATCACCTGTACATAATTTTCTGCCTTTCAGCGGCGTTGCGCAAGGAATGATCAACGCGGGAAACACCGGTAAAAACGGGCTCGCACGGGATCGTGCGGCCCCGCCACCGCCATCCTCCCGCCGCCCCCGTCGAGACAGTCGCGGTGCGAACTGCTAAGATGGCCGCCCTCTCCAGCCACACATCTCACCATGGAAATCTTCAAGGAATTCACATTCGAGGCCGCGCACCTGTTGCCCAACGTCCCCGCTGGACACAAATGCGGGCGCCTCCACGGCCACTCCTTTCAAGTCACCCTCTATGTCGCGGGAGAGCCTGGAGAAACCACCGGCTGGCTGATGGATTTCGCCGACATCAAGGCCGCCTTCGCCCCCCTGTACGAGCGGCTCGATCATTATTATCTGAACGACATTCCCGGCCTGGAAAATCCGACCAGCGAGAACATCGCCCGCTGGATCTGGCGGCAACTGAAACCGTCGCTCCCGGCGCTCTCGCAGATCATGATTCGCGAGACCTGCACCAGCGGCTGTATCTACCGCGGCGACTGAGCCTGTCGCGGCGGGTCAGAAAACCAGTAACGTGCCCCCCGAGGCGCTGTTTCCCAGGCTCGTGCGGAGTATCTGATCGTCGATCCCGGCCACCAGGATGCGGGGCACGACCACCAGATCCACCGCAGGGCCGTCGATCATATGGTGCAGCACCCGCTGCTGATCCGCGGCCTCGTTGAGCAGGTAGACCCGCGCCCCGCGGGACGACAGATCCCCCAATACCCGCGCCGGCAGGGACGTCACACTGACCAGCAGCAATTCCCGGCATAAACCGACATCCACCAAAGTCTGCGCCATGTCGAGCGCTCGCTGGCCCTGGGCACTGCCGTCGTAGAAGACTTTCAGGCGCTGCGCCTTGCCAGCCGTGCGCCGGCGGTTGCCGGGCAGGTAGATCCCGGACACCCGGTGCTCCTGATCGGCAGCCAGCATCGCCTGCTCATGGATCTCGAAGCGGCAATGCAGCTGGCGGGAACGCGCGCACTCTTCGAACACCCCCTTCGCCCGGCTGAGCAGCAGTTCGTGGCTGCTGCGCAACGAATCGGCGTGCAAATGCCGTTCTTCGCCGGTGGAGCGCACCACCTCCGTGGTAAATGGCAGCTCCGCCACCCGCAGCAGCAACAGATCCTGCGTGAACATGCCAACCAGGCTCGCCTTCACCCGCTCGGCAATGGATGCCATGGCTTCCAGCGATGAACGGCTCACCCCGTGAATATCGATGGCAACGCGGATTTCCATGATGTCGCCACCGCGGTTGCCATCCACCACTTCACCGCCAGCCTGTTCAAGAGTCATCGCCATTGCCCTGCCCTGCCTTGTCATCATCGACGCTGTGCTCGGACCTGCTGAATTGCTTGTGCAGCTTGACCATCTCGCCGATACGCGCCATCACCCGGCCATTGATCGAATCCGCCGGGAAATTGCCCTCGTCGTCGGCGACCCCGGCCGCGGTGGCCATCAGCAGTTCCACTGCTTCATCGATGGTCGACACCGCATAAATGTGGAACCGGCTCATCTCGATGGCGGCCACCACATTGCCGCGCAGCATCAGATGCTCGATGTTGGACGCCGGGATGACCACACCCTGCTTGCCGGTCAGCCCGCGCGCCTCGCAGACGGCGAAGAACCCTTCGATTTTCTCATTGACGCCACCGATGGCCTGCACCTGGCCGTGCTGGTTGACCGAACCGGTTACCGCCAGATCCTGCCGCACCGGGATGGCGGACAGCGCCGACAGCAGCGCCGTCAATTCCGCCACCGAGGCGCTGTCGCCCTCGATACCGCCGTAGGACTGTTCGAAAGCCAGGGTAGCCGACACCGGCAACACCCGGTGGCGGGCATAGCGGTCGGCGAAAAACGACGAAATGATCATCACCCCCTTGGCGTGGATCTTGCCGCCGAGACGCACTTCCCGTTCGATATCCATCACCCGCCCGGCGCCGAGCCTCGCGGTGGCGGTAATCCGCATCGGCTTGCCGAACGAGTAGTTACCCAACTGGTAGACCGACAAGCCGTTGACCTGCGCAACCCGCAGGCCGTCGGTATCCACCAGCTGGACATTGCGCAGGATGCTTTCATGGGAGCGCTCGCGAAACTGGTCCATGCGGTAGATCGCCGCGGTGATCGCCTGCTGCACATCCTCGCCGGTGATCAGGTCGCCGCCCCGGCGCCCTGCCCAGTAATCGCTTTCGCACAGCAGGTCGGCGATGCGGCCGCGATGCAGGGAAATTTTCAGGCTGTCCTCCACCTCCCGGGCACAATACTCGATGACCCTGCCCACCCCGCAATGTTGCAGCGGCCTCACCTTAAGGCGTTGCTGCAGGCCCTTGATCAGGCGGGCGAACAGCAGCGTCGCCTCGGGAGTGCGCTTGACCTCCTCGGCCATGTCCGCGGCCACCTTGAACAGCTGGGCGAATTCCGGATCGTACTGTTCGAGCAGATAGTAGAGCTGGCGGTCGCCGGTGAGGACGACCTTGATATCGAGTGGAATGGGCTCGGGTTCCAGCTGGGTGGTGCTGGCGTAGCTGAACATCTGCTCCAGGGACTGCACGCGGATTTCCCTGGCGCGCAGAATGCGTTTCAGTGTCTCCCAGGCAAACGGGTTGCTCAGC
>JBAZCN010000122.1:0-10808 GCA_041655035.1 Porticoccaceae bacterium | reverse complement strand
CGTCGCGGTACTTTGCCCGGGCACTGTACCGCGACGCCAATATCCAGGTGGTGCCCGGCAGCTTCCTCGCCCGCGATACCGCGACCGGCAATCCCGGCGCCAACCGCGTACGTCTCGCCCTGGTGGCCGAGGTCGACGAATGCATCGCCGCCGCCCGGCGCATCCGCGCGGTGGTGGAAAGCCTGTAATGGACGAAACCTGTAACGGACTGGCAACCATGTTGAAACAGCCATGCTGAAGAAAGACCGCGCCGCGTTTATTCTCCGACGGCTTGGGGAGCTCTACCCCGAACCGCCCATTCCCCTCCATCACAAGGACCCGTACACCCTGTTGGTAGCGGTGCTGCTTTCCGCCCAGTGCACCGATGAACGGGTCAACAAGGTCACCCCGGCGCTCTTTGCCCTTGCCGACAATCCCGCCGACATGGCGGCAGTGCCGGTCGAGGAGATTCATCGCATCATCAAGCCCTGTGGCCTCGCGCCGCAGAAATCCAAGGCGATTTCCCGGCTGTCCCACATCCTGCTGGAGGAGCACGGCGGCGAAGTGCCGGCCGACATCCACGCCCTCGAACGACTCCCCGGCGTCGGCCACAAGACCGCCAGCGTGGTGATGGCCCAGGCCTTCGGCGAACCGGCCTTTCCGGTCGACACCCATATCCACCGGCTGGCCCAGCGCTGGGGGCTGTCCACCGGCAAGAACGTCGTCCAGACGGAAAAAGACCTGAAGGCCCTGTTCCCCCGCGACAAGTGGAACGCTCTGCACCTGCAGATCATCTACTACGGCCGGGAGTTTTGCTCGGCTCGCGGCTGCGACGGCACCCGTTGCGATATCTGCCGCACCTGCTACCCAAACCGCAACAAGCCCAAGATCACCCGCAAGGCATGACTGGATCCCCACCGGCCGTGGCGGGGAGGTATCTGGCCCGGCGCAAAACCGCTAGAATCCGCTACCGGCACCGTTGCCCCTGCCACTCTTCACCCGGCGAACCGGGGCGGGCGACAAATACACTATAAATACAATAAGGAACAACCCATGACTTCCGCGACCACAGCACTCGAAACCGTGTATGGCGATCTGTACATCAACGGTCGCTGGCAGCCCGCCAGCGGTGGACAGGAGGACGTGATCAGCCCCGCCACCGAGCAGGTCGTCGGCCGCGCTCCGCTCGGCGGTGTCGCCGATGCCGGGCAGGCGCTCGCCGCCGCCCGCACGGCCTTCGACCGCGGCCCCTGGCCCGGCGCCAGCCGCGAGGTCCGCGCCGACAAGATGCAGCAGCTGTTCGACCTGGTCACCGGGCGGCGGGAGCAGGCCATCGCCCTGATGCAGCTTGAGATGGGCTTCACCCGCATGCAGTGCGAGATGCAGTTCGACCTGCTGTCCACCCAGATGCCGGTGTTCGTCGCCACAGCGCGCAGGGACCCGATGAAGTCTCTGAAGATGATGACGCGCCCTCAGCCCGACGGCCGCCGTTCGCTGGGCGGCGGCGTCACCACCCGCGATCCCATCGGCGTGGTGTCGGCCATCACGCCCTACAACTCCGGATTCCTGCTCGGCCTGATGAAAGCGGTGCCGGCCATGGCCGCCGGCAACACGGTGGTGCTCAAGCCTTCGCCCTACACGCCGCTGCAGACCATGCTGATCGCCGAACTGGTCGCCGCGCTCGACCTCCCGCCCGGCGTGTTCAATATCGTCACCGGCGGCCCTGAGGTCGGCCAGATGATGAGCGGCGATCCGCGGGTCGATATGGTCACCTTCACCGGCTCCGATACCGTCGGCGCCCAAGTGATGGCCCAGGCCGCGCCGACACTCAAAAAGGTCCACCTCGAACTCGGCGGCAAGTCGCCACTGATCATCCGCCACGACGCCGATCTGCAGAAGGCGGTCCTGGCCGGCCTGTTCGGCTTCGTCTTCCAGGCCGGCCAGGGTTGCTCGATGACCACCCGGATGCTGGTGGACAACCGTGTCCGCGGCGCTTTCGTCGACGCCCTGAGCACCGCCGTGGCGGCGCTGAAAGTCGGCGACCCCCACCACCCCGAGACCTTCATGGGGCCGCTGATCCGCGAGGCCGCCCGCCAGCGCACCGCCGATTTCTGTCGCCGCGCCCTCGACGAGGGCGCTCGCCTGGTGCTCGGCGGCAAGCGTCCCGCCGGACTGGAGAAAGGCTTTTTCTTCGAGCCCACCATCTTCGATGACGTGGCCAACCACAGCCATCTCGGCCAGCGTGAAGTCTTCGGCCCCATCGCCGCGGTGATCGGCTTCGACGATGATGCCGAGGCCATCCGGCTGGCCAACGAAAGCGATTACGGCCTCGGCGGCGCCATCATCTCCGAGGATAAAGGCACCGCCTTCGAAATGGCGCTGAAAATGCGTACCGGCCAGGTTCAGATCAATATGGGCCCCGGAGGCTTCCACCCCGATATGCCGTTTGGCGGCTACAAACGCTCCGGGCTGGGTCGCGAATGGGGCGAGGAAGGCTACAACGAGTACACCGAAATCAAGGCTATCGGCTTCCCCGCTGGCTGAGTCCGCGCAAAGTGGCACACGCCATTTGATAACGAGAGGAGAATGACAATGGTGATGCAAGACAAAATCTGCCTGGTGACCGGCGCCTCCGACGGGATCGGCCTGATCACCGCCAGGGAACTGGTGCGCCAGGGCGCCGAAGTCGTCATCCACGGCCGCAGCGCCGACAAGGGCCGCCATGCCGTGGCGGAGATCGAGCGCCAGACCGGCAAGACCGTGCGCTTCATCCAGGGCGATTTCGCCTCCCTCGGCGCGGTGCGCGACCTCGCCAGGCAGGTCGGCGACAGCGTCCCCCGCCTCGACGTGCTGGTCAACAACGCCGGGCGCGCCGCCTCCACGGTCCGGGAGGTGTCGCAAGACGGTTACGAGATGATCTTCGCCGTCAATCATCTGGCGCCATTCCTGCTCACCCACCTGCTGCTCGACAAACTGAAAGCCGCGCCCACAGCGCGGGTGGTGAACGTCGCCTCGGTGGCACACAAATTCAAGCCGCTATTCGACATCGACGACCTGATGTCGGAAAAGATCAAGCCCATCAATACCTACAGCCGCTCGAAATTCGCCAACATCCTGTTCAGCGACGAACTGGCACGGCGTCTCGCCGGCACCGCCATCACCTCCAACGCCCTCCACCCCGGCACCATCCGCTCCAACTTCGGCAACGAGGCGACGGTAACCCGGATCTTCTACAAATTCGCCGCACCGCTGCTGAAAACCCCGGAACAGGGCGCGCTGACCAATATCTACCTCGCCGCGTCGCCGGAGGTGGAAGGCCGGACCGGCGGTTATTACGCCGACTGCAAGCCGGCGGAGCCCCATCCGGCCACCCGCGATGTGGAAATCGCCCGGCGGCTGTGGGAGAAAAGCGAAAGGCTGGTGGGCATCTAGGGTCCATCGCCGCGACCGGGAAGGCGAACCTCCGCCACTGCACCGCGCCCGGCGCCAGGATGGCGCGATGAGCGGCGCGGGTGAACACAGACTTGGCAGACAGCGGGGGGCGGGGCGTTTTTCTTCAGCTGTCCCGCCGTTCGGCGTCGCGCAAGTGTTCGGCAACGCCGAGCAGGTCGGCGCTGATGGCATTGAAGATGGCCGTGGCGGTGGGCACGTCGCCCGCCTCCAGCGCCTGCAACATCCGGCCGTGCTGGTCGGCCATCTCCGCCGAAATGATGGTCGGCGCGAACAGCAGTACATAGCGTTGGATCAGCGGCAGGCGATCCACCGATACCCGCACCAGTTCGCGGTTGCCCGACGCTTCCATCAGCACCAGGTGGAAGGCGTGGGCGGCGGCGACGGCTGCCCGCGGATCGGCGCGGGCTATGGCGTCGTGGTGGACGGCGCTGATATGGCGCAGTTGCTCCAGCTCCGCCGGGCCGATGCGCGGCGCACCCCAGGCATACCCCAGGGCCCAGAGTTCATTCTGCACCTGGAGCAGCTCCACCATGAGCTGGTGGTCGATCGGCGCCACCCGCTTGAGGCGGTTGGGCTCGATCTGCACCAGGCCCTCCGCCGCCAATTGGACCAGAGCCTCACGTACCGGCGTGGCGCTGAGCCCCAGTTGGCGGGCGACCTCCCCATCCTTGAGCAATGAGCCGGGGGCAAGCTCACCGCTGACGATGGCTTCCCGCAGCTGGACGGCCACCGCCCGGTTGAGGGTGACAGGGGTCGCCAGCCGCCCGAGCCCGATCGCCGGATCAGTAAAGCTTGCCATAAAGCTCCAGGTCGAAGGCATCGAACGCCTCGTTGCGTCGGGCCTTGATCGCCCACCGGGGGTCCATCAGCAGGGAGCGGCCGACCGCCAGCAGGTCGAACTCACCGGCTTCGAACAGCGCCATCGCCTGGTCGAGATTGTTGACGGGGACGGTGCCGCCGGCGAACGAACTTTGCAGGTCCTTCGACAGGCCGATGCCGCCCACCGCCATCGAGGGCTTGCCGGTGACCTTGCGGGCCCAACCGGCAAGGGTGGTTTGCCCATCCTCGAAGGCGGGGCGGGAAAACACCCGGGTGGACGTGTCGAACAGGTCGACCCCGGCGTCCGCCAGCGGGCACAGCAGGGCTTCCAGCTCCGCCGGGTTGCGGGCGAGCCGGGCGTCGTAATCCTGCTGCTTCCACTGCGACCAGCGCAGCACGATGGGCAGCTCCGGGCCGACGGCCGCGCGAATGGCCTTGACCACTTCGACGCCGAACCGCGCCCGGCCGGCGATATCGCCGCCCCAGCGGTCCGTGCGCTTGTTGGTCTCGGACCAGAAAAAAGTGTCGATCAGATAGCCGTGGGCGCCGTGGATGGCGATACCGTCGAAACCCACGGCCTTGGCATTGACGGCGCTGCGGGCATAGGCGGCGATAATGTCGGCAATGACTGATTCGGTCATGGCTTGCGTGGGCGGCAGCATCTGTTCCAGATAGTCCGGCGGCAGCATGGCCTTGCCCTCCGGGCCCCACAGGCCGGACGGGCGCAGCGACGGGGCGTCCTTGTAAAGCCCGGTGCCGGGAGTGCGCATCACCCCCATGTGCCACAGTTGGGGCATGATCAGCCCGCCGGCGCTGTGCACACCGTCGACCACTTTCCTCCATCCGGCCAGGGCCGCGTCGCCGAACATCATCGGGATATTCTCCTCGCCGAGGGCGCCAGGGCCTCCGCCGATGGCGGAGGGGTGGTCGATACCCACGCCTTCGGTGATGATCAGGCCCACATCGGCCTCGGCGCGGCGCCGGTAATAGTCCGCGACGTTCTGCCCGGGCACCCCCTGGGGTGAAAAGCTGCGGGTCATGGGCGACATGACGATGCGGCTGCCCAGAGTGAGTGGCCCGAGGTCGAAGGGTTGAAACAAGGGTTCGATGGAATAGCTCATAGTCAGACTCTGCAATAAAAAATGAAGGGTTCAGGGATTGCGGAAAAACATTTTCGACGCCTCGACCATCGCCGCCACGCGCTCGCGGCGGGCCTGTTCGATCTCTCCCGCACGGGGGGCATCGGGGCCGAAGGGAAACACATGGGTGGGGCCATCCGGCAGTCTTGCCAGCAGGGTGCGGACCACTTCATCCGGATCGTACAGCCCCGGCAGGGTCAGGCCATTGGCCCCCAAGAGGCTCTGCAGGGAGGGGGTATCCATGGCCGGGCAGACCGCCCCCAGCACATCGATGCCAAAAGGGCCAAGCTCCGCCCACAGGGCCTCGGCCAGATTGAGGTCGAAGGCCTTGGTGGCGCAGTACACCGCCACTCCCGGCTGGCCACCCAGCGCCGTGCCCGACGACATCAGCAGGATGCCGCCGCGGCCGCGCTGGCGCATGGTGGCGGCGAAGTGATAGACCAGCTCGGTGACGGTGAAGACATTGCGCTGAATCAGACCGCGCCAGGCATCCAGGGGAGCGTCCAGGAAACGGGCGCTGTTGGCGTCGGCGCCGGCGTTGGAGACATAGAGTCCCACCTCCAGGTCCCGGGCGGCACTGGCCACCTGCTGGCCCGCGCCGGGCTGGTAGAGGTCGACGCTGGCGGTGCGGGTAGCTATGCCGTACGCCTCTTCAAGCTCCTGCGCCAGCGCTTCCAGGAGTTCCCGGCGGCGGGCTATCAGCAGCAGGTTGAGGCCGTTTGCCGCCAACTGCCTGGCATAGGCCGCGCCGGTGCCGTCGGAGGCGCCGGTAATCACCGCCCAGGGGCCGTATTTTTCCCGGTATGCCCGGGCGTCGAGAGGATCGGTCATGGCCTGCTCCATCACTTGTTCAGGTGGCCGCCATCGACCACCAGGGTCTGGCCGGTCATCCATTGGGATGCCGGCGCCACCAGGAACAGGATGGCGCTGGCGATATCCGAGGTCTTGCCGGTGCGGCCGAGGGGCGGTGTCATGTGCTTGATCTTTTCCATATCGATGGGTGGCCCCGGCGAACGGGCCTGGCCCTCGGTGGTGACATTGCCCGGCAGCAGGGCATTGACGGTGATGCCGTGGGCGGCGAGTTCATAGGCGGCATTGCGGGTCAGCCCCAGCACTCCGGACTTGGAGGCGTTATAGGCCACCAGCCCTTCGAAAATCGGATGCACGGCGCCCATGGAGGCAATATTGACGATGCGCCCGCCGTTGCCGTCGGCCTTCATCACCTTCGCCGCCTCGCGGATGCTGAGGAAGGAACCGCGCAGGTTGACCTGGTGGAGCTTGTCCCACAGTGCCACAGAGGTTTCCTCCAGGAACTCCCGGTCCTGCAGGCCGGCGACATTGACCAGGATATCGAGGCGGCCGTGATCATCGCGCACTGACCGCACCAGATCGATCACCGACTGCTCACTGGCAAGGTCCACCTGATAGGCCCGCGCCTTGCCGCCCGCCGCAGCGAGATCTCCGGCGGTCTGCTCCGCCCAGGGCAGGTTGATATCCGCCACCGCCACGGTGGCCCCGGCACTGGCCAGGAAGCGGCAGGTTTCCCTGCCCATGCCCTCGGCGCCGCCGGTGACGATGGCCACCCGGCCGCCGAGATCGTACAGGTCACTGATATTGACCAAACCTGCCATGGTTTTCTCCTTTCAGTGTTTGAGCCTGTTCAAAGTCTTTCTGACAGGCGATATCCCTCTCATAGGGTGTGCTGAGGCACGAAGCGCACCGGGATTGCTGCCGGCCTCTGGTGCGCTTCGTGCCTCAGCACACCCTATGGGGCTTCACTCGATGCTTCCTTCAGCGCCAGGGGCTGGTTATTTCGTCGGCGGTGTCGCGCATCAGGTCGATCAGCGGCAGCGTCACGCCCAGTCTCGCCGCCAGTTCATCGGCAGCCTGGATGTCCTTGAGCATGACCCCCTGGACGTGGTCGTGCTGGGCCTGGGCGCTGCCGGGAACGGCGTCCCTGGCCGCCCAGCATTTCAGCCACAGGGTGGTGCCGCTGGCATCGGCTTCGCTGAGATGGTTGATCACCGCCATCTTGCCGATATCCACACCGGCCTTTTCCGCCAACATCCTGGCTTCGCATGCGGCGCGCCAGGTGGCGTAGTACATCATGTTGCGGACGATCTTGGTGGTCATGCCCACGCCCGGACCGCCCAGGCGCAGGGCCTCCTGGGTAAAGTCGTCGAGCACCGGCTTGATGCGGTCGAACACGTCCGCGTCGGCGCCCACCATGCCGACGATGCGCTTTCGGGTGTGGCCGCCGGGGGGCGAGGTCACCCCGCAATCGACAACGGTGACGCCCGCTTTCGCGGCGGTGTCACGCATGGCGGTCAGTTCGTCCAGGGCGATGGTGCTGCCGACGACCACCACCAGGCCGGGATGCGCGCCGGCCAGCAGTCCTTCGGGGCCGCTGAGAACGGACCATACCTGTTGTGCATCCACCACCAGGACGATGACGACATCCGAGTTGCGCGCCACCTCGGCGCAGCTGGCGGCAACCGGCGGCAGCAGATCGCCGCCCTCCCATTTCAGGGCCGCCCCGGGGTCAATGTCGTAGACACTCAGCGGGCGCCCCGCCCGCGCCAGGCACACCGCCGCGCCGCCGCCCATCTGGCCGAGACCGACCACACCTGCTTTCAACATGATTCGTTCCTCATCGTTATGGTTTGGCACCGGACGCTGGTTGACCAGGGCTCTTGAAAAACAAGCGCTGGAAAATTGAAGGCAAGCCACTTCCCAGGCTGGAAAGCGCAGTATAGGATGGCCGGGAGCGATATCACAATATAAGATACAGAATATATTCTATAAATAGAAACCCTGAACCGGAGCCAATGCCATGGGCGAGATCCGCGCCATCCCTCCCCTTCCCGCCCATGTTCCCCCCGATCTGGTGCGGGAATACCCCATCATCCAGGGGCGCTATGTGGAAGAGGATCCCTACAGGACCCTGATCCCCGCCATCCACGACTGGCCGCCGGTGTTCTACGCCACCAATGCCTATCCCGGCGAACGCCCCGCCTGGGTGGTCCGGCGCGCGGCAGACCTGCGCGACGCCTACAGCGACACCGAGCATTTCTCCAGTGAGGGAGGCAATCCGTTTGCGGCCATCGTCGGCGAGCGCTGGAACATGGTGCCCACGGAGCTGGACCCGCCCTTCCACACCGCCGTGCGCGGCCTGCTCAACCCGCTGTTCTCGCCGCCGAAGATGCGCGCCATGGAGGACAAGGTGCGCAATGCGGCGCGGCACTATATCGCCGCTTTCAAGGCCAACGGGGAATGCGATTTCATCCGCGATTTTGCCTTCCCCTTTCCGGTCTCGGTGTTTCTCGACCTGATGGACCTGCCGCACGACCGGACCGAACTGTTCATGCAGTGGGAGCACGACCTGCTCCACGAAGGGGACCTGGGCACCATCGGCAATGCGGTGCGGGCCGTGAACGGTTACATGAAAGATGTCATCGCCGCGCGCCGCGAAAACCCTGGCGATGACCTGATCAGCTTCGCCATCCATGGCGCCATTGGCGGCCGCCCCTTCACCGACAGCGAGTTGATCGGCTATACCTTCAACCTGTTTATCGGCGGGCTGGATACGGTGACCACCAATATGGGCCTGCACTTCCGCCACCTGGCGGAAAACCCCGACCACCAGCAGCGCCTGCGGGACGATCCGGCCTTTATCGGCACGGCGCTGGAAGAACTGCTGCGGGCCTATGCCGCCACCAGTACCTTCCGCACCTGCATCAAGGAGCGCACGCTCAATGGCGTCACCATCAAGCCGGGGGACAAGATCCTCACGTCCACCATCCTCGCCTGCCGCGACCCGGAGGAATACGACAGGCCCAACGAGGTGATCCTCGACCGCATGCCGCGCCAGATCCTCACCTTCGGCCACGGCCCCCACTTCTGCCTCGGGGTGCACCTGGCCAGGCGGGAAATGCGCGTCGCCCTGGAGGAATTTCTCGCCGCCATCCCGCCGTTTCGCATCAAACCCGGCGCCATCATCAAAACCCACCTGGGAGGCATGGTGCAGCCCACCACTTTGCCCCTGGTGTGGAATTAACCGGTAAAAACAGCCTTGAAAGGAATGACCATGACCAACCCAACCGCAGTTCAACTCACCAGCGCCAGCGCCGACCGCCAGGCCATCACCGATCAGATCTACAAATACTGCCGCGCCATGGACCGCATCGATCATCAGCTCGGCTACAACGTCTGGCACGAGGACGGCACTGCGGACTACGGCGCCATGTACAACGGCAGCGGGCGCGGCTTTATCGACTGGGTGTGCGAACAGCACAGCGCCATGCTCGGCCACTCCCACCAGGTGTCGAACATTCTCATCGAAATCGACGGCGACCGGGCCGGCAGCGAGGCCTATGTCACCGCCGCCCTGCGTATCCGCCAGGACGGGCGACTGGTCCAGGTCACCGCCCGGGGCCGCTACATCGATCGCTGGTCGCGGCGCGACGGCCGCTGGGGTATCGACCACCGGGTCTACGTGCAGGATTTCGACGAACTGCGAGAGGTGGCCGCGACCCTTACCGAAGGTTGGGGGCGGCGGGACCGGGAGGACCCCTCCTACAGGGTGCTGCCCGTCCGGCCCTGATGCCGCACGGAATCCATTGCCGTTAGGCCATTGCGCCACCGCTGCGCCAAGCGGTGGCGCAATCGGACAAACCCTGGCGGTTTCCCGGCAGTGAAAACCCCGGCAACATCGGCCCGCCGGTGCAACAATCGGCATATTCCGCACACATCAGGCAACCGTTCACCAATATCGGGCGACTCTTCGCCAACACCTGGCAACTATCCACAAACATCTGGCAACTAAAGGGGGAATGCTCATGGACCTTGGACTCGGGCGCAAAACCGTCATCATCACCGGCGCCACCTCGAATATCGGCCGGGCCATCGCCCTCAACATGGCGACGGAAGGCATCAACCTGGTCGCCGTGGGACGCGACCGGGCGGCCGGTGAACGGGTTCTGGCCGCCGCCAGGGAGGCCGGCGCGGCGGATGGGCTATTTCTCGCCGTGGACCTGCTGGACAAGGACTCCGGCACAAGAATCGCCAGCGCCGCCCTCGAGCGCTTCGACGCCATCGACGTGCTGATCAACAACGTCGGCGGCAACAACGCCATGGGCCTGTTCGCCGAATCGGACCCGGACAGCTGGCAAACGGACCTGGACATCAACCTGATGACGGTGCTGCGCGTCACCCGCGCGGTGCTGCCGGCGATGATCGATCGGGGCGGCGGCCGGATCATCAATATGGGCTCCACCGCCGGCACCGTCGGCGATCCCCTGCTGGCGGTGTACTCCGCCGCCAAGGGCGCGGTGCACGCCTTCACCCGGGTACTGGCCAAGGAAGTCGGCCGCCACAATATCACCGTCAATTGCGTGGCACCCTACCTCACCCTCCCCG
>JBAZCN010000121.1:0-10911 GCA_041655035.1 Porticoccaceae bacterium | reverse complement strand
AATGCCCTCTGTCATGGGGCGGGCCCGGACTTCCTCCCGCCGCTGTATAGCGGAACCGACGCGGTGACTGCCGGGCCTTTTGTCTGAGGTGGTATCATGGCGCCCCCTTGCTGAACGAGCCCACGGCACCCCATGCCCGCCATTCACGAACGTTTCACCGCCCGGGTTCGCGCCCTGTCCAGTGACGGCAACGGTATCGTCGAACACGGCGGTGGCCAGGTGTTTTTCGTGCCCGGTGTATGGCCCGGGGAACAGGGCGAGTTTCGCATTACCGGATTCAAGAAGCGCTTCGGCTTCGCGGTGCTGGAGCAACTGCTGGAGCCATCCCCGGAACGGGTGGTGGCGCCCTGTGTCCACCACGGTTTCGGTCGCGGCCAGTGCGGTGGCTGCCCCTGGCAGTTCGTGGCCTACCAGGCCCAATTGGCGGCCAAGGAGAGCCGGGTCCGCCAGGCGCTGGCCCGCCTGGCGGACGGTGAGCGCATCGCGCCGATCTGGAGCTCGCCGCGCACCCTGGGGTTTCGCAACCGCGCCCAGTTGAAAAGCGACGGCCGCGCGCTGGGCTTCGTCAGTGCCGGTTCGCGACAATTGGCGCCGGTGGATGATTGTCTTGTTCTCACCGATACCAACCGCGCGACCCTTCGTGCGCTGGCGGCCAGCCTGCCCAACCCGGCCTTCAGGCCCAGCCGCGGGCAGGACTGGACCACCCTCGACATCGACGAGGATATCGACGCCGGCCAGGTCGCGCTCAATCGCCGCCGCCCCTTTCGCCAGGGCAACAGCGAACAGAACCAGCGCATGCGCCAGTGGCTGGCGGCGAAGCTCGACCGCGTGGACAAGAGCGTGCCGGTGCTCGAGCTGTTTGCCGGATCGGGGAATTTTACCGAAGTGATCGCCGCCGCCGGTTTTGCCAGGACGCTGGCGGTGGAGGGCTCGGGAGACGCGCTCGCACAGCTGGCGGCGCAAGGGCTGCCAGGGGTGGATACCCTGGCGTGCAACCTGTTCGTCGGCGATGCCGTCGACGGCGTACGGCGGCGCATGCCGCAGGCGGGTGTTCTCGTACTCGACCCGCCACGGGAAGGATTCCGGGAAGTCGCCAGGCTGCTCCCGAAAAAACATTGCCTGCGCGAGGTGTTCTACATCTCCTGCGATCTCGCCACTTTTGCCCGCGATCTGCAGGTGTTCGTCGCCGCTGGCTTCGAGGTGATCGAAGTCCAGCCTTTGGATCAGTTCCCCCACACCCCCCATGTGGAGTTGTTGTGCCATCTGAGCCGCTGATCGCGGCGCCCGGGCAGGCGTGGATAGCGATAGCGACAGGCAATCAACGGAATATAATTTATCAACTTGGCTAATGGCGGGCCTCTCGATAATCTGTCGCCATCAATCCCCCCGATGCAGGAGTCTGTTGATGAAACCGTTCGTTATCTTTGGTCGCCCGGGCTGTGGTTACTGCGTTCGCGCCAGACAGGTACTGGAAATGAAAAACCTGCCGCACAAGTATGTGGACATGTTCGACGAGGGTATCACCAAGGCCGACCTGGAAAAAACCGTGGGCAAGCCGGTGCGCACCGTGCCCCAGATCTTCCACGGCACCGAACATATCGGCGGTTATACCGAACTGGAACAGTACCTCAGGGACCAGGTCGCCTGATCCGCGCCGGCGCAGGCTGTCGACTGGGCCCTGTCAGGCCATGGGCCGGGTCGTGCCTTGCTCCGAAATCGCCACGTAGACGAAATCCCCCTCGGTGACCTTGGCCGGCTCGATGCCGGCTTCGGTCTCGATCCATACCTCGATATTGATCCGCATCGACGAGCGCCCGGTTTCGAGAAGACTGGTATAGCAGCTCACCACGGCGCCCACCGGCACCGGGCGCAGAAACGCCATTTCACTGATGGCTACCGTGGCCACCCGCCCTCTCGACAGCCGCCGCGCCAGCACGGCGCCGGCGAGGTCCATCTGCGACAGCAGCCAGCCGCCGAAAATATCGCCGTGGGGATTGGTGTCCCGGGGCATCGCCAGGGTTTGCAGGGTCAGTTCGCCGGCGGGATTGCCGGGTTTGTTGATAGCGCTCAAGATAATGTCCTCAATTGAAAAGCAGTTCCGGCAGCCAGGTGATCAGCCCGGGCCACAGTGCGAGTATGGCGAGCAGGAACAGCTGGATGGCGATGAATGGCAGCACGCCCTTGTAGATATCACTGGTGAGGACGCCGGCGGGAGCGACGCCCCGCAGGTAGAACAGTGCAAAACCGAAGGGCGGGGTCAGGAACGAGGTTTGCAGGTTGACGGCGATCATCACCCCGAGCCATACCGGGTCGATGCCCATGGTCAGCAGCACGGGAGCGACGATGGGCACCACCACGAAAGTGATCTCGATGAAGTCGAGGATAAAGCCGAGCAGGAAGATCACCAGCATTACCACCAGGGTGGCGCCGAACACGCCGCCAGGTATCTGCTCGAACAGGCCCGCGACCAGCTCTTCTCCGCCAAAGCCGCGGAATACCAGGGAAAATACCGCTGCGCCGATCAGGATCATGAACACCATCGAGGTGATCTCGGTGGTCGAAGTCATCACTTCGCGCAGCCGCGGCAGGTTGAGCTGGCGTTTGCCGAGGGCCAGCAGGATGGCGCAGGCGGCACCGACACCCGCCGCTTCGGTGGGGGTGGCGGCGCCGGTCAGAATCGATCCCAGCACGGCGATGATCAGCAGCACCGGCGGCAGCAGCGGGCGCAGTATGCGCAGGGCCTCGCCGCGGCTGACATTGTGTTCTTCGCGCGGGGCCTTGGCCGGGAAAGCCGTGGCGTAGCCGTAGATATAGGCGATATACAGCGCCACCAGCAGCAGGCCGGGCACGATGGCGCCGACGAACAGGTCGCCGATGGATACCGTGTCCGGGGTAAAGATGCCCATTTTCAGCTGGGCCTGCTGGTAGGACGTGGACAGGATGTCGCCGAGCAGCACCAGTACGATCGATGGGGGAATGATCTGCCCCAGGGTGCCGGTGGCGCAGATGGTGCCGGTGGCGAATGCCGGACTGTAGCCCTGTTTGAGCATGGTCGGCAGAGATATCAGGCCCATGGTCACCACGGTGGCGCCGACGATCCCGGTACTGGCCGCCAGCAACATACCGACCAGCACCACCGAGACCCCCAGCCCGCCCCGGAGAGTGCCGCACAGCCGGCTCATGTTGCCGAGCAGGTCCTCGGCCAGCTTGGACTTTTCCAGCATCACGCCCATGAACACGAACAGCGGCACGGCGATCAGCGTGGTGTTGATGATGATGCCGTAGATCCGGTTGGGCAGGGCGTGGAGAAAGGCCATGTCGAAGTGGCCGGTCAATACGCCGCCGGCGGCAAAGGCGAGGGCCACGCCACTGAGCGAAAAGGCCACGGGGTAGCCGAAGATCAGCATCAGGCAGACTGCGGCGAACATGTACAGCGGAATGAATTCGGCCATCACAGCGGTTCCACCTTGACTGCGCTGTGCTGGCCACCGGCGCCGAGGGCGAACAACAGGTTCTTGAGGATGTCGGCCACGCCCTGCAGCATCAGGGTGGCGGGCATGATCAGCAGCAGCGTCTTGAGCAGGTAGACGTAGGGCAGGCCGCTGCCTTCATTGGATTTTTCGCGGATCGCCCAGCTGTTGAGCACGTAGTCCCAGGACAGCCAGAGAATCAGCACACAGAGGGGCAGCAGAAACAGCAGCCCGCCCGCCACGTCGATCCAGGCCCGGGTCTTTGGTTGCAGGTCGCGGTAGAAGACGTCGACCCGCACGTGGCCGCCCTGCTTGAGGGTCCAGGCCATGCCGAGCATGAAGATCGCGCCGTGCATGTAGATCATCGACTCCTGGAGGGCGATGGAGCCGGTGGCGAACAGGTAGCGCATCACCACCACGGTACAGGTGGCGACAGTCAGCGCCAGGGTCAGCCAGATGATGACATTGCCGGTCAGGGTGGTGATGGCGTCGAGGCAGCGAATCAGCAGTTGCAGGGGGCGTGGGGGTGAGGGCATAGTGCTGGCAGCTCAAGGAGGTCGGGCGTTGGTTATTTGGTCGCCATTATATAGAAATGACCGCTATATAAAATCCTCGCGATGGGTTTGTGGCGCACCGACGCAGGCAGTGCACCACCGGGTGTGGAGCGGACGGGATCGATGTCATGTTTCTGTCACACGGCGTCCCTATAGTGGCGACACTGGTTCGATCAACCCCTTGCTATATCCACTGACCCGGAGAACGATGTGAACGCTATCAAGACTACCCTTTTGGCAGGCGCCGCGATGGCGGCGATCATTGGCGGCACCCAGGTGCACGCTGCCCGCGACTATATCAGCGTGGTGGGTTCCTCCACGGTATACCCCTTCTCTACAGTGGTCGCCGAGCGTTTCGGCAGGGCCACCGGCAACGCCACTCCCAAGGTGGAGTCGGTTGGCACCGGCGGCGGCCTCAAAATGTTCTGTGCCGGCGTCGGCACCAATTTCGCCGATATCGCCAATGCTTCGCGGCGGATCAAGGGTTCCGAGTTCAAGGATTGCCAGAGCAACGGGGTCAAGGACATCATCGAGGTGCTGATCGGCTACGACGGCATCGTGGTGGCCAACTCCCTCAAGACCAAGCCCTATGACCTGAGCCGCAAGGACATCTTCCTGGCGCTGGCCAAGGAGGTGCCGAGCCCGGACGGCTCAGAGACCCTGGTGCCCAACCCCTACAAGACCTGGAAGGACATCAACCCCGCCCTGCCGGCGACCAAGATCGAAGTGATCGGTCCCCCGCCCACTTCCGGCACCCGCGATGCCTTTGCCGAGCTGGCCCTGGAAAGCGGCTGTGCGACCTTCGGTTTCATCAAGGCGCTGAAGGATAGCGATGAGAAGAAGTTCAAGTCGGTGTGCCACACCCTGCGCGAAGATGGTCACTACGTCGAAGCTGGTGAGAACGACAACCTGATCATCCAGAAACTGGACGCCAATCCCGATGCCCTCGGCGTGTTCGGCTTCAGCTTCCTCGACCAGAACAGCGACAAGGTGCGCGGCTCCGCCATCGAAGGGGTGGAACCCACTTTCGAGGCCATCGGCGACAAATCCTACAGTGTCTCCCGGCCGCTCTATTTCTACGTCAAGAAAGCCCACATCGGCGTGGTGCCGGGCATCGAGGAGTTTCTTGCCGAGTTCACCAGTGAAAAAGCCTGGGGCGCCGACGGCTACTTGGCCGAGAAGGGCCTGATCCCCCTGAATGACGAGCTGCGCAAGGAAGTCGGCGCCGCGGTCCGCGGCAACGAAACCCTCACTGGCGAAGGTCTCTGATCTTCCCGCATTAGAATAGCGAAGATGCGATAAACTTGAGGCCTGACCTGATGTCAGGCCTTGTTATTCTTCGAATCTTTTCCTACGGGCACGGGCCATGCACACTGCCAATCTGCTAATCGTCCTGGGCGCCATGATCGTCGCTGCCTACTATCTGGCCCGCAGCCGGTCACTGGTTCAGGCGAGACCCCTGGGCGGCATCCGCCATCTCCATTCGCTGCCGTTCTTCTACGGGTTGCGGGCTTCCATCTGGTGCGGCGTGCCCTCGTTGGCGCTGCTCGCGCTGTGGCTGATGTTCGACGACGTGATCGTTTCCAATGTGGTGCTCGGCGGCCTGCCGGAGCACCTGCAACCCACGTCGATCAGCGAGGAAAACCTGACCCTCGGCACCATTCGCAACCTGGCCAGCGGCGCGCTCTCCGGCGCCGCCGCCGATCCGGCGCTGGTCGCCGCCAGCGAACGGCTGGTGGAATTGCGCAGCATCGGCTCCCGAATCGCCGCCGCCGCGGTGCTCAGCCTGGCGTTGCTCGGCGGGCTGCTCGCCTGGTTGAAGATGTCCCCCCAGTTGCGTGCCCGCCAGCAGGTGGAAGCGGTGTTCAAGGGCATCCTGCTGCTCTGTTCGCTGGTGGCGATCTTTACCACCCTCGGTATCCTGCTGTCGGTGTTGTTCGAGTCCCTGCGTTTTTTCCAGGCGGTGCCGATCACCGAATTCCTGTTTGGCACCCACTGGAGTCCGCAGACGGCGATTCGTGTCGACCAGGTGGGCTCGTCCGGCAGCTTTGGCGCCGTGCCGCTGTTTCTCGGCACTCTGCTGATCTCCTTTATCGCCATGGTGGTGGCGGTGCCGGTGGGCCTGATGTCGGCGATTTATCTCGCCGAGTACGCCAGCCGGCGGGTGCGGGCCTTCGCCAAGCCGACCCTGGAGATCCTCGCCGGTGTGCCGACAGTGGTCTACGGCTTTTTCGCTGCGCTGACGGTGGCGCCCTTCATTCGCGACACCGGCGCGGGGATGGGCATTACGGTATCCTCGGAGAGCGCCCTCGCCGCTGGCCTGGTGATGGGGGTGATGATCATCCCCTTCGTGTCCTCGCTGGCGGATGACGTGATCAACGCCGTGCCACAGAGCCTGCGGGATGGGTCCCTCGGCCTCGGCGCCACCCAATCCGAGACCATCAAGCGGGTTATTTTCCCGGCAGCCCTGCCGGGCATCGTCGGCGGCGTGCTGCTGGCGGTGTCGCGGGCCATCGGCGAGACCATGATCGTGGTGATGGCCGCGGGCCTGGCCGCCCGGATGACCGTCAACCCCCTCGACACCGTGACCACCATCACGGTGCAGATCGTTACCCTGTTGGTCGGCGATCAGGAATTCGACAGTCCCAAGACCCTGGCGGCGTTTGCCCTTGGGCTGATGCTGTTCGTGGTCACTCTGATCCTCAATTTCATTGCCCTGCACGTGGTGAAAAAATACCGTGAACAATATGACTGAAGACCAGCGACTGACTGAAGACCAGCGGCAAAAGGCCGAGCGGGTCGCCCGCGGGCTCAAGCGCCGCTACCGTGCCGAAAAGCGCTTCCGGCTGTACGGGTTGATGGCCGTCAGCTTCGGCATCCTCAGCGTGGTGGTGCTGTTCACCGACATCATCAGCAAGGGCTCCGGCGCCTTTCGCCAGACCTACATCCAGCTCGAACTGCACTATGACCCCGAGGTGATCGGCGTCACTGATTTCGGCGATCCGGGCGCGGTCGCCCTCGGCGACTACAACGGGGTGATCCGCGCGGCCTTGCAGCAACGTTTTCCCGAGCTGTCGACGCGCAATGACCGGCGCGAACTCAACCGGCTGATCAGCAGCGGCGAGGGCTTCGATCTGCGCGACAGGCTGGTGGCCCACCCCGAACTGCTCGGTCGCAGCGAGGTGCGCTGGCTGGTGGCGGACGACGATATCGACACCTACTTCAAATCCCTGAGAAAACGCGGCGACACCTTCATCGGCAGGGTGTCGGGCACCCTGCAGACGGCGATTGCCCACCTCCAGGAGCACGGCGACATCGAGTTGCAGCTCAATATCAATTTCTTCACCAAAGGCGACTCACGGGAGCCGGAACAGGCGGGTATCTGGGGCGCGGTGGCAGGCTCGTTCTTCACCCTGCTGATCACCTTGGCGCTGTCGTTCCCCCTCGGGGTGGGGGCGGCCGTCTACCTCGAGGAGTTCGCGCCGAAGAACCGCTGGACCGACCTCATCGAGGTCAACATCAATAACCTGGCGGCGGTGCCCTCGATCATCTTCGGCCTGCTGGGCCTGGCCATCTTCATCAATTTCTTCGAGGTGCCGCGGTCGATTCCCGTCATCGGCGGCCTGGTGCTGACGCTGATGACCCTGCCGACCATCATCATCTCGAGTCGCGCGGCGATCAAGGCGGTGCCGCCATCGATCCGGGAGGCGGCGATCGGCATCGGCGCCTCGCCGATGCAGGTGGTGCTCCACCATGTGCTGCCACTGGCGATGCCGGGGATGCTTACCGGGGCGATCATCGGCATGGCCCAGGCCCTGGGCGAAACGGCGCCGCTGCTGATGATCGGCATGGTCGCGTTCATCGTCGACATCCCCTCGGGTCCGACCTCTCCGGCCACCGTGCTGCCGGTGCAGATCTTCCTGTGGGCGGACAGTCCGGAGCGGGCCTTCGTGGAAAAGACCTCGGCGGCGATCATGGTGCTGCTGGCTTTTCTGATCTTCATGAACACTGCCGCGGTGTGGCTGCGCAAGCGCCTCGAACGCCGCTGGTAACAGAGCCTCCAGTGACAGGGCTTTTCTAGCACAGGCCTTCTAGCAACAGGGCTTCTAGCAACAGGAGAATGGGTGTGGGAACATTGACCGCGAACGACGTACAGAAACGGCCGGGCGACATGCCCAGGGTCCGCGAAGGATACACCGTGGTGGACCACAGCGAAGACTACAAGACCGTGGGCAGCCCGCTGGCCGCCAATCCCAAGATGCGCATGCGCGACGTGGACATCTTCTACGGCGACAAGCAGGCGATCTTCAACGTCAGCATCGACATCGGCAAGAACGAGGTGATCGCCATGATCGGCCCGTCCGGCTGTGGCAAGTCGACGTTCTTGCGCGCCCTCAACCGGATGAACGACACCATCTCCATCTGCCGGGTGAGCGGCTCCTTCACTCTCGACGATGAGGATATCTACACCAACAAGATGGACGTGGTGGCGCTGCGCGCCCGGGTGGGGATGGTGTTCCAGAAGCCCAACCCGTTTCCCAAGTCGATCTATGAAAACGTCGCCTACGGGCCGCGCCTGCACGGCCTGGCCAACCGCAAGAGCGATCTCGACGATATCGTCGAGACCAGCCTGCAGCGGGCGGGCTTGTGGAACGAGGTCAAGGAGCGCCTGCACCAGCCCGGCACCGGCCTGTCCGGCGGCCAGCAGCAGCGCCTGTGCATTGCCCGCGCCATCGCCATCAGTCCCGAAGTGATCCTGATGGACGAGCCCTGCTCGGCCCTCGACCCCATCGCCACGGCGCGGATCGAGGAGCTGATCGCCGAGCTGTCGGAGAACTACACCATCGCCATCGTTACCCACTCCATGCAGCAGGCGGCGCGGGTGTCCCAGCGCACCGCCTACTTTCATCTGGGCAAACTCATCGAGGTCAACGATACCGAGCGGGTGTTCACCAACCCCGAGCACGAGTTGACCGAAGCCTACATTACCGGCCGTTTCGGCTGAGGAACCCGTCATGGACAAACTGCACCTCGACCAACATATCTCCCGCCACTTCAACGAAGAGCTGGAGCAGATCAAGACGCGGATGCTGGAAATGGGCGGCCAGGTCGAAATCCAGGTGGCCGACGCGGTGCGCGCCCTGGAGAGCGCCGACAGCGCTCTGGCGGCTACCGTGATCAGCCGCGAGCCGGCCATCGACGCCCTCGAGATCCAGATCGACGAAGACTGCACCACCCTGATTGCCCGTCGCCAGCCGGCGGCCACCGACCTGCGCCTGGTGATGGCGGTGAGCAAGACCATTCGCGACCTGGAACGGATGGGTGACGAGGCGAAGAAGATCGCCAAGATGGCGATCCAGTTGAGCGAGGAGGGCAGTGCCCCGCGGGGCTATGTGGAAATCCGCCACATCGCCAGCGACGTGCGCAGGATGCTCAACGATACCCTCGACGCCTTTACCCGCTACGACGCCGACAGCGCCTTGCGGACCTTGCGCTCCGACCGCCAGATCGACCTCGACTACAAGACCGCGGTGCGCGAACTGGTGACCTACATGATGGAAGATCCCCGCAGTATCTCGCGGGTGATGAACATCATGTGGGCGCTGCGCTCGCTGGAACGCATCGGCGATCACGCCAAGAACATCTGTGAACAAGTGGTCTATCTGGTCAAGGGCCAGGATATTCGCCACGGCAATCTCGATAATCTCGACAAGCTCGAATAACGGCGACGCGGGCAGCGCCGCGGTTCGCAACGGCTCAGTCCCGCGGCGCTGCCCGGTCCGGCGCCTCCCAGCGCACTTCCGCCACCAGGCCGCCTTCCGGGCGATTGCGCAGAGTCAGCGCGGCGCCGTCCTTTTCGGCGAGGGTGCGGGCGATGGTCAGGCCCAGTCCCGCGCCGCCGGTCGCCCGCGAACGGGAGGTTTCCATCCGCACGAAGGGGTCGAAGACCGCTTCGAGATCCGTTTCCGCCAGCCCCGGGCCGCTGTCGCTGACCCGCACCACCACCGCGTCGCCCTGCCGCACGGCCGCCACCGCCGCGCTGTGACCGTACTTGATGGCGTTGTCGACCAGGTTGGAAAACAACCGGTGCATGGCCAGTGGCCTGAGCAGCAGCACCGCGCCGCAGCCCTGCTCGAAGCGCACCTCGCCTCCGCTCTCGGCGGCATCCTCGACGATACTTTCCAGCAGTGAATCGAGATCGAGGGCGACGCGCTGTTCGGTGGTTTCAGCGCTGCGGGCCAGCTCCAGGCCCTCGCGGATCAACGCGTGCATGGCTGCCAGGTCGCCGATCAGGCGCTCCCGCAGCGCTTCGTCGGCGACGTTTTCGAGTCGCAGCCGCATCCGGGTCAGCGGCGTTTGCAGATCGTGGGTGATGGCGGCGAGCATCTGGGTGCGCTCGCCGAGATGCCGTTGCAGACGCTGCTGCATGGCGTTGAATGCCTGGGCGGCGCGGCGCACCTCCAGGGGGCCGGTGACCGCCAGCGGCGGGCGTTGCAGGTCCTGGCCAAGCTCGATGGCCGCGGCGCCAAGGCGCTGCAGCGGTGCACTGGCGATGCGGGCGACGACATAGGCCAGCACCGCAATGGCGAGGGCCAGCAGCAACAGGAACATGGGGTCGGTGGCCAGGGCCGGGCTGCGGGCGATGGGCTGGCTGGCCAGCCGGAGTTGCAGCGGGGTGCCATCGCTGAGGGTCAGCGCTACCAGTCGGCAGGTGGACGGCCCCCGGGACGCGTCGCCATCCCGAAGCTGGTCGCCGGCGGCGCCGGCGAACGCCGGTAGCCGGGGCTGGCAATGGCGGCGCGCCAGCGTGCTCACCCGGGCGCTGTCGACCGGCGCCGGGCGCTCCGCCAGGATGGCGGTAAGTTCTGTGTCGGGGCGTTGCCCTT
>JBAZCN010000120.1:0-11070 GCA_041655035.1 Porticoccaceae bacterium | reverse complement strand
GATTTCGGCGCTGTACCAGGAGAAACTCAGGAGGGCGATCAGTGACCAGTGAAAAATGCGAACGGGCAGATCCCAGATTTTGACTTTTACCATATTAGAATTCTTTAGTTGGACAATTACTCTGGCAGGTAACCAGGCATGGATCCCGGTTCGGGGAACTGGAATAACTCTATCATATAACCATCGGGATCTTTCGCCGTAAAGACCACGGGCCCTGGAGCCCCGCCAAGCTCAAGCCTGTTCACTTCGAAACCCGCGGCGGAAATCCGAATTGTTTTCGCGGGCGCGGTTCGCCGTCTTTTTTGATAGTGGCGAATTCGAGCCACAGGGCATCGACCGGGGCGCCATCGGCACGCTGGCAATCCCGCAGTGTCACGTCCCGCAACACATAGCGCTGAAAGTAACGATCATCGGTGGGGAAGCGGGTATCCCACACCACCGTTTCGACATGGACGACAGGCAGGGTCAGCGATGTGCCGCAATGGCCGGACAGGCCCTGGATCGCGGTGTCGACGGGCTTTGAAACCACCAGCACCGCCGGCCCCTCCTGCGGCGCGACCCTGCCGTTCAGGAAGGCCGCCTCATCGAATGTCTCGGCGCTGCCCGGGGGCCCGGGCGGGCTTTCCCAGCCAGCAGTACTTCAAGGACGGCAAGCTCAACGGCATCGTCTGCAACGATATCGCCACGGTCAAGTCGGTGATCCTCCATTCAGACGCCATCCTCGTCACCATCGACGCCATGGTGGCCAGCGAGCTGGCAAATGGCAGTATCCGGGAACTGCAGTTCTTCAATCCCGGCTTTTCCACCGAGCGGGAAATATGCCTGGCCAGGGTGCAGGGCCGGACGCTGTCCAATGTCGCCAAAATGGCGATCGATACCATCGTCGATATCGTGGCCCGCAGGCTTGCCGGCAAACCGCCGTGACCCATTGACTCAAACCAGCCCGGCCACCCGCTCGCCAATGGCCAGGCATGCCGTCAGCCCCGGCGACTCGATGCCGAAGAGATTGACCAGCCCCGGCACCCCGTGGACGTCGGGGCCATCGATGCGAAAGTCGCCGTCCGCCATGCCGGGGCCGGCCAGTTTGGGGCGCACGCCGGCGTAGCCGGGCGCCAGCCTGGCCCGCTCCACCCGGGGCCACCACTGGCGTATCGCCCTGTAGAAGCCCTCGGCCCGCGCGGGGTCGACGGTGTAGTCCGGCGCGTCGATCCACTCCACGTCGGGACCGAATCTGCCTTGCCCCGCCTGATCCAAAGTGAGGTGGACCCCGAGGCCGCCCGGCTCTGGAACCGGGTAGATCAGATGTGTGAAGGGCATTCTCCCCGCGTAGCTGAAATACACCCCGCGGGCAAACCAACCGCGGGGCACTGTGTCATGGGGCAGGTCCAGTGAACGGGCAATGGCGAGGGCGGCAAGCCCGCCGGCATTGATTGCGCAACGAGTCCGCACACGCACCCTGTCGCTGCCCTCGCTGGCGATATCCAGCAGGATGCCAGCGGCGTTTGCAACGCCACCACAGACAGCGCTGCGCAGCGCCAGGACAGCCCCGTGGCGCTGCGCATCCCCCAGCAGGCTCAGCATCAGCCGGTGGCTGTCGACGATGCCGGTGGATGGGGAGAACAGGGCGGCCTCGACATCGAGTTCCGGCTCCAGGGCGGGAACCTGGTCGCCGTGGAGCCAGGCAATATCGGTCACGCCATTGTCGAGCGCCCGGGCGCGGACCGCTTCAAGGGCGGCGACCTGCCCGGACTTTGCGGCGACCACCAGTTTGCCGGTCCGGGCGCAACCGATGCCCCGCTCCGCACAGTAGCGGTAGAGCATCTCGCGGCCGCGCACGCACAGCGCCGCCTTGAGGGAGCCCGGCGGATAGTAGAGTCCGGCGTGGACCACCTCGCTGTTGCGCGCACTGATGCCGCTGCCGATGGCGCCCTCCCGTTCCAGGATCAGGACCTCACGCCCGGCCCGGGCCAGTGCCCGGGCACAGGCGAGACCGACGACACCGGCGCCGATCACCACGCAGTCGACGGATTCCACGGCTCAATCCGTCTTTGGACTACCCACCTTCGGGCCATCCACCTTTGGGCTTGCCGCAGTGGCGCCGTCTGTCGTCGAGCTGTCCATCAACGAATCGTCCAGCTCCGGGGTGTCATCGAAGGTATCGCGGTCCGAGGTGTCGTTGTAGACGTCGACATCCAGCATATTCTCGCTTTTCGCCACGATTGCCGACACCACGCCATCACCGGTGATATTGACCGCCGTGCGCACCATGTCCAGCAGCCGGTCGACGCCGATGATCAGCGCGATGCCCTCCACCGGCAGGCCGACCTGTTGCAGCACCATCGCCAGCGTCACCAGCCCCACCCCTGGCACCCCGGCGGTGCCGATGGTCGCCAGGGTCGCGGTGGCGATCACCGTCACATAGCCGCCGAGGCTGATGTCCACGTTGAAGGCCTGGGCGATGAACACCATGGCCACCCCCTGCATGATGGCGGTGCCGTCCATATTGATGGTCGCGCCGAGTGGCACTGTGAAGGAGGCTATGGAGTTGTGGACACCGAGACGCTTTTCCACCACGTTGAGAGTGACGGGCATGGTGGCGTTGCTGGAGGCGGTGCTGAAGGCGAACAGCATAGCCGGGCGCATGTTCTTGAAAAAGGCCACGGGACTCAGGCCCGACAACACCTTCAACATCAGCGAATAGATGACCAGTTGGTGCAGGACCAGCACCAGCAGCACCGTGAAAAAATATTTGGCCAGATCGAGAATCGCGCCGATGCCCATCTCGCTGAACATCTTGGCGAGCAGGCAGAACACACCGTAGGGCGCCAGATGCATAAGGAAGGTGACCATGGTCATGTTCACCTCGTTGAGGCTCCTGAACAGTTCCAGGGTTCTGCGGCCCGGCTCGCCGCTGTGGATCACCGCCACCCCCATGAGGATGGAGAACACGATGATCTGCAGCATGTTGCCCTCCGCCATGGCGGCCACCGGGTTGGTGGGGAAGATACCGATCAGCACCTCCTTCACCGACGGCGCCGGTCCGGGATCGAACTTGTACGTCTCGCCGAGGCCGATGCCCACCCCGGGATCGAAGAGATTGGCCATCGTCAGCGCCAGCATCAACGCGATGGGCGTGGTGAACACGTAGAACGCCAAGGTTTTGCCGGCCATGATGCCCATGCGGGCGTCGAGCCCGATGGCGCTGCTGCCGCACACCAGGGAAACGAATACCAGGGGCACCACCAACAGCATCAGCGAGGAGATGAAAATCCGGCCTATCACGTCGAACACCGAATTCACCAGCCAGGCGGAGAGGTTGGCCGCGAAGCCCCCCGCCTCCCGCGCGAGAATATTGAGCACCGCGCCGACGATGATGCCCCCCGCCATGCCGAGCAGGATTTTGGTGGAGAGTTTCATGCATTCCCCTTATCGTTCTATATGAATCAGAATCGTTTTGTTGAATCGGACAGCGCCTGCGGTGCGCTTCGCTCCCCAGCACAGCCTATGCCTCCATAGGGGTCCTGCATAGGGTGTGCCGACGCAGGAGGCGCACCGGCGATGCTTGCCCGGTAGCGGCGCACGCCTGCTTGCGCATGGCCGCTGCAACGTCGACAAACCCTAACGCCGTGCACCCCGCAATTCCACCACCCGCTGGTACAGCAGCTCCGCCGTTGCCAGCTCTGCCGGAATGGGTGACCCCGCTACCACCTCGATACGGGCGAACAGCTTCCAGCCGGAGCGGAACAAGCCGCCCTTGTGGCTGAAAAAGCTGCCCCACAAGCCGCACAGCGCCATCGGCACCACCGGTACCGGGGTTTCCGCAATAATATGCTCGATGCCCGGACGAAAGTCATCGATTTCCCCATCGCGGCTGAGCTTGCCCTCGGGAAAGATGCACAGCAGCTCTCCCGCCGCCAGGTTCTCGGCGATCCGCCGCATCGCGTCATGGTAGGCCGCTTCGTCCTCGCGGCGGGAGCAGATCGGGATGGCACCGCCGGCGCGGAACAGGTAGTTGAGCAGGGGCCGGTCGTAGATCGCCTTGTCCATCACGAAGCGCACCGGGCGGCGGATCGCGCCGCCGAGAATCAGCGCATCGACGTAACTGACATGGTTGCAGACGATCATTGCGCCGCCCTGTTGGGGGATCTTCTCCAGGCCGAGGTGCCTCACCCGATACAGGCTGTGGCCGAGCAGCCATGCCAGGAAGCGCAGGGTGAATTCCGGCACCTGGCGGTAGATGAACAGCGCCACGGCGATGTTCATCACCGCCAGGATAAGGAAGAACTCGGGGATCTCGAGGCCCGCGACGCCGAGAAACAGTATCCCCAGCACGCCCGCCAGCACCATGAACAGAGAGTTGAAAATATTGTTGCAGGCGATCACCCGGGCGCGCCTCTCGACCGCGGTGCGCGACTGGATCAATGCCTGCATGGGCACGATGTAGAAGCCGCCGAACATCCCCAGCATCACTAAATCGAGGAGGATGCGCAACCCGCCACCGGCGCCGAGGAAGCCGCCGATCGACAGCGCCGCGCCGGCCCCCTGGGCGGCGAACCCGGTGGCCGAGAAATACAGGTCGATGCCAAAGATGCTGAGGCCGAGAGAACCGAGCGGCACCAGCCCCATCTCGACCTTGTGGCCGCTCATCCGGTCGCAGAGCAGGGAGCCGAGGCCGATCCCGACGGTGAAGGTGCACAGCAGCAGGGCGATGACCGCCACATCGCCGCCCAGTACATCGACCACGAAGTTGGGCATTTGGGTGAGGTAGGCCAGGCCCAGCAGCCAGAACCAGGAAATGCCGAGAATCGCATGCCATACCGCGCGTTTTTCCCGCGCCAGACGCACCAGTTCACCCATTTCCCGCAGCGGATTCCAGTCGATGCGCAGGTTGGGCGCGTGCGGCTCCGCCGCCGGCACCTTGCGGCCGGCGAGCCAGCCGGCCACCGCCACCGCCAGCAGCGCCGGGGCAAGCACAAGGAAGTAGTTGTCCTGCCCGGCGATCAGGGTGCCCAGCAAGGTACCGGTGAGGATCGCCACGAAGGTGCCCATTTCGACCTGGGCGTTGCCCGCAACCAACTCGTCGGGGCGCAGGTGCTGGGGGAGGATCGCGTACTTGATGGGGCCAAAAAACGTCGATTGGGCACCCATTGCGAATAACACGGTCAAAAGCCCCCAGAGGCTGCTGAAGTAAAATGCCATCACGCCGAATGCCATGATGACGATTTCCGCCAGTTTCACCCAGCGGATGATGGCGGCTTTCTCGTACTTGTCCGCCAGCTGGCCGGCGAGTGGCGAGAACAGGAAAAACGGCAACACGAACAGTGCCGCGGCCAGATTGACCAGGGTGTTGGTGCCCAGATCGGTGGCGAAGACCGCGGTGACCACCAGCACCAACATACTGTTCTTGAACAGGTTATCATTGAAGGCGCCGAGAAAGAGCGTGATGAACAGGGGCAGGAAGCGCCGGCTTTTCAGCAGATGAAACTGGCTATCAGGCTCCTTGGGAGTCATCGGGGTTCCTTGTGCGTGCCGGGATGGTCGTCGGTGGCGAAGGGCAAAACTGTAGCAAACCCCCGCAGCCGTGGATAGCTCGCGTCCCGGCTGACTGTCCGCCTGTCCGCAGACCGCCTCGATGCAGACAGGCGGCGCTTCAGCGCCGTAATCGAACTCCCACTGGAGGGAACCATGCAAAGCTGTCATTTGGCGGCCCTTACCGCCGCCCTGCTGTTCGTCGCCCCGACACTGGCCGACGTCACCGCGCCCGCCGAAGAGATCGAAAGGCCCTGGACCACCAATCTCTACCTGGAGAACGACCTGTTCGGTGAAACCGACCAGAACTACACCAATGGTATCCGCCTGTCGTGGGTATCCCCCAACCTCGCCTCCTACCGCAATGACCCGGCGGTGCCCGACATCGTCAACAAGGTCAACGAGCGTCTCGACAAGCTGCTCGACTTCCGCCAGGGCCTGACCCGCAATGTGGTGGTCAGCGTCGGCCAGCTGATGTACACCCCCGAAAACCGCGAAGCCCGCGAACTGCTGGAGGACGAACGCCCCTATGCCGGCTATCTGTACCTGGGCTTCGGCTTTCATGCCCGCACCGCCGAACGCCTCGATTCAGCTGAGGTCAATCTCGGGATCGTCGGGCCGGCCGCGCTCGGCAAACAGGCGCAGGATCTGATTCATGACCTGCGCGATATCGACAAATTCAAAGGCTGGGACAACCAGTTGCGCAACGAGCCGACCTTCCAGCTGGTGTACGAGAACAAACTGCGGCTGTTCAAGCAGCCGGTGGCGAAAGGCTTGCAGCACGACTTCATCAGCCATGCCGGTATCGCCCTCGGCACCGTCGGCAGCTACCTCAATGCCGGCGGGGAATACCGTATCGGCTGGGACCTGCCGGAAGACTTCGGTACCTCGGCGGTGCGTCCGGGGGGAGACAACAGCGCGCCCGGCGCCGGCGACACCCGTCTGCTGCTCACCGACAAGCTGCTCTACGGGCTGCACGCCTTCGTCTCGGTCGACGGCCGTCTGGTGGGCAACGATATCTTTCTCGACGGCAATACCTGGCGGAACAGCCACAGTGTCGACAAGGAGCACCTGGTGGCCGATGTGTCCGTGGGAGTGAGCTTTCTGGTCCGGCAGTGGAAAATTTCCTACGGTCAGGTGTTCCGCACCCGCGAATTCAGGCAGCAGAAGCATCACCATGAGTATGGGTCATTGAGTATTTCCTACACCTGGTAGCCGCAACCGTCGCGGTGCGGCGGTCTCTTTCCAGCCCGCAGGGCAGGCGCATGAAGATCGAAGGTACCGCAACGCGGTGAGGCGGCAGCCCGGGAAAAAGCCTCCATGCGATTGCCCTGTTCCACCCCGCCTGCGGACTACCGAAATGCCCCCCGTGCTTTACAATGGCGATCCGACCCAAGACACAGCCTGTAGAACACATCCTTGCCCACTGTAATCCCCGCCCCTCCGCAAGCACCTCGCTGGCAGCCGCTGCACCGCTGCCTCGGCGGCACCGTGCCGCGCCACTGGCAGCGCTGGCTGGAGGACCGCGGCTCCCTCACCCGGCGGCTGATCGCCGCCAGTGGCGGGGATTTCCGGGTAGAGATCCTCCGCCAGTTCATCGGCCAGCCGACTTTTGCCGAGGCCCGGGCTGTCAGGCTCGGCAACCGCCGCCGGGCGCTGATCCGCGAAGTGCTGCTGATCGGCAACGGTGTCCCCTGGGTGTTCGCCCGCAGCGTCCTGCCCCTGGCCACCCTGACCGGTCGGCGCAGGCATCTGCGCCACCTCGACGATCGCCCGCTGGGGCAAGTGCTGTTCAGCGACAACAGCATGCATCGCGGGCCGGTTGAAGTCGCCAGGATCGCCAGCGCCACCTTGCCGCTGGCGCTGCCCGCCGCGCGGCTGTGGGGACGGCGCTCGGTATTCCGCCTGGACGGCAAACCGCTGCTGGTGGCGGAGATTTTCCTGCCGGACTTCGATCCCGGCGCTTGATGCCCGGCGGTCTGCGACGTGCGTCAGACTGGGCGTTATCGACTTGTTGTATCTGTTGTTCTTGCAAGCGGGCGCCCCGGCAACGGCCTCGCAGATAGTTTTTCACCGGCCTGCTGCTAGACTGGCCATCTCATCGATGCCTTTACCCTGGTGACGAAGCCCATGATCCTCACTGAAAACAGCCGCCTGTGGCACTTCATCCACCTCACCCGCCTGCACAAGCCGGTAGGCACCGTGTTACTGCTGTGGCCCGCGCTGTGGGGCCTGTGGCTGGCGGCGGAAGGCGTGCCCGACCCGCGGCTGCTGGCCATCTTCATTGCCGGCGGCTTCGTGATGCGCGCCGCGGGCTGCGCCATCAACGATTACGCCGACCGCGACATCGATGCCCATGTCGCGCGCACCAGCTACCGGCCGGTGGCCACCGGTTACATCAAGCCCTGGGAAGCGCTGGCCACTTTCGCGGTGCTGTCGCTGGCCGGGCTCGGTCTGGTACTGCTCACCAATCCCCTGACGGTGACTCTGGCCTTTATCGGCGCCGCCATCATCGCTCTCTACCCGTTCATGAAACGCTACACCCACCTGCCCCAGGTGGTGCTCGGCATCGCCTGGGGCTGGAGTATCCCCATGGCCTTTGCCGCGACCGGCGGCACCCTGCCCTGGCAACTGTGGCCACTGGTGGCCGCGACCCTGTGCTGGACATTGGTGTTCGACACTTATTACGCCATGGTCGACCGCGACGACGACCTCGGGATCGGGGTCAAATCCACCGCCATCCTGTTTGGCCGCCACGACCTGGCGATCATCGCCGCACTCCAGGCCACAACCGTGCTACTGTTCGCCATCAGCGGATTGTTGTTCGGTCTCGGCGCACTTTACTACCTGGGCGTCGTGGTGGTGGCGGCGCTGTTCGGCCACCAGCTGTGGCTGACCCGGCATCGCGACCGGGACGCCTGTTTTCGGGCCTTCATGGATAATCGCTGGGTCGGGGTGGCGCTGTTCGCGGCCCTGGTGGCCGACCTCGGCTGAGCAGCGCGCACCACCCTGTCCGAGGCGCCTGATGGCTGTCACAGCCCTGTCATGAAAGCGTCATGTAATACGGCAAGTGAGACTGGATAATCGGAGCCGATACCACCATGACTGCACAAACCATCCTGATCATCGACGACGAGGCCGCCATCCGCGACATGGTGGGCATAGCCCTGGAAGTTGCCGGCTTTCGCTGCCTGCAAGCGGAAAATGCCCGCGATGGCCACGCCCTGATCATCGACGAAAAACCCGATCTGGTACTGCTCGACTGGATGATGCCGGCGACCAGCGGCATCGAGCTGCTGCGCCGCCTGCGCCGCGACGAACTCACCGAAAAAACCCCGGTGATCATGCTCACCGCCAAAACCGAGGAAGACAACCTGGTACAGGGCCTCGAAGGCGGTGCCGACGACTACATCACCAAACCGTTCTCGCCCCGCGAACTGATCGCCCGCGCCAAGGCGGTGTTGCGGCGCAAGCAGCCGCAGATCCCGGAGGAAGTGATCAGCGCCCGGGAACTGGTGTTCGATCCCGTCAGCCACCGGGTCACCATCGCCGGCGAAACGGTGTCGATGGGCCCGACCGAATTCCGCCTGCTGGGCTTCTTCCTCGGCCACCAGGATCGCGTCTACTCCCGCGACCAGATTCTCGACCATGTGTGGGGCGGCAACGTCTATATGGACGAGCGCACCGTCGACGTCCATATCCGCCGTCTGCGCAAGGCCTTGTCGGTGGCCGGTCACGACCAGCTGATCCAGACGGTGCGCGGCGCCGGCTACCGCTTTTCCACCCGCCTGGAAGGCGATTGACTCCGGCGCCGCCGAAGCGACAATCCCACCACCAGCAACATCGAGACGAGGTTACCGTGCAGGAAGGTTTACGCGCCGAGATCCGCAGGATCATTGCCCTGGCATTGTTTTTACTGGTCTTCGGGCTGCTCAACGGCTTTCCCCTGGTGACCCTGCTGCTCGGCGGCACCGTTTACATGATCTTCACCCTGAGCCGGATCAACAGGCTCTACGCCTGGCTCGCCGCCGATACCGATACCATGCCGCCGGAAGCGAGCGGGGTATGGGGCGATATTTCCGATAATCTCTACAAGCTCAAGCGCCGCATCGACCAGTCGCAGAAGAACTATACCTCCCTGGCGCTGCGCATCCGTCAGATCACCTCGGCCCTCGACGACGGCATGCTGCTGCTCAATGCCGACCACACCCTGGACTGGTGGAACCCGGCGGCGACGGAGCTGCTCCACCTGCGGGAGCGCGACAAGGGCGAGAATATCGTCAACCTGATCCGCAACCCGCAGTTCGTCGACTTCATCAACAACAGGGATTTCAGCCAGCCGCTGGAACTGCGCACCCCCTATGACCCGCAGCGCATCGTGCTGTTTTCCGCCGGCTCCTTCGGCCGCGGCGAAATCGTGGTGGTCGCCCAGGACATCACCCGCCTGCGCCACCTCGAGGAAATACGCAAGGAGTTCGTCGCCAACGTCTCCCACGAGCTGCGCACCCCGCTCACCGTACTCTCCGGCTATATCGAAACCCTGCAGAGCAGCGGTGACGATCTCGCCCCCCACTGGCAGCGGGCGCTGGCCCAGATGGACCAGCAGACCCGCCGCCTCGGCGCCCTGGCAGATGACCTGGTGATGCTGGCGCGGCTCGAATCCAGCCAGTTCGTCGCCAATCGTCTGCCGGTGGATATCTGCGCCCTGCTCCGCTCCATGGTCGAGGATCAGCAGTTGCTCTGCGCCGACACCCACCGCCTGACCCTGCGCTGCCAACCCGGCCTCATCATCGCCGGTGAAAGCCGCGAACTGCACAGCGTTTTCGCCAACCTGGTGGTCAACGCCATCCGCCACAACCCCCGGGGTTGCGATATCCTGGTCCATGCCCGCGCCTGCGGCGACAACCTGGTGGTGCGGGTGGCGGACAACGGCGTCGGTATCGACCCCAAGCATATTCCCCGGCTCACCGAGCGCTTCTACCGCGCCGACGACAGCCGCGCCACCAGTTCCGGCGGCACCGGCCTCGGCCTTGCCATCGTCAAGCACGCCCTCGGCCGCCACAACGCCACCCTCAGGATCCGGGGCGCGCCGGGCAAGGGGGCGGTGTTCTCCTGTCGTTTTGCCGCGCCGCCAGCAGCTCCGCCAACGGCCGGAGAGTGACCCGCCGGCAGCAACTTGACGCCACCGCGGCCATTGCCCACGATGCCCGCACCTCCAAGGAATTTGTATGGGCACTGAAACCGAACTCAAACTGCACCTGTCACGCACCGCACTGCCGGCACTGCGGCGCCACCCGGTCCTGGCCGCTGCGCTCAGGGACGGCAACGCCCGCACCCTCGACAACACCTACTACGACACCCCCGGGCTGGCGCTGCGCAAGAACGGCATCGCGTTGCGCACCCGCCGCCACGGGCGGCGCTGGTGGCAGACCGTGAAGCGCGCCGCGCCCGCCACCGGCGGCCTGAGCGCACGCCCGGAGTGGGAGCAACCCTACAGTGACACCTTCGACTTCTCCGCCATCGACGACGGCGCCGTCCGCA
>JBAZCN010000119.1:0-11074 GCA_041655035.1 Porticoccaceae bacterium | reverse complement strand
TTGCGCCCATGCCGGACAGATCGAGGGCGACTACCCGGTAGCGATCCATGAGAAACGGCGCCACCATGTCCCACCAGTGGGCGTGGGCCCTGAAGCCGTGGACCAGCAGCAAGTGCGGCTTGTCCGGCTTGTCGGGATCGACATCGCCGGGCCACTCCAGGTAGTGAAGATCGCCATCGTCGCCGGTCACCAGAGCGGAGCGACCCTGCCGGGTCCGCGCCCACTGCCACCAGTCGGGCACCACCGTATCCGTTGCATCCACCAGGCTTTCCACCAGGCTTTCCACCGGGCTATCCATCAGGCTCTCCACCAGACCATAGTGCCAATCACACCGTCACCGTATCATCAAACCACCACCGTCAGAAAATCTCGAAAAGCCCGGCCGCGCCCATGCCACCGCCGGCGCACATGGTCACCACAGCGTAGCGCGCGCCGCGGCGCTTGCCCTCCAGCAGCACATGGCCCGCCATCCGCGCCCCGGACATGCCGTAGGGGTGGCCGATGGCAATGGCGCCGCCGGAAACATTGAGTTTATCGTTGTCGATGCCGAGCCTGTCGCGGCAATACAGCACCTGGCTGGCGAAAGCTTCGTTGAGTTCCCAGATATCGATATCGTCGATGCCGAGACCCTGGACCTGCAGCAACCTGGGCACCGCGAACACCGGGCCGATACCCATCTCATCCGGGTCGCAGCCGGCCACCATGAAACCGCGAAACGCGCCGAGCGGTTCGAGCCCCAGGCGCTCGGCGGCTTTTGCTTCCATCAGCACCATGGCGCTGGCGCCGTCCGACAGCTGCGAGGCATTGCCTGCGGTGATGAAGCGGCCCTCGGCGATGCGTTGCCCCTGCTTGAAGACCGGCGGCAACTGGCGCAGTCCTTCGAGAGTGGTGTCCGGGCGATTGCATTCGTCGTGGTCGAGGGTCACGGCCTGTTCACGGGTTTCGCCACTGGCTTTGTCCACCACCGTTTTGATCGCCGCCAGGGGCGCGATCTCGGCAGCGAAGCGGCCCTCGGCCTGAGCGGAGGCGGTGCGCTGCTGGCTTTGCAGTGCATAGTGGTCCTGCGCCTCGCGGCTGACACCGTAGCGCTCGGCGACGATTTCCGCGGTCTCGATCATGGTCATGTAGATTTGCGGCAAATGCGCCACAAGGTAGGGATCCTGGCGGCGAAAGCCATTGGTGTGTTCATTCTGGGTGAAGGTCACGGACTCCACGCCACCGCCGATGGCCACCTCGAGCCCTTCGTGAACGATGGCGTGGTGGGCCATGGCGATGGCGTTGAGGCCCGAGGCGCACTGGCGGTTGAGGGTAGCGCCGGACGCAGTGATCGGCAGCCCCGCCCGCAGCAGCGCCTGGCGGGCGATATTGCCGCCACTGGCCGCCTCCTGGCGGGCGCAGCCGAGCACCACATCCTCGACCCGGTCGCCGTCGATGCCGGCGCGGCGCACCGCCTCGGCGATGGCATGGCCCGCCAGTGCCTGGGGCTGGGTATTGTTGAAGGCGCCCCGGTAGGCCTTGCCGATGGGGGTGCGGGCGGTGGAGACGATTACGGCTTCGCGCATGATTTTTTTCTCACTCTGTCATTAGTCACTTTGTGATCCTCATCACTCGCAGATCTTACAAGGCTGTATTCAGCGCCGGCCCCGCGTGACGAACACAGCGAGAGTATTGGCCTTGGCGTGCCTCGGGCTGGGCCTGGGCAGTCCGCGCCTGGCAGGGGTCCAGCAGCGTCGGCGACAGGACGTCGCCGTCGCCGTCGCAGCGTACAGGGACGTATTCACGGCGGTGCTGGACCCCCGCCAGGCGCGGACTGCTTCGAACATCGTGCCGGTTTCGGTTTTCATTGTTTGTGTAGCTTTTCGCCGCTATTGCCCGCCCCTTTTTTCACCAGCGCTTCCAACAGCGCCGCGGGCTTCATGGCCTCGCCGAGTTCGGCTTCCAGCTTTTTCATGATGGCCAGCACCTTGTCGAGGCCGACCTGATCGGCGAAGTACGTCAGCCCGCCGCGATAGCGGGGAAAGCCGTAGCCGTTGACCATGATCACATCGATATCCGAGGCGCGGATGGCGATGCCCTCCTCCAGCACCTTGCAGGCTTCGTTGATCATCGGGTAGATGCAGCGCTCGATGACTTCTTCATCGCTGACCTTGCGGGCTTCGATACCTTTTCTCGCCAGGAAGTCACCAATGATTTTTTCGGTGAGCGGCGACGGCGTGGCGCGGCGACTATCGTCGTAATCGTAGTAACCGGCCCCGGTTTTCTGGCCGCGACGACCCTGCTCGCAAAGAATATCGCGGATGGTTTCGCTCCGTGACTCCCCGGCAGACCAGCCGATATCCAGCCCCGCCATATCCGACATGGCGAAAGGCCCCATCGGAAAGCCGAACTCCGTCAGCACCCGGTCCACATCCCAGGGCATGGCGCCCTCCAGCAGCAGCGCCTGGCCCTGCAATTTGCGCTGGTTGATGATGCGGTTTCCGACGAACCCATAGCCGTTGCCCACCACTACCGGGATCTTGCCTATGCGTTTGCCAAGAGCCAGCGCCGAGACGATTGCCTGTGGGGAGGCTTGCGGCGTACGCACCACTTCCAGCAGTTTCATGATATTGGCGGGGGAGAAAAAGTGCATGCCCAGTACCGATTCCGGGCGCGCCGTGGCGGAGGCAATCTCGGCCACATCCAGAAATGAAGTGTTGGTAGCGAGAATCGCCCCCGCTTTTACCGTTTTGTCGAGGCGAGTAAAAATATCCTTTTTAACAGGCATATTTTCAAACACCGCCTCGATCACCAGATCGCAATCCGCCAGGTCGGCAATAGCCAGTGTGCCGTGCAGCTTGCCGATGGCGGCCTGCGCCTCGGCTTCGCTGATGCGCCCTTTGCTGGCGCTGCTTTCGTAATTGCGGCGAATTACGCCAAGGCCGCGGTCCAGCGCCTCTTGGCTGGTTTCAAGCAGGGTCACCGGCAAACCGATGGAGGCGAAATTCATGGCGATACCACCGCCCATGGTACCCGCGCCCACTACACCTATTTTGCGAAAATCCACCGGCGTGATGTCCGCAGGCAGTCCCGGAATCCTGTCGATCTGGCGCTCGGCAAAAAAGGCGTATTGCAACGCGGCGGGCTGGGGGCCTGCCACCAGTTGCGCGTAGAGTGCCTTTTCCTTTTTCAGCCCTTCGTCGAACGGCAGCGCAACCGCCGCCTCGATGGCCTGGATATTGATTTCCGGCGCGGCGAGACCGCTGAATTTTTTGGCATTTGCGGTGCGGAACTGCTGGAAAACAGCGGGGTTTTCCTTCGCTGCCTGGAGTTTTTCCTGCCGCTCGCGCACCCGGTGCAGGGGGCGCTGCTCATCGACAATGCCGCGCGCGAAAACCAGCGCGGTATCCAGCAGGGTGTTGTCCTCCGCAATGGCGTCAACCAGCCCGATGGCAAGACATTCCCGCGCGCCGATGCGTTTGCCGAAACAGATCATATCGAGGGCTTTTTCCACCCCCACCACCCGCGGCAGCCGCTGGGTGCCGCCAGCACCCGGCAGAATGCCGAGGGTGACTTCCGTCAGCCCGCACCGGGCGGATTGCGTGGCGATACGGTAGTGGCACGACAGCGCCAGCTCCAGCCCTCCCCCCAAGGCATTGCCGTGGATCGCGGCAATGACGGGTTTGGGGCTGTTTTCGATCAGGGCGTTCAGTTCGGAAATTTTCGGGCTGACCGGCGGCGCGCCCAGTTCCTTGATATCCGCCCCGGCAAAAAAAGTGCGGCCCGCGCAGATCAGGATAATGGCGCGCACGCTGTTATCCATCATCACATGCTGGAGCTGCGTATAGAGCTGTTGCCGCACCGCCAGGGACAGTGCGTTGACCGGCGGTGAATCGGTGCTCAGCACGGCGATATCGCCGTGGAGGATCAGGCTAACGAGTTCGTTATTGTTTGATTGTGTCATGGAATGGATTCGCCGCTTACAGGTTGTGAAGTTCACGTTGGAGGATTTCCCGCTGTTCCGGGTGCGCAACGGCAACCAGTGCGCGGGCTTTTTCCTGTTGACCAAGCCCGCGCAAATCCGCCACGCCGTATTCCGTCACCACCAGGCCGATATGGCGGCCCTCGAGAGATACAGGGGTTGCGGCGTCGAGGCGCGGCAGTATGTTGCTGACCCGTTCGCCATCCTTGCCGGTAAAACTGGAGCGCAGGGCGATAATGCTTTTGCCGCCCGCTGCCTCGCTGGCGCCGCGGGCGAAATCCGGCAGCCCTCCCGGCGCGGCTATCGCCCGTCCATTGACACTTTCGGCATTGGCGTTGGCGGCGAGATCCATTTGCAACACACTGTTGATGGCGCACAAGCCGGGAATCTTGCGCAGGATGCCGATATCGTGGGTCACTGCACAGGGATGAAATTCGACAGCGGCATTGTGCTCGAGAAAATCGTAAAAATCCTGGTTGCCCCCCGCCATGGTGGTCACAGTGACGCCGGGGAAAACCGGCTTGCGGCTGTTATCGACCACACCGGATTCAATCAACGGCCGCCAGGCGCCGGTGATGATGCCACTGTGGCCGCCCAGGTTTTTCAGGTGTTCGAGATTGGCGAGCACCAGATCCGGCAGCGCACCGATTCCCACCTGGATAACATCGCCGTCCTCCACCAGCGCGGCCACACGGCGGGCAATGATCTGGTCGGCTTCGTCGGCGCGGCTCCGGGCCGCTGTCACCAGGGGTTCATCCACTTCGATGCAGTAGGCAATATCACTGAGCGGAATGCGGGTATCACCACAGGTAAACGGCATGCGGCGGTTTATCTGCGCCACCACCAGGGGCTTTTGCCGGAGTACTGCATGGATATAGTCGACGGAAATACCGAGGGATACTGCGCCGCTTTCATCGGGACTGGAAACCTGTAACAGCAGCAGGTCGGCGCGAATTTCATTCCCGTCAAACAGCCCGGCAATTTGCGACAGGTTGCAACGATGGATGCTGGCGGCACCACTGTTCACCGCACGGCGCAAACCACTGCCGGGGAAAAAAGTCACAGGGTTGAGGTGTTGAACGACACCCCCGGTCACATACGCCGGCTCCACCATTGGCATCAGCGAGTAAACAGTGGCGCCGCGGAAATGCGCCGCGCTGTCGGCGAATTGCCGCACCAGGGTTTGCGGCTCGGCAAAATCCGAGTGGATTACCACGGTGGGGGCCGGCTTCAGCCTGCCGGCCAGTTCGGTGAAGCTCGTCAGTAATTGCGGATTTGGCACTTTAATCCATCCTGTTTCCCCAGGGCTTTGCCTGGGCGGTCTCTCGCTCGCTGCCGGCTCGGGATTCGAGCGGTGCGCTTCGTTCCTCAGCGTATCCTATGTATCATCTATCGCTATCGCCGCATTCCGTTTTGGCTTTTCTAAGGATCATCCTTTCCAGGCAATGGCGTGTGCCGAGGACCAAAGCGCACCATGGACTTTGAAGCACAACTCGCAAAAGTGTTTCTCCCGCAAGGCTCTTTCCCTGAATACCCCGCGGGAGCAACAAATCAACTTTCCCGCCGGATCACCATCGCCGTGGTCACGCCACCACCCCCGCAAATCCCCGCCACTCCCACCTCGCCATTGTGTGTGCGCAGAATATTGTCCAGCGTGGTCAGCAGGCGGCCGCCACTGAATCCGGTGGGATGCCCCAGTGCTATGGCCCCGCCCCACACATTCACCCTGTTGCGATCCCATTGCAGCTCCCGCTCGTTGGCCAGCATCTGGGCGGCAAAGGCTTCGTTGACCTCGATGAAGTCCATGTCCGCCAGGCTCATCCCCGCATGCTTCAGCGCCAGGGGAATGGAATGGGCCGGGCCGTCGCCCATGGTTTGCGGCGCCACCGCCGTCTCGGCGAAGGACACCACGGAAAACAGCGGCGTCGCTCCCAGGGCCCTGGCGTGCTCGCGGGTGGTGAGCACGATGGCGCAGGCGGCGTCGCCCATGGTGCAGGCATTGCCGGCGGTGACCGTGCCGTCCTTCTTGAAGGCGGGCTTGAGTTTGGCCAGGGTCTCGACTGTCGAGTCGGGGCGCAGCGGCTCATCCTTGTCGAATACCACGCCATCGGGCTGCTTGCGGGTCGGCTCCAGGTTAAAGGGCACGATTTCGCGGGCAAAATGGCCCGCGGCCTGGGCCGCGGCAGCCTTCTGCTGGGACTCCAGCGCGAAGGCATCCTGCTCTTCGCGGCTTATCCGGTATTTTTCCACCTGGTTCTCGGCGGTGACGCCCATGCCGTAACCGCACAGCGGGTCGACGGTGTCACTCCACGAATCCATCAGCGTCTTGTCGCCGGCCTTGAAGCCCTCCCAGCGCGCGCCCTTGAGCAGATAGGGCATGGTGCTCATCGATTCCATACCGCCGCAGACAACCACCCGGGCATCCCCGGCCGCCAGTTCCCGGCACGCCAGCATCGCCGACTTGATCCCGGAAGGGCACGCCATATTGACGGTAAACACCGGCGTCGCCAGTGCCACGCCGCCGTTCACCGCGGCGGTGCGGGCGGGGTTGGGGCCATTGCCCGCCTGGCGGCAATTGGCGTAGATCACCTGGTCGACCTGGTCACCGGCAATACCGGCGCGGGCCAGCGCCTGGGCGATGGCGGCGGCGCCGAGGTCGTAGGCGGGCACATCCCGCAATGTGCCGCCGAAGGCGCCGATGGCGGTGCGCACGGCGGCGATGGCGACGATATCGTTGCTCATGATCGAGTCCTGTCTCAGTCGAATTTGGGGGCGCGTTTTTCAAGAAACGCCTGCGACGCCTCTTTGGATTCCGGCAGCGCCACCGCAATATTGGTGAACAGCTGCTCCAGGCGATAGCCTTCGTGGATCGGCATCTCGCTGGACAGGGTGATGGCCTCGCGCATCATGCGCAGCATTTTCGGCGCCTTCCGGGCGATACCGTCGGCCAGGCGCAGGGCTTCGGGCAGCACATCGGGCCCCGGCAACACCTTGAGCACACTGCCGACCCGGTGCAGATCGTCGGCGCCCAGGGTTTCGCCGGTGAGCGCCAGGTAGCGCATCATGCTCGCCGGGATCATGCTGCCGGCATGGCGCGTGCCCCCCAGGGTGCCGACGTTGATCTCCGGCACGCCGAAGCGCGCGTGCCCGGCGGCGATCACGAAATCGCAGCAGGCGGCGAGCACCATGCCGGCGCCGATGGCCGAGCCGTTGATGGCGCCGATCACCGGCACCGGCGAACGGTGGATGGCGTCGAAGCAGGCGCGGTATACCACCGAGCGGTCGAACGACGATTCCACGGTGCGCTCGTTGATCTCCTTGACGTCGGCGCCGGCGCAAAACACCCGCTCGCCGCTGCCGGTGAGCACTACGGCGCGCACCTCGGAGCGCTGCTCGATATCCCGGAAGATATCCCGCAGCTCCCGGAACATCGCCAGGTTCAAGGGATTGGCGGGCGGCCGGTTTAGGGTGACCACCAGCACATGGGGATGATCCTCCGGCATTTCCGCCAGCAGAAACGAGGTCTGGTCGCTCATGACATATCCTCTGGAAACGGCCCTGGGCCACAACAAAGTTGACAGTTAGTCAGCTATGCTACGCCATCGCCAGTGTGACTGGCAAGATGAAGACAGGTAAACGCAAGGCAATCAAGCTGCATCCGCGACGCTTATTTTCTTGAAAGCGCCGAGGTTCTGTTGGCGTTTCGGCGCGGCGCGGTGCGCTTCATTCTTCAGCACACCCTATCGGCATCGGGCCAGCGGCGGGTCGATCGATCGCAAATATTGGCACACTCCATAGGGTGTGCCGACGAAGGAGGCGCACCAGGGCGTGGCACGGGGCTCCCGGTGCGCTTCATTCTTCAGCGCACCCTATGGGCATCGGGCCAGCGGCGGGTCGATCGATCGCAAATATTGGCACACTCCATAAGGTGTGCCGACGAAGGTGGCGCACCAGGGCATGGCACGGGGCTCCCGGTGCGCTTCATTCTTCAGCGCACCCTATGGGCATCGGGCCAGCGGCGGAGTCGATCGATCCCGAATATTGGCGCACTCCATAGGGTGTGCCGACGAAGGAGGCGCACCAGGGCGTGGCACGGGGCTCCCGGTGCGCTTCATTCTTCAGCACACCCTCAATCCTGAAATATGCGCGTGGCCGGCTGCGGAGCTCAAAGTGCCTTCAAGCAAACACTCAGAGATAGCACGATTGCCCTGCGCACAGCCCTCCGCGGCGAAAATCCCTTCACAGGGCGCAAAACTGACATTATGATAGTTTTAAGTCGCTGACAGCAGCGCTCCGACTCAACCCGAACACCACAAGGCTGAATCATGAAAAACCCCATGTCCCTCGACGGGCGCACCATCATCGTCACCGGGGCCGGCCAGGGCATCGGCCTGGCCATCAGTGAACTGGCCCTCGAACTCGGCGCCAATGTCGTCGCTGTCGACCTCAACGCCGACAACCTTCGGCAGGCCGCGGCACGACACGGCGCTCGCTTCCTCCCGGTAGCGGGCAGCGTGGCCGATCCGGCGCTCGCGGAACAAGCCGTCGTCGCCGCGGTGGACACCTTCGGCGCCGTTCACGGCTTGGTCAACAACGCCGGCATCGGCCGCCCGGCGATGATCCACAAAATGACCGCCGAGGAATGGCAGCAGGTGCTCGACGTGCACCTCAACGGCTCCTTCTACTTCACCCAGGCGGCGGGCATCAGGATGCTGGAACAGGCCAAGGCCGGTACCGCCGACCCCGGGGCCATCGTGTTCATCTCCTCCGACGCCGGCCGCCGCGGCAGCCTCGGCCAGATCAATTACGCCGCCGCCAAGTCCGGCATGTTCGGCATGGCGATGACCGCCGCCCGCGAATGGGCCAGGTTCGGCATCCGCGCCAATGCGGTTTGTTTCGGCCTGGTCGAGACCGCGATGACCGAGGTCGCCCGCAGCGACCGCTTTCGCGACACCTACCTGGAACAAATCGCCATGGGCCGCTTCTCCACTCCAGAAGAAGTCTCGGTGCCGGTGTGCTTCCTGCTGTCCGGCGGCGCCTCCTACATTACCGGCCAGGTGCTGTCGGTCAACGGCGGCTATACCATCACCATGTAGCCCGGCCGGCAACCTCCCACCCAAGGATTCCCATGACCTCACCCTTTTCCTTCAAACCCCTGGACATCCCCGAGACGCTGGCCCCACTGCGCCGGCGGGTCCGGGATTTTCTCCGCGACGCCGGCAGGGACTGGTCCGGCTGGACGATCGGCCACTCCTGGACCGGCTTCGACAAGGATTTCAGTCGCGCCGTCGCCGCCCGGGGCTGGATCGGCATGACCTGGCCGAAACAGTACGGCGGCCACGAACGCAGTCACCTCGAACGCTTCGTGGTGGTGGAAGAGATGCTCGCCGCCGGCGCGCCCCTCGGCGCCCACTGGTTCGGCGACCGCCAGAGCGGCCCGCTGCTGCTGCGCCTCGGCACCGAGCAGCAGCGCCGCCGCTTTCTGCCGGAGATCGCCCGCGGCGAGGCGTCGTTCTGCATCGGACTCAGCGAACCCAACGCCGGCTCCGACCTCGCCGCCCTCAAGTCCCGCGCCACCCGGGTGGATGGCGGCTGGCGCCTCAACGGCACCAAGATCTGGACCACCAACGGCCACCTCTGCGACTTCATGATCGGCCTGTTTCGCACCGGCGACGATGGCCAGGCCAGGCATCAGGGATTGTCCCAGTTCCTCATCGACATGACATCCTCCGGCATCGATGTGCGCCCGATCCGCGACCTGACCGGCGAGGCGCATTTCAACGAAGTGTTCTTCGACGATGTGCTGGTACCCGACGACATGCTGATCGGCGAAGAAGGCAATGGCTGGAGCCAGGCGACCTCGGAACTGGCCTTCGAGCGCAGCCAGCCGGACCGTTTCATGAGCTGTTTTCCGGTACTGCCGCCGCTGATCGACGCTATCCGCCGGCAGGGCGACGGCGACCGCCTGGCGGCGCGCAGAATCGGCGCCACCGTGGCCGACCTGGTGATCCTGCGGGAAATGTCCCTGTCGGTGCTCGGCCAGTTGGCGGAAGGCCAGGCCCCGGCCCAGGAAGCGGCCCTGGTCAAGGATCTCGGCAACAGTCACGAACAGCAGATCCCCAACCTGGTGCGGGAGCTTGCCGACTGCCCCGCCACCATTGCCCGCGGCGACCGCCTGAGCGAACTCCAGGGTTTTCTTACCCAGAACGTGCCCTCGTACTCCCTGCGCGGCGGCACCCGGGAAATTCTGCGGGGCATTATCGCCAAGGGGCTCGGGCTGAGATGAATACGGCAATGACCGACGACATGAACAACGACATCGCCATCGGCGTCCTGCTGGCCGACCAGGTGGAGCGGCTGCTCGAGCGCGAAGTCACCCGCGAGCGGCTGATCGCCGTGGAACAGGACAACTTCGATAACGCCCTGTGGCAGGCCCTGGAAACACTGGGCATCACCCTGGCCCTGGCACCGGAAGCCGCCGGCGGCGCCGGCCTGCGCTGGGAAGATGCCGAACCGGCCCTGCGCGCCGCCGGCGGCCGGGCAGCCCCCGTACCCCTGGGCGAAACGCTGCTCGCCACCTGGGCCCTGGGCCACGCCGGCCTCGAGATTCCCCCGGGGCCCATCGCCGTGGCGCAAGCCCTGTTCCAACTCGACGGCGACCGGCGGCTCAGCGGCGGCGATGCGGTGGTGCCCTGGATCGCCCACTGCCAACATCTGGTGGTGGTGGCGGAAAGCGCCGGCGAGCACTTCATCTGCCTGCTCGAACGCAATGACCTGGAGTTCGACGGGGTGGAAACCCTGGCGCGGATTCCCTCCAGCCGGGTTGCCGCCGAGGCCGTCCGGCCCGCCGCCACAGCCGCAGCGCCCGGCCTTGGCGAGCTCGGCCTGCTGCCCGCCATCGCCGCGGTGCGCACGGTGCAGATGGCCGGCATTCTCGATCGACTGCTCGCCCTGTGCGTGGAATACGGCAACACCCGCGAGCAGTTCGGCCGGCCGATCGGCAAATTCCAGGCTATCCAGCATCTGCTTGCCGACCTCGCCGCCCAGACCGCGGCCGCCCAGGTGGCGGGACTGTTCGCCTGCCGCCAGTTGGACAGGGGCAATGGCGAATACGGC
>JBAZCN010000118.1:0-11079 GCA_041655035.1 Porticoccaceae bacterium | reverse complement strand
GTTGTGCCGCATCGACTGCGGACTTGGTGAGTTTGATCTTGGCCATAGCTGACTCCTTGGAAAGACCCGTTTCCAGGAGCCTGTTGGGAGCCAAGCGGTCGGAAGCCGGGTCAAGTTTCGGAAAGCACCGGCATAGGATGAACTCACGTAAGTTATTGATAAACCTGCCACAGCGAGCTGTGGCGTAGTCCAGCGAAGTTCGGTGCTGGAGTCATGGTGAAATAAAAAAACCCCGACCGAGAGGCCGGGGTTCTGGTACCTGCGCCAACACCGGGTCAGCGCTTGATCTCGGCCTGCGCGAGCAGAGTCTCCTCGTAAGCCCGCCACTCCCGGGACACTACCATCTGTTCCAGAGAGCGGCCGAGGCCCTCGCGCTCATCCTCACTGAGCTTGGCGATGTCGCCCTCGTGAATCCTGGCCAGTGAATAAACCACCACGTCCCCGCTGCTGCTTGCCGTTTCGCCGACGACAGGGAGAGAGGCGCCGGCGGGCTGGGCAAAGACAGCCGCCAGCAGGAGAGGATCGGCCGGCGCCTCGAAGCGGGTCGCATTGGCCACCACCTGCCAGGGCAGATCTTCCTCCACCGCCAGGGCTTCGACGGTGGCGCCCGCCTCGAGCTTGTCCTGCAACTCCCGCGATTTCGCCAGAGCCATTTCTTGCGCTCTGCGCGCTTTCAGCGTGGCGGCAATGGTGTCACGGACCTCGTCAAGCGGCTTGCGGTGCGCCGGAATCCGCTCCTTGAGCTTGATTACCAGGTATTGCTGATCCTGAAGTTCCATCACTTCACTGGCAAAACCATGCTCGAGCACATCGTCGCCGAAAGCGGCTTCCAGCACCCCTGGATCGGCACTGACGCCGGTGCCACCTGAGCGGGAAAAAGGCTCCGATATGCCCATTTCGAGTCCCAGCTCGGTCGCCGCCGATTCCAGGCTGTCGACGTTGTAGGTTTTTTCCTTGAGCTCCTCGACATAGCGGGGCATCATTTCAATCACCGCCGCGCTGGCCAGTTCTTCCCTGATCCGCTCCCGCTGCTCTTCGAAAACAGGCTTCTGGCCCTCGATCCTGGCCACCAGACGGATCAGGTGCACGGCGTTATCGCCCGCCACCACATCGGACACTTCACCCGGCTCCAGGGTTTCCAGGGCCTTTTCGAAATACTCCGGTAGGCTGCCGGGAGAGAAATCCCCCAAGTCACCACCTTGCTGGGCACTGCCCGCATCCTCGCTGTAGGATTTCGCCAGCTCGGCGAAATCCTCACCGGCGTCAAGGCGCGCCTTGATATCGTTGATGACAGCCTGCTCTGAACCATCGGCCTGCTCGTCCACCTGGATATGGGCAATATGCCAACGTGTGGTATCGCCGGCACTGGCCAGTTCGACGTCGAACTGCGCGCGGATCTGCTCATCGCTGATCTCGGCTTTGTCCATCAGGCTGTCGGCGTCGAGCCTGATGTATTCGATACTGATCTTCTCCGGCTCATCGAACTTGGTGCCTTGCTCCTGATAATAGGCGGCGATCTCCTGCTCATCGATTTCAATGATATCGTCGAATTTTTTCAGCGGTATCGTCAGATAATGGAAATCGCGCTCTTCAAGGCTGAGGTTCAGGAATGCTTCGAGCTCTACCGGCGAGTTGAACGAGCTAACATAGATACCACTCATCAACTGGTTGACCAGGAGCTCCTGCTCGACCCGCTGGCGATAGGTTTTCGGCGTGTACCCCAGACGGCCAATGGCATACTGGTAGATATTCGCATCGAAGCGGCCATCGCGCTTGAACGCCTCCTGACCGATGATCACATCGCGGAAGATCTCGTCGGACACGGCCATACCCTGGCTATTCGCCTGCTGGAACAGCACCGCCTCTCTCACCAGGGCATCGACAACCGGCGCCCGAAGCTGTTCGTCGCCAAGCAGTGAAGGATCGATTCCCTCGAACTGGCTGGCGATCTGCTGCCGCCGCAGGGCTATGCCCTGTTCAACCTGAAACTGGGTGATCTTTTCGCCATTGACGCTGGCGACCTGCTCGACATCGGGGCCACTGAGAAAGAATGAATCGATACCAAAAAACGCGAAAGGGATCACCAGGATGGCCACCAGTATCCCGGCGGTCATTCCTCGCAGCTTGTCCCTGAAATCCTGAAGCATTGACAGCTCCTATCTATATTACCGTGGCTGCATCGCCAGCAATATCGGCGGCCAAAGTGCCGACGAAAGGTCCATGGCGAGGGTCGCCTCGACCCCGCCCGTTTCACCGCCCCCGGTCATCGACGCGAGAGCGGCAACCGACTTGGGGAACAGCCGTGCTCGGCCATTCCCAGGCTCGGAATTCTACCTCTCCCGGACGAAAAAAGGCGCACCGAGATGCGCCTTTGACCCGTACGGGAAAAGAAAAATCAGCCGTTCACCGAGTCCTTCAGCGCCTTGCCCGGCTTGAAGCTGGGCACGTTGCTGGCGGCAATCTGGATTTCCTTGCCGGTCTGGGGATTGCGACCGGTGCGGGCCGGGCGATGCTTCACCGAAAAGGTGCCAAAGCCAACCAGGGAGACCTGATCACCTTTCTTCAATGCACCGGCCACGGATTCAATCAATGTGTCCAACGCCCGGGTCGCGGCGGCCTTGGAAAGATCAGCCCCTTCGGCGATGGCATCGATCAATTCAGATTTATTCACTGTTTTCCCCTTATTAAGAAAGTTAATGTTCCTGGTGTGAAAGCACACATTGGCGTGCCCGTATCATCGCACGGCCCGGGCACGCAGACCACGGCTTTATACCAACCTGACCAGTAGCGGTCAAGCCTGGACCAAACGCGACTGGACATCAATTACCGTCAATGTGCACTGATTCGCGAACCGCTCTCGCTATCGACCACACCGGTGGCTGCCGGGCGCTCGTAATCCTCATCGCTCAGGGGTTCCGGCAAGTGATCGAGCGCGATCTGCAGGACTTCATCGATCCATTTCACCGGACGAATCACCAGGTCGGCCTTGATATTGTCGGGGATTTCCTTAAGGTCCCGCTCGTTGTCGTGGGGAATGATCACCGTTTTGATGCCTCCCCGGTGAGCAGCCAGCAGCTTTTCCTTCAGCCCGCCAATACGCAGCACCTGGCCGCGCAGGGTGATTTCACCGGTCATCGCCACATCGGCGCGCACCGGGACGCCGGTGAGCACCGAAACGAATGCAGTGCACATTGCGATACCGGCACTGGGACCATCCTTCGGCGTAGCGCCCTCCGGCACGTGAAGGTGGAGATCGTACTTGCTGTGGTTGAGCTTGGGGATCCCGAGTTGCTGGGAGCGGCTGCGCACTACCGTTCTCGCCGCCTGAATGGACTCCTGCATGACTTTCTCGAGCAGCCCGGTACAAATGGCCTCGCCCTTGCCGGGGACCGCAGACGCCTCGATAGTAAGCAACTCGCCGCCCACCGACGTCCAGGCGAGGCCGGTGACCTGGCCCACCTGGTTATCGGCTTCGGCCCTCCCGTAGTCATAGCGGCGCACGCCGAGCAGATCCTCGAGCGCCGCGCTGGTGACAGCGAAGGTACCGTGGCTGGTGCCCTTGACATGGTGGGTCACCACCTTGCGGCAGATCTTGGCGATCTGGCGCTCGAGGCCGCGCACACCGGCCTCCCGCGTGTAGTAGCGGATGATATCGCGCACCACCTCTTCGCCCAGGGTCAGTTCACCGGCGTCGAGCCCGTTGGCCTTGAGCTGCTTCGGCAACAGGTACTTGAGCGCAATGTTCGCCTTCTCCTCCTCGGTGTAGCCCGGGATGCGGATCACTTCCATCCTGTCGAGCAGAGGGCCCGGGATATTCATCGAGTTGGCGGTACAGATGAACAGTACCTCGGAGAGATCGTAGTCGACCTCGAGATAGTGGTCGTTGAACGTGTTGTTCTGCTCCGGATCCAGTACTTCGAGCAGCGCGGATGCCGGATCGCCCCGGTGATCCATGCCCATCTTGTCGATCTCGTCGAGCAGAAACAGGGGGTTCTTGACGCCGACCTTGGCCATCTTCTGCACCAGTTTGCCCGGCAGCGAACCGATATAGGTGCGCCGGTGGCCGCGAATCTCCGCCTCGTCGCGGACGCCGCCAAGGGACATGCGCACGAACTTGCGCCCCGTAGCCTTGGCGATGGACTCGCCCAGCGAGGTCTTGCCCACGCCAGGAGGTCCAACAAGGCACAGCACCGGGCCCTTGAGCTTCTTGACCCGCTTCTGCACCGCAAGGAATTCGAGAATACGTTCCTTCACCTCCTCGAGCCCGTAGTGGTCCTCGTTGAGGATCTTTTCCGCGCGCGGGATCTCGTGGCGCACTTTCGAGCGCTGCTTCCAGGGAACATTGAGCATCCAGTCGACATAGCTGCGCAGCACCGACGCCTCGGCGGACATCGGCGACATCATTTTCAGCTTGTTGAGTTCATTGCGGGTTTTGTCGAGCGCGGCTTTCGGCATGCCGGAATCCTTGAGCCGGCCCTCGAGCAGTTCGATCTCGTTCTGGCCATCCTCCATATCGCCCAGTTCCTTCTGGATGGCTTTCATCTGCTCGTTGAGATAATACTCCCGCTGGCTCTTTTCCATCTGCTTCTTGACGCGGCCGCGGATCCGCTGCTCGATCTGGAACAGATCGATTTCGCCCTCGATAAAGCCGAGCAGCATTTCGACCCGGTTCCTGACATTGGGCTCTTCGAGGACCTGCTGCTTCTGTTCGAGGGACACATTGAGATGCGTGGCAACCGTGTCGGCCAGCCGGTCGATCTGGTCGATGCCACCCAGGGTGGTGACGACTTCCGAGGGGATCTTCTTGCTCAGGTTGACGTACTGCTCAAACTGGGACACCAGTGTTCGAGCCAGGGCATCGGACTCGCGGTCATCGAGCCCCACCTCGCCAATCGACGTGAAGCCGGCAACGAAGAATCCACCGCCCTCCGTCACGTTGTCGATTGTCACACGTTCGGCGCCTTCCACCAGCACCTTGACCGTGCCGTCGGGCAACTTCAGCATCTGCAGGATATTGGCGACCGTTCCCACTGAATAGATACCGCTGGCGTCGGGATTGTCATCCGCGGCATTGCGCTGAGCGACCAGCAGCAACTGTTTGTGCTGGCTCATGGAGTCCTCGATGGCGAGGATCGACTTCTCCCGTCCGACAAACAGCGGCACTACCATCTGGGGGTAAACCACCACATCGCGCAGCGGCAACAATGGCAGTTCGGCGGGGGGTTTTTCCTGGTAGGTGTCACGACCCATATCAACCTCGACTATTGGGGACCCTGGAGCGGATCAGTGAGTACGATATGGGGCCAGACTAACAGAAAACAAGGCAATCGAGACAAGAAATAATACAGGGTCGCACCCCGAAGGGTGCAGCCTCAATCAGTCATCCCGACTGGCGGTTTTCGGCGGGTCGGCGCACTCGTAAACCACCAGGGGCTCCGACTCGCCGCGAATGACCGCACTGTCGATGACCACCTTGGCCACGTTGGTGCGGGAGGGGATGTCGAACATGATGTCGAGCAGCACGCTCTCGAGGATCGAGCGCAATCCCCGGGCCCCGGTCTTGCGGGCGAGGGCCTTGTCGGCGATCGCCTCGAGCGCATCGCGACGGATGTCGAGCTCGACGCCCTCCATCTCGAACAGGGCCATGTACTGCTTGATCAGCGAATTCTTCGGCTCCACCAGGATATTGACCAGGGCATCGCGATCGAGCTCCTCGAGGGTGGCGATGACCGGCAGGCGGCCGACGAACTCGGGGATCAGGCCGTAACGCACCAAGTCCTCGGGTTCGATACTGGCGAGCAGCTGGCCGATGTTGGGCTTGTCCTGCTTGCTCTTGACCTCGGCGCTGAAGCCGATGCCGCCCTTTTCGGAGCGATCCTGGATGACCTTTTCGAGTCCTGCAAAAGCCCCGCCACAGATGAACAGGATATTGCGGGTATCGACCTGGAGGAACTCCTGCTGCGGATGCTTGCGGCCCCCCTGGGGCGGCACCGACGCCACGGTGCCCTCGATAAGCTTGAGCAGCGCCTGCTGGACACCCTCCCCCGACACATCGCGGGTGATGGACGGATTGTCCGACTTGCGGGAGATCTTGTCGATCTCATCGATATAGACGATGCCCCGCTGGGCTTTCTCGACGTCGTAATCGCACTTCTGCAACAGCTTCTGGATGATATTCTCGACATCCTCGCCGACATAACCCGCCTCGGTGAGGGTGGTGGCATCGGCGATGGTGAAAGGCACGTCGAGCAGTCTGGCCAGCGTCTCCGCAAGCAAGGTTTTACCACTCCCTGTAGGGCCTATCAGCAGGATATTGCTCTTGCCGAGCTCGAGATCCGAACGCCCAGGCGCACCCTGGAGGCGCTTGTAGTGGTTGTAGACGGCAACAGCCAGCACGCGCTTGGCGCGGCGCTGGCCGATCACGTACTCATCGAGGATATTGTTGATTTCCTCTGGAGTGGGCAGTTTGCTGCGATTGCCGGCAGGGGTATTGTCCTGGATTTCCTCAGAGATGATGTCGTTGCACAGATCGACACACTCATCGCAGATGAATACCGACGGGCCGGCGATCAGCTTGCGCACTTCGTGCTGACTTTTGCCGCAAAAGGAACAGTAGAGCAGTTTGCCGTTATCGGCTGACTTGCCTTGGTCGCCCATGGCTACCCCTTAAAATTTCTATGCAAAACAATATCTTAAAAACTATATCGCTGTCTCTGAGAGCAGACTAGCGTATTTCAAGGTCTTTTGTCCAGAACCTGGTCTATCAGGCCGTACGCCTTGGACTGCTCGGCGTCCATAAAATTGTCGCGCTCGGTATCCAGCGCGATCTTGTCGTAGGGCTGGCCGGTGTGGTGAGCCATCAGGTGATTGAGACGCTCGCGGATCTTGAGGATCTCCTGGGCATGGATATGGATATCCGATGCCTGGCCCTGGGCGCCACCGCTCGGCTGATGGATCATGCAGCGGGAGTTGGGCAGGCAGTAGCGTTTTCCCGCCGTTCCGGCGGCCAGCAGGAAGGCGCCCATGCTGGCGGCCTGACCGATGCACATGGTGCTGACGTCGGGCTTGATGAACTGCATGGTGTCGTAGATCGACAGGCCCGCGGTCACCGATCCGCCGGGTGAATTGATGTACAGGTGGATATCCTTGTCGGGGTTTTCAGACTCCAGGAACAGCAGCTGGGCCACCACCAGGTTGGCCATGTAGTCTTCGACCTGCCCGACCAGGAAAATCACCCGCTCCTTGAGCAAGCGGGAGTAAATGTCGAAGGCACGCTCGCCCCGGGCCGTCTGTTCAATCACGACAGGCACCAGACCACCGGCGCTGCGTACATCCATTGCTGACATCATTGCTTGGCTCTCCCGAAGCTGGACAAGAGTTACTGGTTGTTTTGCATTGTATCCCGCGGAGAGGTATTGGCAAGCGCCGTTTAAGGCGCTCGCCGTGAATGCCGGCGGGAGTTAGCCGGCGGACTCCGCGTCGTCGTCCTGGGTGGCGGGCTTGTCGGGCTGTACAGCCTCTTCGTAGCTGCAGGGCTGTTCGTCGAGCGTGGCGGACTGCAGGACATGTTCTACCACCTGGTCTTCCAGCACCGCGGTCTGAACGCCGATCAGCAACTGCTGGTTGCTGTAGTAGTAGCGCACCACTTCCTCCGGCTCTTCGTAGGTTGCAGCGATCTCGTCGACCTGCTCCTTGACCCGCTGTGGATCGGCCTTGATGCCGGCCTCTTCGATGATGCGGGCGACCAGCAGGCCCAGGGCGACACGGCGCTCGGCATCGGCGGCAAACAGGTCGTCAGGCAGCAGCGACTCGTCGAAATTCTGGCCGCCGCCGAACTGGGCCAGCATTTGGCGGCGCAGCGCGCCGACTTCTTCCTTGACCAATGCCCGCGGCAACTCGATGCTGTGTTTGTCGAGCAGCTGGTTCATCAACCGGGTCTTGACCTTGTTCTTGATGGCGTTGCGCAGTTCGCGCTCCATATTGCCGCGCACCTCGGCAAGGAATTTTTCCTCGCCACCTTCCTGGATACCGAACTTGGCGAAGAACGCGTCGTCGAGCTCGGGCAGTTGCTTGTCCTTGACTTCGTGGACAGTGATGTCAAATTCGACCGCGGCGCCCTTGAGCGCCTCGGCGTGGTAGTCCTCGGGGAAAGTCAGCGCCACGGTCTTGGTGTCACCGGCCTTCATGCCGACGATACCGTCCTCGAATCCGGGGATCATCTGCCCGGAACCGAGCACCAGGGTGCTGCCGCTGGCCTTGCCACCGTCGAATTCCGCGCCGTCCTGGCGCCCGGTGTAGTCGAGCGTCACCTGGTCGCCCTGTTGCGCGGCGCGCTCGACGTCGACCCAGGAGGCGTTCTGAGAGCGCAGGACATCCACCATCCTGGTCACGTCGTCATCAGTGACTTCGGCGACGGGCTTGGTGACCGCCAGGCTGGAAAAGTCCTGAAGCTCCACTTCGGGATACACTTCGAAGCTGGCGACGAACTGGAGATCCTGGCCAGGCTTGTCGTCAAGCGATTCGATATTCGGCTGCCCGGCGGGGCGGACTTTTTCCTGGGCAATGGCATCCTGAAAGCTTTGATTCATCACTTCGCCGATGACTTCCTGGCGAACACCGGCACCGAAGCGCTGGCGCACTACCTTGAACGGAACCTTACCGGCACGAAAACCATTGAGGCGCAGAGTGCTGGCGGCCTTTTGCAAGCGCGCGGTAACTTCGTTCTCCACCTGCTCCGCCGGAACGCCGATGGTCATCCGCCGCTCAAGGCCGGATGTTGTCTCTATGGAAACCTGCATGGATTTTCCTCACCTGTAAGCTTTATGGAAATCATTGAATGTGGTGCGAGAGGGGAGACTCGAACTCCCACAGGTTGCCCCACTGGAACCTAAATCCAGCGCGTCTACCAGTTCCGCCACTCTCGCGACAAGGGTTACCGGCCACAACCTGTGCCCGGAAAGGGGGGCGATTTTGCCATAGGGGGCCCCCATCGGCAACTGCAAGAACAGGGCCCATGGAACAGGGCCTGTAAACAGAGTCTCTCAGTTCGGCAGACAGATCAGGACGACCGCGGCGATACCGCCCCGCGCCTCGATGACGAGATCGCGGCTGCCCAGCGGCACCAGCAAGGCATCTTCGGCTCGGCAGCCCGCCCCGGCGATCGCCGGCCGACCGTCGACCACCATCAGCAGCTTGTAGCGCGAGGGATCGCCAAGCGTCCAGCGCGCGCCCGCGGCCAAGGTCAGCCGCTGCACCTCGAAATCGGGGAACTTCACCACTTGTTGCAGGCAGACATTCTCCTCTTCGAACACGACAGCCAACGGTTCCAGCCGGCCGGCCTCGAGATCCATCAATTCCACAGCCGCGGCGGTGTCCCAGTGATCCTGGGTCAGCACCTTCTGGGCAAAGGAGAGGATCTTGCGCTCGTACACCGGCGTCTGGAATTCCACGGTGCGCACCCCGTGTTGCAGGGCATGGGGGGTCAGGCAGGGTACTTTCACCACATCCCCGACGGTGAGCGGCAGCATATGGGTGAATCGATTCATCGCCTCTCGCGCCACGGCCTCCTCGGCAAGCAACTCGCCCGGCACCGTCGCCAACCAGCGCTTCAACGTGGCGGCATCCACCGGCTCGTTGTCCGCCACTCCCTCCGCCCTGCGCTGCCGGTCGCAGCGGTGGTCGATCGCGCGACGAACCCGCTCATAGCTTGCCACCGTCTGGTGGAACGCCAGCCGGAAATCCCCATCATCGCGGTAGTGCCGGCGCACACCCTGGTCGAAACCGAAGCGTATGCCGCCGCGACCGTCCGGCCAGGCCCGGCGATCCACATGGGTGACGACGTAGACCTCGCGCTTCTCTTCATGCAGCTCGAAGTACAGGTCGCCAAAGATTTCCTCCGGCAGCGGATCGAGGATCTTCAACAGGGCGGGCTCCGTGAGTCCCGGCATCAGCAACCGATCGGCACCCAGCGCCAGCAACCAGGGCAGTGGCACGCTGTGACGGCCATCGCCGACAAGCGACTGCCCGCGCTTTTCGATACCAGTGAACCAGATCTCCTGCCCCCAGGGTTTGGCGATATGCACGGGCTGCAGCCGCCAGGGCTCGAGCAGCGGGATCAGCGGCGCAGCGACCGCCGCGGCCAGGTTGGCCAAGGTATCGGCGGCGAGATGGTTGGCGGACAGCCAGTCAAAGACCTCCCGGCATCGATCGGTAACCACCACCAGGGGAGAACCACCATGCCCGTCAGCGGGCGCCGCCACGACCAGCAGGGGAACCACCGGGCGCCCTTCCAGGTAATACTGCTCATGATCAAAGGCAATCGCCGCCGCCTCCCCGCCGACAAAAGCGCGTTGCAGCCAGGGCCAGGGGCACTCATTGGAGAGCTTGATAATATCCACGTTTCCGTTCCTGACAGCAAATTCCAAGTCTAGCAAACCCCTATTCGGGAACAAATCCGCAAATAGTAAGGAATATCCAAATTTATTGCGCTAAGCTATTGACCCATTTGCTTAACCTGTATCTATAATAAAGTCCCTCGAAAATAACCCGGAGCGATTTCCATGATTAACCTGAAAACTGTAGCCACGCTCGTTTCCGTTACCGCGCTGTCGTTCGTGCTCGCCGCGTGCGATAACAAGAGCGAATCCGAGAAAGCTGCTGACGCCCTGAAAGACGCTCAGCGTTCCGCCGCCGAGGCAGCCGACCATGCCGCCGAGGCCACCAAAGACGCCGCCAACGATGCGGCCGACGCCGCCGCCGACACTTGGGACGATGTCTCCGACGCGGCGAGCAATGCTTGGGACAAAACCAAAGACACCACCCGAGATGCCGCCGACGCCACCCGGGACGCCGCTGAAGATGCAGCCGATGCCGCGAAGGATGCTGCTGACGACGCCGCCGATGCCGTCAGGGATAGTGCCGACGACGCCAAGAGAGCGATAGATCAGGAGTAAGCTCCTCCAATCACAAAAAATGTCCGATGTCAAGCCCTTCGTGCAAATCACGCGGGGCTTGAAAGCATATACGGGGCAATAGGTTAGCTCTGTTTCGTGCCGCTAGCAGGGAATGCTGCGTTGTGGG
>JBAZCN010000117.1:0-11122 GCA_041655035.1 Porticoccaceae bacterium | reverse complement strand
TTGGACGCAGGTTGCGGCACCTGGGAACAGAAATAGGGATGCCTACCGCTGTCACGGTGCAAAAGGCGCAGCAAAAATTTGGAATAAGACTGCTGGGTCTTGACATCGAAGCTGTCCACCAAAGGCATAAAGCGCGCCGCCAGCAATGCTTGGATGGAGACACAACCGTCGCCGGCACCCGCAATCTCCTCATGCAAACGCTGGCGGCATCCTTCCTCGAACTGAGGCACCCGATAATCATAAACCGCCTGCACCAGCCCCTCCTTGGAACCAAAGTGGTGGTGAATGGAGTAACTGTTGACCAGTCCGGCTGCGGTGACGATCTGGCGTATGGACACGCCTTCCACGCCATGATCCCCAAATAACCGCTCGGCAGTGACGATCAGTTTCAGCGCGCCGCGGGTATACTCCCCTGACGGCTTTTGCCGACTACTCATCGCATCTCCAAGACACTGGCAAACTTGACGACCTCATAACTTTCTGCACCGTAAATACGCTCCACCATCTGTTCACGAAGAAACAATGCCAAACTACGCAGAGCTTCATCCCTTCGACACCGTGCCCATGTCTGCAGGATCGACAATGCCATAAGCCTTTGTCAGTGTAAATACGCCCAATCATTCACATAGACACCTTGACAATGGGCATCGCGCAGCCCTGAATATATTACGGCAAAGGCGAAAGGAGATGGCAGAAGGCAGACGCGGGCAGCAGGCAGCAGGCAGCAGGCAGCGGGCATCATTCATTGATGGAAGATGATCCCGACATTCATCGAATGCACCTCTGTGTCATGGTCGCCCAGCGGGATTCTTATGAAGAAATTTATTTCCTTCATCATATTTCTACTGATTTATGTAAGCCTTCCCCATACATGGGCGCCTGTCATCCATTTTCTTTACGAGAAAAAATTCCACGAACAAGTCGATGCCGGCCTCAGGAATATTTCTCGAGGGAACGGCTACTGCATCATCGCACCGACAGTGGACCCTGCCAGCAAACACCCTTTCCGGAAATGGATCGCAATCCATGATCCCGAAAAACTTGACTTGCAGCATATCCTCGACCATGCGATCAGGGAAAAACTGGTCTTTTTGGCCAGTGAAGGAAGGTCGCTGAAAGAGAGAGCCGAGATAGGCAGGGAAATCCATTTCGGGTTGTCTCTGGAGGATGAATTCTATATATGGAGCTTCCTGAGGGGAAGATTTGTCCGATTGCCTGTCGGTGGCCTGACCAGCTATGAGAAGGAGATAATCGGCAGCTATGCTGCTTTACGGCAATATCAAGATACCGACAAAGCCGCCATTGCTGTTGACCTCGACGATTACTATTGCCGGCATCTAACTCACGAATCGCCCTTGTCTGCCAACTCCAGGGCGCGACCATCGAGGACGGGAAGCCTCCACGGTCGCGACAAACCTGGCTTACCCCGGCGTCGGACCGGTGCCCTGCCGCAGCGGATTGCCCTTCCTCAGAATCCCCTCCTCCAGATTCCGCAGCACGAAAAATGCGGTTGAAATCATCTCGTAAGGCCGCTGGTCCAGTTTGTAGCCGACCGCCATCTGGATCGCGGCGGTATGGGACCACAGGTTGGTGTAGAACTCGTGTGTGGCGAGCAGTTCCTGCTCCGACAAGGCATCGGGCAGGAGCGATAGGTTGGCCTCGAATGCGATGGTCGACCACCGTGGCGCAGGATGACTGGCGATCCACTCCTCGCCGCTTTGATTGGCAACCGTGCGGATCGGATTGTCGAGATCGACGTCCGCCAGGTAACCGGCCATCACCCGGAGGTTGTGCGCGATCTCGGACTCGACCAGAATCCTGGCAACCCTGGCTTGCTCGCTACGCCGCCGTGCCGCGCGCCTGTCCTGGGCCCTGATCGACAGACCGAGCACCGCCAGTGATACGAGGGCACCGATACCGGCGCCCACCAGCGCCCCGATCAGACCGATCCGCGCATCTGCGCTGATCGTGGCCTGCCACCCGGTTGCCGGGGCGACCTCACCTTCATCCGCGACGGCAATTTCCACGCGGTCCCCGACAGGCTGTTCGGCGAACCCCGATGGCATGACACTGCCGCCGATGATAAGGAGCGCGACAAGCATCGTCTTTATTCGGGGTTTCGCCATAGGGCACCTGCGCGAGCGATCAAGTGGTCAAAGATTGGCAACGCCTCAAGAATACTGCCAGGGACGCAGAAAAGCCATGGATACGCGACTCTCGCCGACGACGAATGGGGCGAGGCTCTGCCTGGGTCGGCAATGGTCAATATGCCTCGGTGCGGAACAATCCTCGGGCGGCAACTGCTTTTTCCAGCCATTGCGCCGGTCTCCCTGTCAATTCGAGAACCTTCCGGCACACCCCATTGCAATTGAGCCAATAGAGCAGCCTGCTCAAACTGTGGGTGTCCTGGATATCGCCAGTGGGTGTCCTGGATATCGCCAGTGGGTGTCCTGGATATCGCCATCCTGGATATCGGTGGGAGCAATGTTGCCGGCGGATAGCAGCAGGGGTAGGATTGCCCCACTCCGGACGGAAGGGCAATCCCGCATGACCAGCGCCATACGATCCTTCGCTGAAATCCGGGAACGGGCAGCGCAACGCAAAGGTGGTGAGGAAGAGCTCGCCGCCCTTGTTTCCGGCGGTATAAAAACCCCGAGGCAATTGGCAAGGGTGGACGACAGCCGCTACCTCTCGGCCATGACCAGCGCCGTCTTCAAGGCGGGTTTTGTGTGGAAGATCATCGACCACAAGTGGCCTGACTTTGAGAAGGCGTTCTGGCATTTCAACGTGTTGCGCTGCGCGATGATGAGCCCGGACGATTTCGACGCCCTGTGCGGTGATGAGCGCATCGTGCGCAACCCGCAGAAAATCCGCACCGTGCCGCTCAACGCCGCGATGATTCTCGATGTACAGAAGAGCCACGGCTCGTTCGGCCAGTTCCTGACGGCCTGGCCGACAGACGATTTTGTCGGGTTGCTGGAGTTCCTCAACAAAAACGGCTCCCGTCTCGGCGGCAACAGCGCCCAGTATTTCCTTCGCGCCATGGGCATCGACGGTTTCGTGCTGAGCCGCGACGGTGTCGCGGCGCTGATCGGCGCCGGGGTGGTGGATAAGCCACCCACAGGCAAGGCGGCAATGAAAAAAGTGCAGGACGCCTACAACCAGTGGCGCGACGAAAGCGGCTGGGGGTATGCGCAGATCAGCCGGACGCTGGCCATGTCCGTCGACAGCTGAATTCGGGTTCTTATTTGGGTCGTCAGCGCTTACGCCATCTCGACGCTCGGCTCCTGCGGGGCTGGACGCCTGGCGTAGCGCTCGGCCAACACCGCGCAGACCATCAGCTGGATCTGGTGGAACACCATCAGCGGCAGGATCATCGCCCCCATCGAGCCACCGGCGAACAGCACCTGGGCCATGGGCACCCCGGTGGCCAGGCTTTTCTTCGAGCCGGCAAACAGGATGGTGATGCGATCCTCGACATTGAAACCCAGCCGGCGGGCAAGCAGCTCCACCAGCAACAGCACCACCGCCAGCAGTACGCAGCACGCCACCACCAGGCCGGCCAGTTGCAGCAGCGGTATGCTGTGCCACAGCCCTTCGACCACGGCATCGCTGAAGGCACAGTAGACCACCAGCAGGATCGAGCCCTGATCCACGCTCTTCAGCCAGCTCTTGTTCCGCTCCACCCAGTTGCCGATCCAACGTCGGGCAATCTGCCCGGCGACGAAGGGCAACAGCAGTTGCACGGTAATCTGCCCGATTGCGCCCAGGGTATCGCCGCTGCCAGCGTCGGCGCCGAGCAACAGTATGACCAGCAACGGCGTAATGAATATGCCGAGCATGCTCGAGGTGGCGGCGCTGCAGACCGCCGCCGCGACATTGCCGCGGGCCAGCGAGGTAAAGGCGATTGCCGATTGCACGGTGGCCGGCAGTGCACACAGAAACAGCATGCCCAGATACAGTTCGTCGCCCATCAGCGGCGCCAGCGCCGGCCTGAGCACCACCCCGAGCAGGGGGAACATGCCGAAGGTGCAGGCGAACACCAGCAGATGCAGGCGCCAATGGGTGGCGCCTGCCCAGATCGCCGCGCGCGACAGCTTGGCGCCATGCATGAAAAACAGCAGGCCGATCGCGAAGTTGGTGATCCAGCCGACGACCTCCGCGACCTGATCCCGAGCCGGCAGCAGACTGGCCAGCAATACCACGGCGATCAGCCAGAGAGTGAAGTTATCGGGCAGGAAACGGGGGCGGGCCATGGATCAGTCTCTCCAGGAATCTCTTCGGGCAGCGGGTGGCTTGCGATTACGGCCGTCGAGTTTACTGTCGGCTCAACGTTCTGGCTAACCCGTTCAGGCCTTTCCGGGGCATGTTCTGCTGTGATCGAAGGTTGGCCAACACCGGCGGCAAGGGTGGACCGCAGATGATCAATGTGGTCGACGGGCCGGGCTGGTGATGGAAAGCCGGATACCGCCAGATGCCGAGCCCGCGACGCGCGCTGGCTCCGCTCACTACTGTCTACTCGCGCCTACTCATTCTGCGGCGTCAATTTCAGCAACCAGCCCTCGCCTTCCCGGGTGCCATCTTCCAGCAACCAGATCGCGCCGTCCGGGCCTTGCTCTACTTCGCGGATGCGCCTTTGCAGGTCGAAGCGCTCCGCTTCTTGCGCATCTTCTCCAGCAAATTCCACACGCACCAATGACTTCGACGACAGGCCGCCGATGAAACCATTGCCGCGCCAGTTCGGGAACAGGTCGCCATCGTAGATGATGAAACCCGCCGGTGAGATCACCGGCGTCCAGGTGATGACCGGCGCGTTGAACTCCGGGCGGGTATCGTGGTTGGGAATCGGCGTGCCGTCGTAATGCTCGCCGTTGGAGACGAGGGGATAGCCGTAGTTGGCGCCTTTCTCGATCAGGTTGAGTTCGTCACCGCCCTGCGGTCCCATCTCGTGGGCCCACAGCCGCCCGTCGGCGTCGAACGCCAGGCCCAGGATGTTGCGGTGGCCGAGGGACCAGACCTGCGCGGCGACGTCGCCCTGGTCGGCAAAGGGATTGCCGGCGGGTGCGCTGCCGTCGTCGTTGAGGCGCACGATCTTGCCCAGGTTGGTGGCCATGTCCTGGGCGGGATCGAATTCCTTGCGCTCGCTGGAACTGATCCACAGCATGCCCTCACCGTCGAAGGCGATGCGGTAGCCGAAGTGGCCGTCGCCGCTCTTCTTCGGCGTCTGCCGCCAGATCACCGCGAGGTCCTCGAGGGCGCCACCACCCTTGTCATCCAACGCCAGGCGGGCGCGCGCCACCACTGCGCCGAGGCCGCTGTTGTCGGTCTCCACATAGCTGATGTAGACGAGCTGGTTGCTGTCGAACTGCGGATGCAGCACCACATCCCCCAGTCCGCCCTGGGCTACGTGGGTCACCTCCGGTACACCACTGATGGTCCCGGTGCTGTCGCTGGCCAGATCATGCAGCCGCAGCGCGCCGGCCATCTCGGTCACCAGCAGGCGGCCGTCGGGGAGGAAGGTCATCGCCCAGGGGGCATCGAACTGCGCCACCTCGGTGACGGAGAACGCGTCGCCCCGGGTAGTGTCGGCGGTCTCGCCGGGGTCGGCCGCGTCGGTGGATTCACCGGGGTCGGCCATCTGCGCTGTGTTCGCCGCCGGCGCCCCGGCGGCAGTGTTATCCGTGCCAGCCTCGTCGCTGCAGGCGGCCAGCAGCCCGAGCGCGGCCATCAAAACCAACGAATGTCTGAACTGGAACATGACGACTCCTTTCTTTGTTGCGCGTGAATGACGGGAAGCGACGATGGTGGCAAGTGACTTCACCTGCGGCTTTGGCTATGGGATGCCAGTTCCACCCAACGACTATAGGCCGCCTGCCGGCATTATCAAGTCGGGGTGCCAGGTTCCGCGGCGAGCCTTGCAGCGCTGCGTCTCCAGCGAGGTTATCGGATAACATAGGCCAAATGGCCGCCAGCCCTGCAATCATGCCAAGTAACCTGCGAAATACCGGTGTCGCCGCCGTTGTCCTGCTGCTGTCACTCTATGTGTGGCGCGCTGCCTATCCGCTGAGCGACTGGGCGCTGCTTGCCCTGGGGCCGCTTGCAGTCCTGTTGTTTCTCGGCCATCTCGGGCCGGGCCTCGAGCTGCACCAGGCGAGGATGCGTGCGGCGATACGGCCGGAATCCCCGCTGCTGGGCATTCTGACCGGCAGGATCAAGGCGACCCTGAACGCCGGCCTGTTCGTGCTGATCGCCGTGCCGCTGCTGGCATGGCAGGGGCTCGCGCCCAATCCTGTGCAGGCCGCGATATTCATCGTTTTGTGCCTGGTCGCCGGCGCGGTGTTCGGCGGGGTGCAATCCGAGTTGCTGGTGCATTGCCATCGACCCTACGTGCGCACCAGCGCAGTGTCGATAAGTACCTGGTTGGTGGCGCTGGCCTTCGTTCCCGTCATTGCCTGGGTGAACCTGAACCTGGTCCACTATCCCGGGGAAATCCGGGCCGCCGATAGCTTGTCCGATGCCGCGCTGCGCGGCATGCAGGTGCTCCCTGTGCGCCGTGGCTGGATTGCCGAGGTGTTTGCGCCACTGTATGCCTATGAGGCGGGAAAACTGTGGCTTGTGGTGCAGATGAGCCCGTCCCGCTGGCTGGCCATCCTGTTCAGCCTCGATGCCGCGTTGTTCAGCTTCATTCTGGCGCGGACAAGTGTCATCCTTACGGCATTCGTACAGTCCCTGGACGGGAGGAATGGCAGATGACACGGACAACCTTGCACAGTGATGCGCTGGAGCAGAATACCGATCCGCCGAGGAGCAGGCACCGGGCCGCGCCCCTGTTCTTCCGGGCGACCCTCCTGCTCCTGGCAGGCGCGGCCATGGTCCTGGCCACTGGCGGGCCGATCCGCGCTCCCCAGCCTGCCGCGCCAACTGTTTATGAAATACCGGCAACCGCCCTCGAAAGAATGCTCGGCAAGGCGGCCAGCCAGGCTCAGGCCGCCGCCACCCCGGGGATCAGTAGCCTTCTGGATACGGCGTATGCGCCAGCCTATGCGGCAATCCCCGTCTATGCCGACTTCCATTACACCCTGCGCGGGCAATACAGCGCGCTGGGAGCAGCCGTTGCCGGGACGCTGGACGACAGGCTGCACAACCACCTTTTCGATGGCCTGGAACAACGGTTGAACGGCGTGGCGCAGCTTCTCGACCAGCGCTATACCGAGACCTATCGCCATGTCCTGCAAGCGGAAGTCGACAGCGCCGTTCCACGACACAGCATGGCACTACCCCTGGGGGAGATGACGCAGGCCGTGCTGCAGGACGCCCAGGACAGGGCGAAGATTACCGTGCCGCTTGCCTCCGTTGCGGCGGTGGCCGCCGGCAGAGGCTTACCGAAGGCCCCTGCGCTGGCATTCACCAAAAGAATGGCCGCCAAGGGCACGGCCAAAGGGGCGGCAAGGGGAGCCGGCGTTGCCACCTGCGCCCTGAGCCTACCACTTGCCGTGGCCTGCGGCGCGGCAGCATGGGTCGCGACAGATGTCGCCTTCCTCTATATCGACGAATACTTCAACCGCGACGAGTTCGAGGCCGACCTGCGGGCCTTGCTCGACCAGGACAAGGCCGCCAAGCAACGCTTCTTCGAACAGATCCTGGAGGACAAGACAGCCGCAACGAAGATCGCCATGCAGGAGGTGATGAAGGACTTCACCCTGGATGAGCTGTCTTCAGTGCGTTCTGCTCTCGACTGAAAGCAGGCCGACAGGAGTCGACACAGAGAATATATGATGCCAGCGACGAAGCTATGTACGGGCTGATCCTGCTGTTGCATGTTTTTGGTGCGGTGATCTGGGCGGGCGGCCATATCGTGCTGTCAGTGATGATCCTGCCCGAGGTTATGCGCGAAAAATCACCGGAAAAATTGCTCGCCTTCGAGTCGAAGTTTGAAAAAATCGGCATGCCCGCGTTGATCGTGCAGATTGTCACCGGTGTTTTGCTGGCAAAAAATCTTCTCCCCAGCTTCAGCCAGTGGCTGGATTTCAGCAACCCCCTCACCCATGTCGTGGCGGCAAAGCTGTTGCTGCTGGCACTGACGCTGGCTCTGGCAGCGGATGCCAAGCTCCGGGTATTGCCCAATTTCAATGCCGCCAGGTTGAACGATATGGCGTGGCATATCATTCCCGTCACTCTCTTGTCGGTACTGTTGATCGTCGCTGGCGTATCGTTCAGGACAGGCTGGTTTTATTGACGGCGTGGCCCTTGCCCTGAGTGTCCTTGTCTTGAATTGTCGGCAATAACCTTTATCGACTATATTGGTCCATCCCGTCATTCCAGAAGATGAAGGACACAGCACCATGACATGCCTGCTAAAAGGTTTTGCCGCAATACTGGTCAGCTATCTGGCTGCATTTACGTTTTCCCCGGCAGGCGCGACGGCCATTGACGGCGATACGCCATGCCAACACCGCTTCATCTTCAGCTGGAATCATGATCAGATCTGCCCGCCCGAGCCCAGGGGCGGGACATCGACGGGGGTGCCGGTGACTCTCGACCAGCAGCCATCGCCACAATGGCGGGCACTTCGGGAAGAAGGGCTGAGCCGCTTCGAGCGCGACCGCCGCGCTATCCTTGCCATGGCCGGCCCTTACCGGGCAAGCTTCGAGTTTGTCGAAACCCTGGGCTTTGCTCCCAACTTTGCGCCTGCAGCGCCCTATCAAAGCTGGGGCACAGAATACATTTATATCGTCGAGGATTGGCAGGACTTCATAAGCCTTCAGCATGTGATGGTGATGTTCATGCAGGAGGGAGAAGAGATCAGCGGCCCCCACGTGATGAAACATTGGCGCCAGGACTGGCAGTACGAAAAGCCCTCCCTGCTTGCCTACGCGGGGAACGGCATCTGGCGCAAGCAGGCCTTGAGCCCGGAGCAGGCGGAGGGCACCTGGGCGCAGGCGGTGTATCAGGTGGACGATTCGCCGCGCTACGAATCCTACGGCGCCTGGGAGCACAACGGCAGCTTCTCCAGTTGGCGCAGCGCCCTCACCTGGCGGCCTCTGCCGCGCCGGGAATCCAGCGTGCGCGACGACTACGCGGTGCTGGAGGGCTACAACCGCCACACCATTCTGCCCGCGGGCTGGGTACAGGAGGAAGAAAACCTCAAGCTGCAACTGACACCAGAGGGGAAAAAGCAGGGCTACCTGGCGAAAGAGCTTGGCAACAACCGCTACCAGCGCATCGCTGGCTTCGATTTCAGCGCCGGGGACGAATACTGGCAAGAAACCGGCCCCTTCTGGCGGATCGTCAGGCAGCGCTGGACAGATATCATCGCCGGTAGCGACGGCTTTGCGGTGAAGAAGGAGGACGGAGATACGCCTCTTTTCATGGCGCTGTTCGAGCTGGCCGAGGATTTTCAGAGCGGTGAGTTGGATGAAGCTGCGGCGCGGGAAAAGATCGATGACACATTGGGCCGGTACCTGTTGCCGGCTGGGAGGCCATAGCCAGGCCGGTTACCGCAACTGTGCAAGGCGGCTGGAGAGGTTCTGCGCTAACCGCAAAAGATTCACCAAAGCCTTTGGCATTTTCACGCATTCGCGAGATGATTTTCCTGCCGCCAACGGATGTCGGCTGTTCATTGACAAAGCATGCACCGACAAGGAGGTTCGCCATGCCTAATACTATGCTGGATCGCGAGTTGTTCGAGGGATTTCAGGCATAGCCCGCAGGGCAGCTTGCATGGGTGTAGGAGCCCGGTCCCCGGGCGAATGCCTGGTGCTACGCCAGCCCGCTCGCCCGGGGACCGGGCTCCTACAGTGTTTCCGAGAGACTTTGAACAGGTTCTTACAACTGCATGTGATCGAGCTGCGCAAGCTCGACCGGCAGAAAGAGTCGTCAGGAACGCTGACGGACTGGATCACCTGGTTCAAACACTGGCGCGAGGACAGCATCATGAACGAGATTCACCACCCCCCGGTTCAGAAGGCGCAGGACCAGCTCAAGCGTCTGTCGGATGACGAGGAAACCCGCTGGCGCGCGCTGGCACGGGAGCGCGCCTTGCACGACGAAGCCAGCTTCCTGGCATCCGCACGCAGAGAGGGTTTGGCGGAAGGGCGAACGAAAGGCCGCGCTGAGCTACTGTCACGGCAGTTGACCCTGAAATTCGGCGAGTTGTCCGCCGAGATACAGCAGCGTCTCCAGCAAGCAGGCGAAGCGGAACTGGACATCTGGGCTGAGCGGGTTCTGTTTGCCGAAAGTATCGACGAGGTTTTTCGGTAAAGCTGCCGGTGGCCAAGCGGAGCTTGACCACCCCACTACTTCAAGCCTCCACAGTAGGGTGGTCAGCGCTTTCCTGGCCACCGATGTGCGGCTACCCGCTAGGCGCGCTTGTCGCTGATCTGCTTCTTGAGGGCCTCGTTCAGCCGGGTTTGCCAGCCGCTGCCGGTGGACCGGAAGTGCTCCACCACCTCGACATCCAGCCGGATGCTGATGCGCTCTTTCGTTGGCTCTTTCTGTGGTCCGCGCTCGCCCTGGCGCCGCAGCTTTGCCTGCAGGGACTTGGGTAGCTCGGTGACCGGCTTGGCGCGGCGGACGTCTTCGTCCGTCCACTCAGGATTGTCATGGTCGGGTGTTTCAGGGTTGCGCTTGCTCATAGCGTTTGACCTCGCGTTGATTGGCTTTGCGGAGGCTGATCACCCGGATGCCGTCGACGGTTTCGGTAAAAACCAGGGCGTGAAGCCTGCCGCTGATCAGCCCGAGAGCCCGGTAGCGGGTCTCTCCGTAATCGCGGCGGTCATCCTCAATGATCAGTGCCGTTTCAAAGTCGAATTCGGCGGCAGACTGGAACGATAGCCCACGTTCGCAAATGTTGAGCTGGTTTTTGTTGTCGTCGAATTCGATCTTCATAGCTCTATTGTATGCACAATAAAAGAAAGGTCAATATCTTTTTGTGCATACATGGAAGAGTGGGGGGAGGCCGTGCCGCAGTGCTGATCCGTTGGCCCTGAAATTCGGCGAGTTGAGGTTTGGTGAGGTTTGGGGTTGACCTGCCCGGGGATTTTCGGACCAGCTAAAACTTGAGAGGATGGCTTCCTGACAAGAGAGGAAGTCATGAAGAAGGGTCGTTTCAGCGAAGAACAAA
>JBAZCN010000116.1:0-11244 GCA_041655035.1 Porticoccaceae bacterium | reverse complement strand
GACGAGCAGCTGATGCGGTTTTTCGCCAACGAGATCGAGCGCCGGGTGCAGGTCTACGGCGACACCGCCATCGGCGAATCGGCATCCCACGTGCGCCTCGAGCCGGTGAACTGACCTCCGGTACCCTCAGGCGAGACACTCGCTGCGGCGGATCATTCGAGGGGGAAGCCGAGTTCCACCAGGATTCCGTTGGGATCGCGGACAAAAATCAGATGCCGGTCGATCATCGGTACATCCATGGCCTCAAAGGCCAGTCCGCGGGCTTGGAGTCGCGCCACATAGTCCGCCGGCAGTCCCTCACAGTCGAGGGCGAAGTGATCGATCATGCCCCTTTGCGCGGCGCCCCGCAGCGGTTCGGCGCCTCGCACTTCATTGTCAGTCGCGACCAGGTGGATGATCGGGACGCCATCCTGGTCATGACAGTAGGCGGCCATGGCGAGATCCGCGGCCATCGGCGGGGGCCTGACCACCATGCCGATGACATCGCGGTAGAAGTCGATGGATTCGCCCAGGCGGGCGGTGCGGATATTGATATGGTCTAGCCTGCGGATTGGCATCGCTGCTCCGGTCGTACTCATGGTTGTTATGGGCTGTCCGGGAAGGCAACTCCCGGACAATGAATCATTCCGGCACTTTAACCCGCCGGCAACGGTCAGGCGCGACAGCCAGACTCTGAGTGGCATTTCCACGACAGCCCTGTCCATCCGGAAATAGTCCCCACCAAACCGATATCCCGCCGCCACAGCGGTCGTCCAGCCCCGGCGCAAGCCTGCGCCGCCTGGCCCGGGCGGCAATTCCCCGCTCCTGCGTGTTACCCTTTCCCCCGTTGATCGACAGCAGGGTCAGGACATTACAGGCAAGCCATGAGAATACACCGCGTCAAACTGAGGCCTCCGGCGGTCCACTCGGAGCTCACCCAGAGACCCAGGCTGGCCAGCCGCCTCGACGAGGCGACCCGCGCCCGCCTCACCCTGCTGGTGGCGCCGGCGGGGTTCGGCAAGTCGAGCCTGCTGATGCAATGGTATCAGAGCCTCACTGCTCAGCGCCGGGAACCCCGCTGGCTGACCGTCGACAAGACCCTGAACGAGGCCTCCGACGTGCTCGCCTACCTGCTGGCCGCCACCGGGAGCGCCACAACCGCGGGGAGCGACATTCTGGGGGAACTGCTCTACAGCGAAGGCATCGTCACCGTCGACTACCTGCTCGACCGCCTGCTCGATACCCTCGAATCCCGCCCGGGCGAGTACCATATGTTCATCGACGACTTTCACCTGCTCGGCTCCGACTCGGTGGCCGCGGTCAGCAGTCTGATCGAGCAGGCGCCAGGCAACGTCCACTTCTACATCGCCAGCCGCACCACCCCCGCGCTGCACCTGGGCCGCTCCCGGGCGATGGGTGCGCTGGTGGAGATCGAGGCCCAGGACCTCAAGTTCAGTGTCGCCGAGACCCGGCAGTTCCTCGACCGCAATATTCCCGCCGCACTGCAGGACCATGTGCTGGAAACCCTGGTGGAACGCACCGAGGGCTGGATCACCGGCCTCAAGCTCGCCAGCCTGGCCATGCGCCGGGGCATCGCCCCGGAAAAACTGCTCGGCACGGTGAGCGGCCGCAACCGCACCGTGGCCGACTTTTTTTCCGAGGAGGTCCTGTCGCCACAGAACAGCGCGATCCGCGATTTCATGATCAAGACCTGCATCCTCGAGCGCTTTTGCCCGGCGCTGTGCAACGCCGTCACCGGCGAGGCCAATGCCAGGGCGATGATCAATGAGGTCGAGGCCAAGGGCCTGTTCCTGTTCCAGCTCGACGAGGAGCGTCACTGGTACCGGTACCACCACCTGTTCGCCAACTACCTGGCGCGCCAGTTGGGAGAAAGCAGTCCGGAACTGAAAAGCCAGCTGCACCTGCGCGCCAGCCGCTGGTTCCAGGGAGAGGGCTGCTTTGCCGAGGCCATGGAGCACGCCCTGCAATCCGGAGACATGGAATACGCCGCCGATCTGCTCGAGGCGAACTGCCAGGATTTCACCTACAGCGGCAACATCCGCCAGATGGCCCGCTTCGCCGGGAAGATCCCCGAGCCCATCCTCAATCGCCAGCCGCGCATTCTGCTCAGCCTGTCGTGGTTCCATACCCGGGGATTGCGCTTCGAGAAAAGCGACGAAATCCTCGACATCGCCAGCCGGCTGATCGACCGTCTGGATGGCGAGAAATCTCTCCCCGAGCACCAGATTCGCGAGCTCCGCTACCTGCTGCTACACCGGCGCATGGTGCTGACCTCGGCGCGGGACGATGTAGTCACCCTCGAAAAGCAGTGCCGCCAACTGCTCGATGGCTACCCCGACATGACCCACCCCTACATGGTGGGCACCGCCTACTCCCATCTGCTGCTGTCGCGCCGGGAACAGTACAAGCTCGACGACCTCGAACAATTGTGGCTGGCGGTGACAGCCGTGGAGAGCCGCACGCCCTACGGCTTCCTCATCCCGGTGCTGCGAGCCGATCTGGGGCCCTCTCTGTTCTTTGCGGGCAGGACCGCCGCAGCGCGGGAAACCCTGGAGGATGGCCTGGCACAGGCCATTCGCCACGCCGGCGCGCGCTCGGCCCTCGCCGCATTGCCGGCGTTGCCCCTGGCGGAGCTGGTCTACGAAGGCAATGATCTGCAGCGGGCCGAACAGCTGATTGCCGACGCCCTGCCATCGGCCCGCAAGATGGGCTATATCGACCAGTTGATGCCCGGAGTGCTGACAATGGCGCGCCTGCACCGCGCTCAGGGTCGTGCCGACAAGGCACTCAGCGCCCTTGACGATGGCATGGTGATCGCCCTCGACCGCGACCTGGAGCGCTTTCGCCTCGCCCTGGTCCATGAACGCATCCGCTATCTGATCCAGGACGGCGAAGCGAATGCGGCGGCCCGTTATGCCCGCCAGTCCGGCATTCTCATCCCCGGCCGCGACATGCTGCCCGGCCCGGGGGTGACCACCTGCGATGAACTGCTGGCCAGTTGCTGGGTCCGGATCGCCCTGGCCCGCAAATCCATTGCCGACGGCCTGCACGTGGTCAAGCACTGGCGGGCATTCTGCGCCAAGCGCGGCGCCATCCGCTCGCTGGTACGCTGGCACCTGCTCCATGCCCAGCTGTATTTTCTCGACGGCCAGGAGAACGAAGCCCAGCGCCCCCTGCGCGAGGCACTGGCCCTGGGCGCCGCCAGCGCCCTGCGGCGCAGCTTTATCGACGAGGGTGCAGTGGTCAAAACCCTGCTCGCCAATGCCTACAGCCTGCGCCCCGTCACCACCGAGCCCGCCGAGACCTTCGCCAGCGAGCTGTTGCATATCTTCGAGGGTGACAGCGGCAGCGAGCCGCCGCCGGCCGCCAGCACCGAGGGTCTGCACGACAGCCTTACCAGCAATGAACTCAAGATCCTCACCATGGCGAGCCACGGGCTGCGCAACCGCGAAATCGCCACCAAACTGGGGATGACCGAGGGTTCGATCAAGTGGTACATGCAGCAGATCTACGACAAACTGGACACCCGGCCCCGCACTCGCGCCATCGACAAGGCCCGCAAGCTGGGGCTGATCCCCTGACTCCGGCCCGACGGCCCTGGCATGGCCAGGCATACCGTCACAGCAGCCGAGCTTCCTGGAGATCGAGGCGGCGCACCATCTCCCGGGCCAGCTGATCGGAGATTTTGCCGTGGCGGGCCAGCCTGAACAGCTCTTGGCGGGAGGCGCGGAGGGCGGCGAGACGCATCTGCGCCTCGATCCCCGCCTGGCGCTGAACGAGTTCGGCCTCGACGCCCGGCTCCAGGCCGCCGGCCACCTGCTGCTGAAAACCATCGATAATCCGCGCCGCAGTCGTGGTAAAGATTCTGGAGTCGTCGGGGTTGGCCTGGGTCAGGTCGTAAAGGGTTTTCTCGATCCCTTTGATCGCCGCCTGGCGGGCCATTTCTTCCGCCAGGGTCCGTTGTTGCTGGTAGGCGGTTTCGATCACTGGCGGCAGCCCGGCAAGAATGCGCGGCAGGCCGATACTGGCCACCAGCAAGGAAATGATAATGGTCATGGCGGCGAGGAAAATCGCCAGATCCCGGGCCGGGAACGGGCTGCCGTCGGCCAGAGTCAACGGCAGCGTCAATACGCCCGCCAGGGTGATCGCGCCGCGCACGCCGGCCAGCGAAGTGGCGAGAACAAGGCGCATGTTGATTTCCGGCGCCTGCTGCCCGCGGTAGGAGGCCAGGATCTTGCCCAGCGACAACGACAACCACACCCAGCCGAAACGCAACACCGCCAGCGCCAGGTTGATCGCCAGGGCGTAGATGACCAGCCACCCGGGGTTGTGGTGCCCGGTCTCCCGCACCACCTGCACCGCGCCATCGAGCAGCGCCGGCAATTGCTCGCCGAGCAGGACGAACACGATGCCGTTGAGCGTGAACTGCACGGTGTTCCACACCGCCGTGCGCTCCATGCGGGTGGCCGCCATCGACCTGCCGGACAATTCCACGTAACTCATCGTGACCCCGGCGGCAACGGCGGCGAGGATGCCGGACGCCGCCAGGTGTTCGGCCAGCATATAGGCGCCAAACGGGATGAGCAGGCTGAGCAGGATTTGCGGGCCGGTGTCCTCGCCATAGCGCCGGCTGAACAGGTTCTTGGCAAGGGCAACAGCCCAGGTAAAGCCTGTACCGACCGACAGCCCCCCGACCGCCACCCAGACGAACGAGACGGCGGCGGAGCTGAGGGAAAAGGCGCCGGTGACCGCCGCGGCGACAGCGAAGCGAAACGCGACCAGGCCGCTGGCATCGTTGAGCAGAGATTCGCCCTCGAGAATATGCATGATCCGTCCCGGCATCGGGACGCGCCGGGTAATCGCGGACACCGCCACCGGGTCGGTTGGCGATACGATAGCCGCCAGCGCAAAGGCGACCGGCAGCGGCATCGATGGAATCATCCAGCTGATCAGCAGGCCGAGTCCGACGACGGTAAAGATGACCAGGCCGAAGGCCAGTTCGAGAATCGCAAACTTGTCCTTGAATACGCCTTCCTTGGGAATTCTCCAACCGTCGAGAAACAGCAGCGGCGGCAGGAACAGCAGAAAGAAAATCTCCGGATTGAGCCGCACCCCGTGATCAAATACCCCGGCGATGATGGCGCCCATGACGATCTGCAGCAGTGGCAGCGGAATCGGCAGGGGCAGAGCGCGACTGATCATGCCACTGGCCATGACGGCCAGCAGCATGGCAAGGGCGACGGCGATGACGTCCAGGGCTGCTACTCCTCGGTTGCCGCAGCAGCGGCGGTGGCGTGGTCGAACGAATGGTCGACCCCACAATCTCACAAAGAAAACCGGCTTGACAACACCTGCCCGGTAATTTTTTTCTGGGTGAACCCCGGCCTTGCAGCCGGGGCCTGTGGTTGTGGACCCAATCAGTACTGGTAGCTGACCTTGATACCCGCGGTGCGCGGCGCGCCGAGAAAGCGGTTGGCGCCGAGGGCACCAAGGCTCGAGCCCCAGTAGGCGTATTCCTCGTTGCCGAGGTTCTTGCCGAACAGGGAAATTTTCCAGCTGTCCGCGGGGGTTGAATAGGTGACGCTGGCATCCCACACCACGTAGGCGGGCTCGAGGATCGTGTTGCGGTCATCGAAGTACTGGGACGCGGTCTTGGTACCGGCAATGCGGAAGCTGAGGTGGCCGAGCTCACCCAGGGGCTGCTCGTACATCACCGACCCGCTGTAGCTTTCATCTGGCACCCGGGTGAAATCGAGGTTCTTGGCCAGCCCGGGATCCGGGGTGCCGTCGCCGGTGACATCGAAACCGTCGTACTTATCGAAGGAGGCATCGGTGTAGCCGTAGGCCAGGGTCACCATCAGCCGCTCGGTCACCTGGGCGATCACGTCGATTTCGAGACCGCTGATGGTCGCCTGGGCGGCGTTGCCGGTGGATTGGGTCACGCCCGTTCCGCTCGGCACCAGAATGGTCCGTTGCAGGTCGTCGTACTCATTGTGATAGATGGCGGCATTGATCCGCAGCCGGTTGTCCAGCCAATCGCCCTTGTAGCCGAGTTCGAGAGCGGTGACTTCCTCCGAATCGAAGGGCGGCAGCAAGGCGTTGCCGCGCATGCTGAAGCCGCCACTGCGGAAGCCCCGGGTAGCGGTGACATACGCCAGTTGGTGTTCATCCGGTGTCCAGGCCAGGCCGAGCTTGGGAGAGAAGTCGCTCCAGTCTTCCTTGCCCGTAGGCCCCAGGTCGCAGGACAACGACAGCTTGCGGATACGCAGTTCGGGAGAAGCAATCGACTCATCCAGGGGGCAGCCGCCGAAGGGCACTGTCTGCGCCTTGATGTCCTCCCTGGTGTAGCGGCCACCCACCGTCAGCGTCCACTGGTCGTTCAGCCGGAAATCCACTTCACCGAACACGGCTTGGGAATCCTGTTCAAGATGATTGCCGGAAGCAAAGAGCCCGCTGAGACCGTTATTGAGCGCGCGGCCTTCCCGGAAGTCATGCTCCTGTTCGAAATAGTAGGCGCCGACGGTGAATTCCATCCAATCGGAGAAAGTCGAGGCGTAGCGAATCTCCTGGGAGAACTGGTCCTGCTCCATATCGATACTCTGATTGAAGCCGCTGAATCCGGAGCCGTCGAAATCCGTGTGGTTGTAGACCGAAAGATCCCGGTAGCCGGTGATCGAGGTGATTACCCCATGGCCGATATCCCAGTTCATCTCCAGGGTCAGGGAATCCACCTCGATATCGGAAACCCCGGGGTTGTCGAGGCGGAGATCCCACCAGTTGGAAGGCTCCCGGTAACCGTTCTGGTAGGGCAGGTCGCCGGGTGTCTCGATACCCTTGGCGGCAACGGAGTCGCCGTCCTCCTCGTAGCGCTCGACGATCAGCGTCGCATCGAAGTTGTCGGTCGGGGTCAACACCAGGGTACCGCGCACCACGGTGGAATCGCTCTCGCCGAAATCCCTGCCGCCCTGCTCCAGGTTGTCGTAGTAGCCGTCGAGGCGACGCTCGAGCACCGACAGGCGACCCGCCAGCACGTCTTCCACCAGTGCGCCCTGGATACTGCCGGCGATATCCCTGCGGCCGTAGTCGCCATAGACCGCCTCGGCTTCGAAGCCGAACTCGCCATCGGGCCGTTTGGTGCGCACCACCACGGCGCCGCCGGTCACGTTGCGGCCAAACAGCGTGCCCTGCGGACCGCGGAGGATTTCCACCGATTCCACGTCGAAGGTGTCGAGCAGCGAGCCGTAGTTGACGCCCCAGAACACACCGTTCTGGAACACACCCACCGCCGGGGAATCCGACGGCGTGGTGCCGGAAACCCCCATGCCGCGAATGGTGAAGTTCTGGTTGCCCACCTGGGCGGAAGGCTTCAGTTCGACGTTGGGAGACATCATCCCCAGATCCCCCAGGTCATCGGCGAATATCGCCTTGAACTGCTGTTCACCGAACGCCGTCATGGCGATCGGAGTGTCCTGCACGGCCTCCCCTTCGGCTTTTTTCCGGGCGCGCACCACGATCTCATCCAGCAGACTACCTCGGGCCTGTTGGCCGCCCGCCTCCTGGGCCATGGCGCCACCGGCCGCCATGGCGACAACCAGCGCGCTGATGCCCAGTTTTGACCTGGAACAGGACTGTTTACCTGACGCAGCCCCGTCCGGAGCGGGGTTCCGCGGCACAATGGTTTTCAAGATAGTGGTTTTCAAGATAGTGGTTTTCAAGACGGTGGTTCTCAAGACAGTATTGTTATACATGATTCCCCCCTTGAGGAGTGTGCGCAGAACGGGCGCCCCTGCCGGGATGCGCCGTCTGTCCTTTAAGTGTATGGTTGGTGCTGGCCACAGACCCTGCTCACCGGGCAGCGCGCTAGACCCACCCATAAACTGTCGCAGGGTCACCAGTCCTACCGTATTTGACTCTAAGGGCCATCTTCCATCGATATGACCTAACCAAAGATAGGTCAGGCTTCACAAAAAATATACAGCTCGCCGAACTGGCTATCTTTAGCGAGGTTTCCAAAATACTGTCGCACCTTACCTTTGAACTTTGATATGCGCACACTCCGTGCAATGGTTTGGTGAATCCGGCACAACAGTATTCAAGGAGAATGGACCATGTCATCGAAATGCCCCCTGTCATCGCTCCTCGCCACCAAGGACCGCGTGCCCCACTCTTTCTACGAGCAGTTGCACGCCGCCGGCGATATCCATTGGGATGCCGACATGAACGGCTGGCTGGTCGTTTCTCACGATATCTGCAAGCAGGTGCTGAGCAACGAGCATCGGTTCCGCCACCCCTATGCCGACGCCGATGCCACCATGATCGAGGTCAAGGGCGGCGCACGGAACATCACGGTGCTGCAAGGGGAAGAACACGACCGCATGCATCGCTACCTGATGAAACTATTCGCCCCCGACAATATTCGCCTGTACACCGAACACCACATCATCCCGGTTACTACCTTTCTGCTCGACCGCATCGCCGGCAAGGGACGGGCGGAGCTGTTCGACAGCTTCTGCAAGCCGTTGCCCGGCCGTACCTTCATGTCGCTGTTCGGCATGGAGGCCCCCGATGATGCTTTCATGGCCCATATCGTGGCGCTCCACGACGCCATCATGCACTGGGCGGGCGGCCGCCACTATCTCGGCGACGACGCCACGCGCGACGCGCTCGCGGCCTCGCAGGAACTGAACGATATCCTTCTGCCCTATATCCGCAAGCGCCGCGTCGATCCGGCCGACGACCTGATGGGCCGCTTGTGGGCCGAGGCGCCCGAGCAACTTGGCGATATCGGTGACAGCGATATGCTGGCGATCTGCCGTGAACTGTACCTGGCGGGCAGCGACACCACGGTACTGGCCATGGCCAATGCGATCTATCTGCTGCTCGGCGACCGGGCGTTGTACCAACGCATCAGGGACGACCGCGACGGCAAGCTGCTCGACAACTTCATCGAGGAAGTGATGCGCACCCACGGCTCCGTGGAATACCGCTACCGTATCGCCAACCAGGATATCGAACTCGGTGGCCAGGAGGTAAAAAAAGACCAGATCGTGTTCACCATCAACGCCGCCGCCAACCGCGATCCCGACCGCTACCCCCGCCCGGCGCGCATCGATCTGAACCGGCCCCGCCCCCGGGATCATATCGCCTTCAACACCGGCCCCCGGATCTGTGTCGGCGCCGCCCTGGCCCGGGCCGAAATGCGCATCGGCCTGCGCGCCCTGATCGACCACCTGCCCAACCTGCGCCTCGACGGCGACGCCGAACAGCCGGCGTTCAAAGGCTTTTTCACCCGCGCGTGGCAGCCACTCAACGTGCTGTTCGACTAGGGTATGTCGACACTTCGCGAAAAGGCGTTGATAAGAAAGAATATTTTCAGAATTGCGGCTCCTGTGGTGCGCTTCGTTCTCCAGCGCACCCTCATGCCGGTTCATAGGCGCCTTTCATAAGGTGTGCCGAAGCAGGAGGCTGCCGTCAGGCTGCGGTGCGCTTCATGCTTCAGCACACCCTATCGGGTTGCGGCGCAAGCCTGCCGGGTCTCGCCGGTGAAACGTCACAACCCATGGAAAACCACCGTATGGCCTTGCGGCAGTCTATAAAACAACAAGTTGTCCGAAATCCTACGGCACTTCACCTTGGCAACGAGGTGCAAACCCCAGTAGCCTCGTTCATCTGGCGCAGACGCCCGGCCATGGCGTCGCAGGGCGCCAGACTGCCAAACTGGCTGTTCAGCACACTCTGACCACCCGACCCCAGAAAATCTCGAGATAATAACCAAAGAGGATAATGTCAAGGCAATGGGCAGAAAACGATTCGCTGCCGCGCTGCTGCTAACCGGCGCGATACTTACCAATAGCATTCTTCATGCAGGAGACGACACCATGACCTCAGCCACCGACGCGGAAACCTGGACCAGCTTTGCCGCCAAGCTGGCGCCTCTCGAGCAGCGCATGCTCGACAAGATTCCCGAGCGTTTGCGCGACGATCCGCAGATCCGCCAGCAAGCCTACCGGCTGATGCTGATGGCCACCGCCCGCACCGCCATCGACGCCCTGGTCGGGGATCGCCGGTACCCGATGTTCGTGCCGGAGATCAATATCGCCATCAACCTCTACCAGCCCAATGCCGACACCATCTACAAGAGCGCACTGATCGAGCCGGACGGCGTCTACCGTATCTCCGGCAACCGCGGCACCATCCTGTTCGCCAAGCTGGGCCAGTTGGGGCCCGACATGCTGCGCACGGGCCAGGCTTCAGCGCCACTGTCCTACCTGGATCTCGACGATGTCAGTGACGAACAGGGGCACTTCAGCGTGGTGATCAGCCCCACTCGCCCGCAAGGCTACGATGGTGACTGGTGGGAGCTGAACCCCAAGGCCGTCAAACTGATGCTGCGCCAGGTGGGCTACGACTGGGCCAAGGAGGTGGACACCAGCATCGCCATCGAGCGCCTCGACACGCCCGCCGCCAAACCTCGCCTGTCCGCGCAGTACATGAGCGACGCTCTCGCCGAACTGCCAACCATGATCGGCAATGCCTCGACCTTTTTCGTCGACCATGTGGACGCGATGCGCAAGGAAGGCTATATCAACAAACTGAAGGTCTATGACCTGACCCAGATGTCAGGCCTGGCCGGCCAGTCCTATTACGAAGGGGCCTACGATATCGGCGACGACGAGGCACTGATCGTCTCGGTGAAAGTGCCCGAGGTGTGCAAGTACTGGTCGCTGATCCTCACCAACGACCTGTACGAAACCATAGACTGGTACAACAATCACAGCAGCCTCAACGGCGCCCAGGCTAAGGTCGACCAAGACGGCTACTTCCGCGCGGTGATTTCCGCCCGGGATCCCGGAGTGCACAACTGGCTCGACACCGCCGGCTTTGCCAGCGGCGCCATCCAGGGTCGCTGGCTCGACTGCTCGGGCACACCCACCCCGGAGGTGCAGAAAGTCGCCATCGCCGATGTCGAGAAGCACCTGCCGGCCACCACTGTCATGGTCACCGCCGAGGAACGGGAAGATATCATCCGCGCCCGCCGCGCCGCCTTCCAGCAGCGCAAACTCTGGTAACGAACAGATCCATTAATCCCCCGGGCTGTGCCCGGGGGATTCCCTCCCCATGCAAAAAACTCATCACTACCCCGCATTTTTTCATTGGACAAAAAAAACGGCGCGCCCGATAGTGAACGGAGCCGTTTAGTTACCGACAATAACCCACGCCAAATCACAATAACGAAATGACATT
>JBAZCN010000115.1:0-11432 GCA_041655035.1 Porticoccaceae bacterium | reverse complement strand
GCGGAGTTGAGCAGCACGGAGGGGAGGCTCTGTGACTCCTCGATGAGTTGGTGGTGCAGCTCGGAATCGTAGACGAACAATGGGTTGAGCGCGTCGGAACCATGGGGCTTGATCACGTGATGTTCTCCTTTATGAGGGGGCGGCGCGCCGGCCGCCGAGGATGAATGCCTCAACGGCTCAGACGCCGCTCAGGAAGCCGTTCTTGTCCAGGTAGTCGATGATCGCCTGCACTTCCTGTTCCAGGGTCATAGCGGCGGTCTTGAGACGTATCTCGGGGTTGGCCGGGGCTTCGTAGGGGTCATCGATGCCGGTGAAGTTCTTGATTTCGCCGGCGCGCGCCTTTTTGTAGAGGCCTTTGGGATCGCGTCTTTCCGCTTCATCCAGCGGGCAGTCGACGTAGATCTCGATGAAGTGCATGCCCGACTCTTCGTGCAGCTTGCGCACATTGTCCCGGTCGGCGCGATAGGGGCTGATGAAGCTGGACAGGGCGAGGACGCCGGTATCGACGAACAGCTTGGCGATTTCGCCGATGCGGCGGATATTCTCGGTGCGGTCCTCGGCGGAGAATCCCAGGTTCTTGTTGATGCCCAGGCGAATATTGTCACCGTCGAGACGATAGGAGATCTTGCCCCGGCCATACAGTGCGGCTTCGAGGGCGACGGCGATGGTACTTTTGCCGCTGCCGGACAGGCCGGTGAACCACAGCGTGGCGGCTTTCTGGTCGAGCAGCCGGTTGCGGTCGGCGCGGGTGATCTCGCCGTGGTGCCAGTGGACATTGGTTGCTTTCTGGATGGTCATCGGGGGTTCCTGTGGTGGTTCTATAGGTTATATGGCGGTCACGGTACCCCACGCCATCCAAAAAGTAAAAGTGGTTTTTCTTGTATAATCAACCATGAAAACTGGTCATAACGGCAGCCCGGAGCACTCCTGTGAAATACACCTTGCGCCATCTGGAAATCTTTCTGGCGGTGGCTCGCCACAAGAATACCACCATCGCCGCGGACGAATTGCACCTCTCCCAGTCGGCGGTCAGCGCGGCGTTGCTGGCCCTGGAGAAGAGCTACGACGTACGCCTTTTCGATCGCCTGGGCAAGAAGCTCGAACTGAGCCAGACCGGTCATTCACTGCGCAAGAAAGCCGAGTCCCTGCTGGCCCACGCCCGCGAGTTCGATCTCGAGCTGGCGCGTCACCAGAATGTCGGCCACCTGAAAGTCGGGGCCAGCTTCACCATCGGCAACCATCTGGCGGTGAACTGCCTGGCCTCCTACCTGGGGGAATACCCGGATGCCCAGGTGGAGTTCGCGGTGGCCAATTCGCCGGAAATCATCGCCAAGGTGCTCAACTATGAAGTGGACCTGGGCATGGTGGAAAGCGCTTCGCCGCGCCAGGAACTGGAGCTTATTTCCTGGCTCAAGGATGAACTGGTGGTGTTCTGCAGCCCGGATCATCCCCTCGCCCGGAAGCGGGGTGTTCTCACCGAGAAGGATATTACAGGGGTGCGCTGGATTCTGCGGGAACCGGAGTCCGGTGCGCGCCGGACCTTCGAGGTCGCATTCGCTTCGGTACTGCCCAAGTTGCACATCTATCTAGAGTTCAAGCACAACGAGGCCATAAAGAAGGCGGTGGAAGCGGGCCTCGGTGTCGGCTGCCTGTCGCAGATTGTGCTGCAGAACAATTTCAAGGAGGGGAGCCTGGTGCCCCTGGTGTTGAGCCACCGCTTCCAACTCAAGCGCACCTTTTACCTGGCGCTTGCCGCCAATCGCTATCACAAGAGCGCGACGGACAACTGGATACGAATATGCCAGCAGTTTTGAGAGCCATCGGCTCTTCGGGATCGGTTAGCGGCGGGCTCCGGCGAGGCAAAGGCAGATATGCCAAACATCGCCGGTGCGCTTCGTCCCTCAGCGCAGCCGATGTGGGAAAGCGCATGGGCGAAGCTGCGGGGTTGTGCTCCAGGGATAGCCGGCATAGGGTGCGCTGAGGAACGAAGCGCACCAAAGGAACCACAGGTATCGAAACGTCGACGAACCCCGGCTGAATCGTACCGCGAGGCTGTTGCTCAAAACCGTGAATGGTACGCTACGCCCTGCAAAATGAGTTGTACGCATTTTCTGCTGAGGCTGTCGAGATCGATACTGTCGTCCCTGGTGATCGGGCCGCCCCAGGCGTTGCACAGGCCGATCACCGAATGCGCGGCGAACTGGCAATCCGTCGCGGCTGGCAGATGGCCGTCGGCCATCTGTCGCTGAAATAGCTCCTCGAGCATCTGCCGGTAGCGGCTGCCGTCCTTCTTGATGCGCTCGCGGCGCTCCTCCGGGAGGTAAAGGCGCTGGTCGTTGTGTACTTTCAGCGCCTCGTTGGCATGGCGGTAGCTGGCCAGATGGGAAAACACGATCTGGTAGATTTTTGCCGCAAACGGCAGGTCGCTGCTGGTGGCCACTTCCATGCCGCGGACATAATCGCGCATCGCGGCGGTGCAGACTTCCTCGAGGGCTTCTTCCTTGGATTTGAAGTAGTAGTAAAGGCTGCCCTGGCGGATGCCGAGCTGGTCGGCGATGTCCTTGGTGGTCGCCCCGTGGTAGCCCTTTTCGGCGAATACCGCCGCGGCCGCGGCGATGGCGCGCTCCCGCTTCTGGGCATAGGTCTCTTTCTTCCGGGCGTTGTCGGTCTGCGGGGCGCTTTCCACCGGGATACTCTTGTACTTGCTGGTCGTCCGTGGACTCTATGGAGCGGGGGAAATCCCGTCAATTGATTTATAGAACACCGGGAAAAGCTGGGCGGTTTTTGAACATATGGCGACTTTTGAATACATCGACGGGGTGTCCGGAGCCATGCCTTAGCGGCTGGCGCCCAGGGCCGCGGCCCGCCGGTGCCGTTGCGCCTGGTTGTCGAGCGGGTGCAACCACCCGCCCAGGTGGCTGTCGATCAGTTGGCAAAGTGCCTCGATATGGCCGGCCTCACTGTTGAGCGCGGGAATGTAACCGAAGGTCTGGCCGCCGGCGGCCAGAAAGTAGTCGCGGTTTTCGACCGCGATCTCTTCCAGGGTTTCCAGGCAGTCGGCGGAAAAGCCGGGGCAGAACACCTGGACATGCGCAGCGCCCTGGCCTGGAAGCGTTTTCAGGCTGTGGTCGGTATACGGCTTGAGCCACTCCTCGCGACCAAAGCGGGACTGGAAGGTGGTCAGGCAGAAACCTTCGTCGACGCCGAGTCTTGCCGCCACCAGGCGCGAGGTTGCGTGACACTGGCAAAAATACGGATCGCCCTGGTGCAGGTAGCGCTCCGGTATCCCGTGGTAGGAGAGCACCAGCTTGTCGGGCTTGCCGTGGGTCCGCCAGTGGCTTTCGATATGCTCAGCCATGGCATCGATATACGGCGCGAAATCGCAGTAGTCGTTGATGAAACGCAGTTCCGGCAGCCAGCGGCGGCGGGTGAAATCCGCGGCCAGGGCGTCGAAGGTCGAAGCGGTGGTGGAGGCGGAATACTGGGGATAGAGGGGCAGCACCAGCAGCTTCCGGACACCCTGGTCGCACAGTCGCTGAATGGCGCCGGCGATCGGCGGGTTGCCGTAGCGCATGGCGAAATCGACGATGACGTCATCGCCGTGCCTGGCGGCCAGGGCACTGGCCAGTGCCGCGGCCTGGTTCCGGGTATGGAGCAGCAGGGGCGAGCCCTGCTCGGTCCAGATACTGGCGTAGGACCTGGCCGAGCGGCGCGGCCTGGTCCTGAGGATCAGGGCGTGGAGCGCCAGCCACCACAGCGGGCGGGGCATCTCCACGACTCTCGGGTCCCACAGAAACTCCCCCAGATAGCGCCGCAACGCCGCGGCGGTGGGCGCGTCGGGAGTGCCGAGATTGGTAATCAGCACCCCGATACGATCCGGCTGGTCGTGGCTGAAACTGGGAGAACCGGTAAATGTCATGATGGGCTCTGGATGAGATGGACGTGGGATGAGGTGGATTGCCGGCGGATTGTAACAGCGCGGTGGCCGGGGTTCGTCATTCGTCTACCCATATCTTGCGAATGGGTTCACCGAAGTCATCGTAGAGGATCTTTTGCCGGGGCTTCTTGCGGGCGATATACCGGGTCGAGCGCCGCGGCTTGGCATGGCGCCGCGACTCGATATTGGCGATCAACTCGCTGACGTTGGTGCGTGGCGTTTTGGGGGTATCGAACAGCGGTTTTATCAGCAGCCGGTGGTCTTCCCTGCCACTGATGCCACGGGCCACCTCATGGATCTCGCCGCCATGCTCGAGGTAGCTTTCTACGGCGGCCTGGAGTTCGGCGCGCAGTTCGGCTTTGGTGGGGGGCTTTTGCAGGGTCACGAATACCGGCTGTGGCAGTGATGGACTGGATATTATGGTAAATAATGGGGGGAGAGTACAAATCCGCAGGCAAATAGCCGCGCGCCATCACCAGGACGCCCACACCGCGCGCAGGCCGCCGGGCGGGGTCGAGCAGCGGCCGAGTTCCGCCCAGGGCTGCCCGGGCCGGTGGAAGTCGGATCCCCAGGAGGCGGCGAGCCCCTGGGATTCGCACAGCCGGGCGAGATCGCGGGTGGTGGCCGCCAGTTGCTGGCCCGAGACCACTTCCAGTCCCTCGCCGCCCCAGCGCTTGAAGTCTTCCACCAGGGCCAGCAGGCGGCTGCGGGTCAGATTGTACTTGGCGGGGTGGGCGAGCACCGCGCTGCCGCCAGCGGCGCGGATCCAGTCCACCACCTGTTGCGGCTCCGCCCAGTGCTGGCGGATATCGCAGGGCTTGCCGGCGCCGAGGTAGCGCTTGAAGGCCTCCTGTTCACTCCGGACGAAGCCGCTGGCTACCATGTAGCGGGCAAAATGCGGACGGCCGATGTTGTCCGCCGAGGCGAATCCACGGGCGCCGTCGAGGGCGTTGCCGAGACCGTATTTCTCGAGCCTTGCGGCGATGTGCTCCGCCCGCTCGCGGCGGGCGCCGTGCTGGAGCCGTACACCCTCGGCGATGGCTGCCGACCCCGGGTCGATATTGAGACCGAGGATATGTACGCCGATCCTGTTCCAGGCGGTGGAAAACTCGATACCGGGGATCAGCGTCAACCCGGGGCTGGCGGAGAGGTTCCGGTAGGCATCCACGGTGTCGTGATCGGTGATGGCCAGGTGGCTGACGCCCATCGCCACCGCCCGCGCCACGAGGTCAGGGGGAGTCAGGGTGCCGTCCGAGCAGGTGGTGTGGCTGTGGAGGTCGAAGATCATGGCGCGAGTGTAGCCGAAATGGCGCGGCTGCGGGGCAACTGCCCGCTGTCGTCGAACCGCCGGAGGCCGCCGATGCTCGCCGGCGATCCTTTCCCGTATAATGCCGCCATGACTGAGATCGTACCCATCGGCGAAGCTGAGCAGCGCCAGGTCGTCGCCGAGGTGGCGCATTATGTTGCCCTCGGCGCCACCCATTTTGGCCGGGACTTCGCCCTGGTGCCGGTGCTGTTCGATCTGAAGGGCACTACCTGGGGGATGTACCGGGTCTCGGGGCAGCGGCGACAGATCCGCTTCAACCCCTGGATGTTTGCCAAGTATTACGCTGACAGCCTGGCGACGACGGTGCCCCACGAGGTCGCTCACTACCTGACAGACGCGGTGTATGGCCTCGGCAAGATCCGGCCCCACGGCGTCGAGTGGAAAGCGGTCATGGCGGTTTTCGGCGCCGACGACAGCGTCCGGTCGAGCCATTCGCTGGAGGGGATTCCCCGCCGCCAGATGCGGCGCTTCCCCTACCTGTGCGCCTGCCGCAGCCACCAGCTGAGCAGCCAGCGGCATAAGCGCATCCAGTCCGGACAGACCCGTTATCACTGCCGGGCTTGCGGCAACCTGTTGCGCCCCCTGCCGTGAACTGGTGTGTCTACATGATCGAATGCGGAGATGGTTCGCTGTATACCGGTGTCACCACCGACGTCGCCCGGCGCTTTCGCGAGCATGTCGCCGGGCACAAAGGCGCCCGCTATCTGCGAGGGAGGCGGGCGGTGGGCGTGGTCTATCTCGAGCGGGGTCATGACCGCAGTTCCGCCCTGCGTCGCGAGGCCTCGATAAAGCGCCTGAAAAAAGAGGATAAAGTTCTCTTGAAACAGTGTTATATAGAATTAACGTAGATTTTTTTCATGCTGCTGTGGGGCGGTGCAAGGCAATGAATTTCGACGATGTGGAAACCCGGCGGGCCAAGATCATCTCCGAGACCGCCAAAATCCCCTGGCGGGAACTGGAGCGTTTTTTTGCTGCCGGCGTGGTGATCGGCGTAGCGCCGGGCCTCGATCTGGTTGCTGTCGCCTGCGCCATGGCGGACGACGACAAATTGCAGGTCGAGAACTGGCTGAGCCGCGGCGAGATCGCGCTGGTGAGCGACGATCAGGCGCGAGGATGGCTGGAGGCCGAAACGGTGGTGTGGGCTGTGGTGACCAGCCCCTGGGTACTGGCGCAGCCGGTGGCGGATGTAGTCTGAGCGACGCGAAGGCGCAGGGGGACTCCAGGGAAAGCAGCCATGGCGCTGCCATGGCTGCTTTCAAAGCCTCTTTACAGGCTTTAAGTCGGGGCTTTGCGCCCCTGAATGAACTGTAGACTACAGATTACAGAGCGGAGACTTTTTGTTGGCAGGCCTGTTCATTGAATCCCTGCCAGTGGTCTTCCCGACCTTCGCGCCAGCCTCTCAACCATTCGAGGCCCGGGGTCGATGCCGTTTGATAAGGACACAGGCTTTTGGTTTTCATGCTGAATCCAGCCTGGTAACCCCGGATGAACGCACGGTGGGGAATGTCTCTTTTCTGTTTTCTCATAGGACTTGACTCCATTTGCCAGTTAAAGTCGCCCGGTGGATGCAAGGGCGGGAGGGTACATTGAGATCGCCGGTGACAGGCTTGCGCGAGTGGGGCCAGGATGGCGAAACTCTGGCCTGTTAACAGATTATCGTTGCAGTTCCATGTCATCCGGACTTTCAGTTGACCAAATCGGATCGGACGTGTCGAAGAACTTATCTCTCTAACAAAGCTGTGTTTAATGCTTTTACGCAATCAAAAACCGGGACCATTGCTTTATGCCTATGCGCAACACATCCACCAATGCCTCTCCGGCCGAACAGGGGACCGGTTGGGAATCTCCGGATCCTGACGATTCCCGCCAGGAATGGTTCATCAATTGCCCGAAGGGGCTCGAGTCGCTGCTGCTGGACGAACTGGCGGCCCTCGGCGCGACGTCGCTGCGCGAAACGGTGGCAGGTGTCTATGCCATGGGCGCGACGGATTTTGTCTACCGGGTTTGTCTGTGGTCGCGATTTGCCAACCGGGTGTTGCTGCCTCTTGGCCGCATCGCGATCGACTCCGCCGATGATCTTTACGCCGGGGTGCGAAGCATCGATTGGCACAGCCACTTTTCGGCCAGCCATACCCTGGCAGTGGATTTTGCCGGCAAGAGCGACGCCATCCGCCATACCCAGTTCGGCGCCCAGAAAATCAAGGACGCCATCGTCGACCACTTCCGCGCCCGCGGCGAGGAGCGGCCGGCGGTGGATCTGCGCAATCCGGATATCCGCATCAATGCCTACCTGGCCAAGGGGCGGGTGGCCATCAGTCTCGATCTCTCGGGGGAAAGTCTTCACCGCCGCGGCTACCGGGTCGCCATGGTGCCGGCGCCGCTGAAGGAAAATCTCGCCGCGGCGCTGCTCGCCCGCGCTGGCTGGCCCGACATCGGCGCTCGTGGCGGCGCTCTCATCGACCCGATGTGCGGCAGCGGCACGCTGCTTATCGAAGGCGCGATGATGGCCGCCGATATCGCCCCGGGGTTGCTGCGGGACCGCTTCGGCTTTCACCGCTGGCAGCGGTTCGATGGCGCGTGCTGGCAAGCGATGGTGGCGGAAGCCGAGGCGCGGCGAGCCGCCGGCCTGGCCGCTGCTCTTCCGGAAATCCGCGGCTACGACAAGGATGCCCGGGCGGTCGACGCGGCGCTGCAGAACATTGCCGCCGCCGGTCTCGAGAAGCACGTAAAAGTTATCGCCAAGCCATTGAAATCCCTGGTGAAGCCTACCCACAAACCACTCGACGACGGGCTCTTGATCTGCAACCCGCCCTATGGTGAACGCTGGGGGGAGGTGGATGCCCTGAGGCCGCTTTACCACGAGTTGGGCGCCGTCGCCAGACGGGAATTCAGCGGCTGGCGGCTGGCGGTAATCACCGGCAACAGCGATCTGGGGCAGGAGCTTCGCCTGCGCGCCAGCAAGAAGTACAGGTTTTTCAACGGCACCATCCCCGCCCAGCTATTGCTGTTCGAGCTGCTCGAGCAAAAAAGTGCCGACGAGGCCGCGCCGCGGGAACGCATCCTCTCCGACAATGCGCGGATGTTCGCCAATCGCCTGGAAAAAAACCGGCGCAAGCTGCTACCCTGGCTGAAGCGCAGTGGCGTCAGTTGCTATCGCCTCTACGACAGCGACATTCCGGAATACGCGGTGGCCGTGGATATCTATGGCGATGCCATCCACGTGCAGGAATACGCGCCGCCAGCCACCGTGGATGAACAGGCTGCGCGGCGGCGTATCACCGAGGTCCGTCAGGCATTGCTGGCCCTCTACCCGGAGAGCCGCGACAAGCTGTTTTTCAAGGAGCGCCGGCGGCAGAAAGGCGAGAGCCAGTACCAGCGTCAAAGCCCCTGGCATCGCGACGCCAAGCCCTTCGTCGTCAATGAGGGGCCGGCGCGGCTCGAGGTCAACCTGGCCGAATACCTGGATACCGGCCTTTTTCTCGACCACCGCCCGATCCGCCAATGGCTGGGGGAGCAGGCCCGCGGCAAGCGCTTTCTGAACCTGTTCTGCTACACCGCCGCGGCCACCGTCCACGCCGCGCTGGGTGGCGCAAAGTCCAGCCTCAGTATCGATATGTCCAATACCTATCTCGACTGGGCCGGCCGCAACTTCGCTCTCAACAGCATCAGCGAGTGGGATCACGAACTGCTCAGGGCCGATTGCCTGGAGTGGCTGGCCAGGCGGGAAGGGAGCTTCGATCTGATCTTCCTCGACCCGCCGACCTTCTCCAATTCCAAGAAAATGGACGCGGTGCTCGATATCCAGCGCGACCACGCGGCGATGATTCACGACGCCATGGCTGTTCTCGCCGCCGGTGGCACGCTGGTGTTTTCCAATAATTTCCGCCGTTTCCGGATGGACGAGGTCGTCGTCGCCGACTACGCCGTGGAGGACATCAGCGCGCGGACCATCCCGGCGGATTTCGAGCGCAATCCGAAGATTCACAACTGCTGGATGATCCGCCACCGCTGATCGGGCCGGGCGGCGCCTGTGGTTTGCCCCGGACTGCGGCAACAACTGGCCAGCACTCCGTCGGTAAAGGCATAATCCACCTCTACAGGCCCATGAAATCACTACAGAGAGCAAGCAATGAATCCCAATGTCGTCGAAATCACCCTGCACAATGCCCAGCAATACCTGATCGATGAATCCCGGCTGCGCCCGGTTCTGGTCGACTTCTGGGCCGATTGGTGTGCGCCCTGCAAGGTGCTGATGCCGATCCTCGAAAAGCTCGCCGCTGAATACGGCGGCGCTTTTCTGCTGGCCAAGGTCAATGCCGATGAGCAGGCGGAAATCGCCGCGCAGTTCGGGGTTCGCAGCCTGCCCACGGTAGTGGTGATGAAGGACGGCCAGCCGGTCAACGCTTTCCAGGGCGCGCAGCCGGAGCCGGCTATCCGCAAGCTGCTGGACGAATATCTGCCCAAGCCCTGGGATCTGAAGATCGAGGAAGCGCAGGACAAAATCGCCGCCGGGGACCTGGCCGGTGCGCTGCTCGACTTGCGTCAGGCCCATGAGGAATCCGGTCGGCGCAGCGATATCGGCATGATGCTCGCCCAGGTGCTGCTGATGCTGAACCGTTCGGAAGATGCCGCGGCGCTCCTCAAGGGGATCCCGATGAAGGATCAGGATCAGCTTTACCAGCAGTTGGTGGCCCAGCTCGAACTCCAGCAGGAAGCGGCGAAAGCCCCGGAGATCCAGGAGCTCGAAGCGCGACTCAGCGCCGATCCGGACAACCGCGACATCGCCTACGAACTCGCGGTGCAATTCAGCCAGCACCAGTTCCAGCGCGAGGCTCTCGAACTGCTGCTCGATCTGCTGAAAAAAGACCTCGACTTCCGCGATGGCGGCGCCAAGAAGGTCTACCTCGATATTCTCGCCACCCTCGGCAAGAGCGACCCGCTGGCGGTCGAATACCAGCGCAAGATCTATAACCTGCTGTACTGAGGCGGCGATGTACAAGCTCTGCTTCTACGTACCGGAAAGCCATCTCGAAATCGTCAAGAACGCGGTGTTCGACACCGGGGCCGGCCAGATCGGCGATTACGACCGCTGTTGTTGGCAAACGCCGGGGCAGGGCCAGTTCCGCCCTCTCGAGGGCAGCAACCCCTTTCTCGGCGAGAAGGGCTGGGTTGAGCAAGTGCCGGAATACAAGGTCGAGCTGGTGTGCGACGACCACCTGATCGAGGCGGCCATCGAAGCGCTGGTCAATGCCCATCCCTATGAAGAGCCCGCCTATGACGTGATTGCGCTGGAGGAATTCTAGCCAGATATTGCATCAGGAAAACATTTCAACTCTTTGAAAAATAAAATATTTATTGAGTTTTCGACGAGTCGCGCTCGGCGCATGGGAAACCCCGCCGAGCGCTGCGCGCTCCTTCCCGCGCGGAATCCTGAGGTATTTATACCTTGCAGGCCGGCGACGCAATCCGGGAAGATACCGCAACCAGGTCGTCGATGCGCAACCGGCGCAATGACCGCCGGGATGATGCAGACGGTTTACCAATGGCAGTGCTGACCATGCAACATGCTCATGTCCATCCCGGTGATGTGCGCGACAACCGGGGGTCGCGGCAGTGAACCCGCGCAGACCGCAGGTGGCGCTGGTGCTTGGCGGCGGCGCGGCGCGGGGCTGGGCACATGTCGGTGCCATCCGCGAACTGGCGGAACGCGGTATCGCGGTGGATATGGTTACCGGCACCTCGGTGGGCGCCATTGTCGGCGGCGCCCTGGCCGCCGGGGTGCTCGATGAGTTCGAGGACTGGATCAACAGCCTGCGGCGCCGGGATATCGTGCGCCTGCTGGATGCGCGGATCATGGGCGGAGGATTTCTCCGCGGCGCTGTATTGACCAGGGCACTGGAAAAAATCATCGGCAACCCGGATATCGCCGAGCTCGGCATCCCGTTCAGTTGTGTCGCCACCGAACTGGGCACCGGGCGGGAAATCTGGTTGCGGGATGGCCCGCTGCTGGCGGCGTGCCGCGCCTCCATTTCATTGCCAGGCCTCTTTGCGCCGGCGCGACAGAATGGTTACTACCTGCTGGACGGCGGCTTGGTGAATCCGGTACCGGTCTCCCTGGCCCGGGCGATGGGCGCGGAAATCGTCATTGCCGTCGACCTGAACGGCCAT
>JBAZCN010000114.1:0-11444 GCA_041655035.1 Porticoccaceae bacterium | reverse complement strand
CAGCCTCCTGCAGCAGCTTGACCATTTGTTCTTCGCTGAAACGACCCTTCTTCATGACTTCCTCTCTTGTCAGGAAGCCATCCTCTCAAGTTTTAGCTGGTCCGAAAATCCCCGGGCAGGTCAGCCACATAAACCAACAGTGACGTCTTGTCGAATCAACAACCAATCAGTGCCAGTCAGTGCCTGTTCTTATTTCTTTCTTAGGTTGACATGGCAGGCTGAAATACCGGACTAAGATTGGCAAGATCAAGAAGATCAAGGACAGCCACTGACTCGATTGATTCGCTAGTCGTATTTTATCCAGGCGTTGAGATTCTTCGGCATTGCGGGGTGATCAATGCCAGATCATGGCCCACATCTGGCCGGCAATAAGCATGCCAGAAGAACTGATCGGCATGTCCGCGCGGCCTACTGCAAAGATTGAAGACAGCCATTGAGCCGATTGATTCGCGGGGCCTCGTCATACCCCTCCGAAAAAATTGTCAGGGATGTTTCGGGTTCCAGAAGCTCTCAGTGCAGTCGTCACTGCTATCAGTGGGAGCCCCTATCGGGCCTGCCAATCTCAAGCCCACATCGTTAGAACTTTTCCTTGTTTCGTGTGCCCAAGAAAGTTGGACGGTTCTCTTAACAGGAGTTTGTGAATGACGTTTGGTTCTATCTGACATGCTGAAAATCCAACAAAACCAATACTTGTTAATCAGGGGCATAATATGAATACCACCGACGGATCACATTCACTGGATATCCGCGATAGCAATATCCTCAATTTTTCCAGCGGCGTCTCATGGAGCGCGATCTTTGCGGGAGCGGCGGCCGCAGCAGCGCTGTCCTTGATATTGCTCCTGCTTGGCACTGGATTCGGCCTCTCTGCTGTTTCTCCATGGGCACAAGAAGGGGTCAGCGCCACCACGCTGAGCATAACGTCGATTGTGTGGATTACCTTCATGTCGCTTGCGGCATCGGGGATCGGCGGCTATCTGGCAGGTCGGCTAAGGACAAAATGGGTCGGAATTCACACCGACGAAGTATTCTTTCGCGATACTGCCCACGGCCTGCTTGCCTGGGCGGTGGCCACCCTGGCAACCGCTACGCTGCTGGCTTCTGCGGCGACAGCTGTTGTCGGCGGGGGACTGAAGGCAGGAGCTGAGGTGGTGCGCGGCACCGCTTCCGCCGCGGCAACAGCGGCATCGGGTGCAAAGGACGCGCTGGAGGGCATGAACGAGGACGGCATGCTGAATTATTATGTGGACTCCCTGTTCCGCGACGCGCGTTCCGCCGCCAGAGATAACACGGCGCAAACAACCCGACAGCAGCCGACGCCAACGACGTCTTCACCCTCCGAAGAAGATACCGATGAAATTTCACGAAGAGAGCCAGAAACCGGCGTGAGTAACGCAGCATCGCGGCGACCGAACGCAACGTCGAATGCGGAGCGAACCCAGAGGGAATCGCGGGATAATGCCGAGGTGGTCAGAATATTCATCAACGGAATATGGCAGGATGAAAAATTGGACGAGAACGACCTCGACTATGTCGCCAGCCTGATTGCCGAGCGCACGGAACTGACCGAACAGCAAGCTCAAGAACGGGTCGCCGAAGTTTACGAGCGCCTGAAGCTCCGTCTCAATGAACTTGAAGAGTCTGCAAAAGAGGCGGCGGATAATGCCAAGAAGGCGTCTGCCTATGCTGCGCTGTGGTTCAGTTTTTCCCTGTTGGTGGGAGCATTTGTCGCCAGTCTTGCAGCCACCTTCGGCGGCCGCCGGCGTGATCTGTGAAATCCGCCGGAATCTTAGGTCGAAATCATAGTGTTAGCTTCGAATCGATTCATTTATTGGAGAGGACCTTAACATGAGATCAATACTGTTGTGGCTGATCGGCATTCCAATTCCCATCATCATCCTGCTTGCCATCATCTTCTAGACGCTATGCAGCAGCTATTCTCCGGCCGTTGAGGCCGGTTGCGAAACGCCGGGCTCTTCTGGGAGCCCGGCGTCCCGCGTTCTTCGCCAGGTCGGTCAAGATAAGCTGGAATCAGGCTTGCGATTATTGCGGCAGACTCTGTAATTGGGAACAGATGCCGCCAGAGCGATCGTTTGCTGTGACCTGACAGGCAGACCTTAATTCGCGGTCTGAGCAGGCTGGTTCTTTTTCCTGCCACGGAGGTTGATCATGAACAGTCCCGCCTGCAAGATGATCAAGGCATATGCCTGGGTATGCCAGCCCCACACTGCCCATAGCAGATTGCTGAGAATAAACCAGTAGAATCCCCAGCTGCGCTTTCTTTTGGTTTGCGACCCTACCAGCCAGGCAGCGATCAGGGTGGCTATCATCGCCGGCCATTGCATTGCGTTCAAGACAAGATCGAGATTCATTGTTTGTTAATTTCCTTATCGCCGACTGTGCGTGGGACGGCATTCTGGTCGATGGACGTTGCCCAGCCGGCGGCAACGATCGTTTTCAACCGTGAACCCAGCGGGGCAGACCACCAATAACGGCGATATCGGCTTTCAGGTCGACGGCAAGCCCGGGGAGGGAAGCAGGAGCCGCCATGGCATTCCAATAGCTGCGATTGTGTTGACCCGTTGTCATCGGTACTTCTCCTGCCAGCTTTTGGCAAACACGGCAAGAATTAGTTCCCTAGGTATCTGGGGACACCCACAAATCGGAATCCGGGAAGGTATCTGGGGACACCCACTAATCGGAACCAGTCACGGGCTAGCGGGGGACAGCCATAAATTGGAACAGTCGGCTAGAGCTCTGATCGGTGGGTGTCCTGAGATCCTGACTTCGGGAGCAGCGCCAACAGGTTGGTGCGAGCCAACCGATCGGCTACGTCTTCCGGCAAGGCGTCCAGAAACGTATCGAAAGCCTGGATGGTCTTCGCCAGACTTGCAAAGCGGCCGATCAGGTCCGTGCCGACCATGAAGCGCTCCGGGTATCGCTCAACCAAGGCCAGCCAAGCATCATTCGGCTTGCCGTCATCGAGCAGATAGGTGTCCAGCACGGTCCAGGAGAGGTCAATATAGAGGTTGTCATAGTCCGCCAGCAAGGCGCTGACGATGCTGCGCAACTTGGGTACCCGTTCCTGATAACGGTGAATTTCAGCACTGGTGCCGGCGTGAGCCCAGATGAAGATCGTGTCCGGGTTTTTCTCCAGGGCTTCTTCCAGCTCTTCCAGATAAATCGGATCTTGTTCGCGTTTGGAGGTGATATTGCTGTGCAGGAGAACCGGCAGATTTTTCTTGGCGGCCAGTTCGTACACTTTCATCAGCGCGGGATGATTGGCGCGCGCAGTTTCACCCTTGGTCAGAGCGGTCAGGTCGTCGTGGCGAGTAAGGATTTCGCCGATACCCTTCCACAAGCCGGGATACATCTCCAGCATCAGATTGATATGGTTGACGGCATTCATGTCCGTGGGATTGAAACCGGCAATGAACGGATGTAGTCGCGCACGTCGCTCTTCCGCCAACCCTTGAATGGCGTCCGCCAACAAAGGGTCGGTGGCACTGTAGTAATACACGGGCGCTTCATCGCCCATGTAGTAGCGCGGCTCCTGGGGGGCGGACTCTTCCCATTTCTTCACCACACCCAACCCCATGATCACCACGTCCCGGACGTTACCCGCGTCCATGGCCTCGAACAGCGCATCCATACCAGCGGTTTCCTGGACGAAGTTCACATAATGCAATTGCGCATCGGTATAGACCCTGTCCGCCCAGACAGCCCAGGGGGTGGCCAGGGTCAGGGTCAGCCAGATGACCGGGAACAATCGTCGGGTTGGTTGCATATAGGCTCCTCGCTTGTTTGTTTTGCCCGCATTAACAGACTCTGGGTAGACGAGATTGTTCTATCCGAGATAAAGAGATAAAGGAAGAGATAAAGGACATCCACGGATTTGGATTGGGAAGATTATCAGCAATCACACGAATTGACAGCTGCGCCCTATCAATGACTATCGGGTCAATATTCTCAAAAACCTCTCTGTAATCATCAACTAGCGTTGCCAAGCCCTGCCCAAATTGCCGAAATTTCGAAATCAGGGCACTGCCTAGTCTGCCCGAAGAGCACAAGGTGCTATTCCGATAGTGAGAAAGGTACTATGTGGACTGTGGCGAGTAGAAACGGCGACAATGGCGAATACCGTGTATCCACCTCTGACCCACTCTTTCACAGAGTACCGTGATCTTGGCGACGGGGCCAATGGCGCGACCAAACCGCTGTTCTAACTCGCAGCAATTTGGCAGCCAATCCCGCGGTCTCAGATTGAGGCGTTGCAGGATGGCCGGGAGGTCGGCAGCTATGGCGTCTCGCTTGTCGTCTCTTACCGCACGGCCTGTCCAGTCCACCAGTTGAAGATAATCCAACAAGTCAAACGGGATGTGGCGGGGTTGGGTCATGCCGTGATCACTGCCTGAAAAGGGTAACAGTCCCGCCAGCGGCGTTGGGATATTTTGATCACCAACAGTAGCGTCTGGTGCTCTGGCTGTTTTTGCCTGGTCAGCGGGCGCGAGGCCCAGCCGCTCCTGAAGGCTGGTGTAGTCCGAGGTTTCTGGCCGGTCCGCAATCCCGGCCCGGATCGGGTTGAGATCGACATAGGCCATGCAACTGAGCAGGGCCCGCTCGTCCAGCAGCGCCTGGCTTTTGAAGCGGCCTTCCCAGAAGCGCCCGCTGCAGTTGTCTTCCTGGTTGGCCAGCCGGGCAATGGGTTCGTTGAGACAACGCATAAACCAGCTGATGTCCCCCAGGCGTTGGCGCCAGGTTGCGACAATCTCATCCACCACGACCCGTTCGGCGGGCAAGAGATGGTGGCCCGCAGCATAGCGTTGTACTAAAGGCGGGCCTGCAAACAGTGTCCGCCAGCGGTCAATCACCTCGTCAGAGCTCAGCGCCTGGCACAGCGCGGCGTCGACCCGCAGCACCAGATGGTAGTGATTGGCCATCACCGCATAGGCGGCAATATCGATAGTAAATACTGTGGCCAACTGCTTGATGCGCTGGACGATCCAGCCCCGGCGATGTTCAAAGCTGTACCCGTCACCGGAACCGCACAGAAAGGCGCGCCGCACACAACGAGAGACACAATGATAGTAGGGGGTATCGGCGAGGGAAATCAGCTCCTTCCGTGGTCTGGTCATGCGTTCCTCCGTGAACATTGTCAAGACGTGGCTACCGTCGCAAAAGTTTGCAGTGTTGTCAACCTCTGATTGGTGGGTGTCCTAATTACCTTCCATTACCTTTCGGAGAGAGCACTATGTAGCGCGCAAAACTTTCTGCATGCGTGTGTAGTCGTTGCGATACTGCCGCGCAAGCCTGGTCTTCTCGACATCGCCGAGGATCTTGCCGGAAACCTGGAAGAACTTACGCTCTTCTTCATGCAGGTGGTGGTGTACCTTCTTGGAAAGCTCCCTGGTCTTGTTCAGCCAGGCGTCCCCGGCAGGATCCAGACTCCGGATATCTTCGATCAGTTCATCGATCTGGTGGTGCTCGTGCAGGGCGTGACGGGACGAATCCAAGCCACGGTCGTCCATCAGCATCGGTACGTAGAGGAAGCGCTCTTCGGCAGCCTCGTGCGCGCCCAGTTCAACCCGCAGATCGGTGAACTGGGCGATACGATCGCGCGAGCCGGCCTTGCTGCGCAGCAGCTTGCGCAACATGCTGCGCTGAATCTCGTGACTTTCGCGCAGCAGGTCGTAGATAGTTTCGGTCATGGATGTGGTTTCTCCAATCGTTCAAGGGCCCTCGTGGGTGGCGCAGATCAAGGCAGGGTCCGCAGCCCCGGTTCGCGTGCCCATTGCCGGGTCATGGCGGCTTTGACAAATCCCTTGGTGTCGGTGGCATCCAGTACCCCGGGATCGGGGTCGATCCCGGCGGCGGCCAGCACCTGCCTGGCGCCGCTGTCGGTGGCAATCGCCTTAAGGTGACCGTAGGCATCACGCACCCAGTCCACTGCAGCCGCTTCAGCGGATAACTTGCGCCCGGCGGCGTCAGATAGCACCAGCGCAACGGCATCGAACATCACCGACGGCGTGCCTGCCAGTTGTCCGTCCGCGGCTAGATTCTCCCCCCTCTTGGCCTTGGCACCCCCGATCTTAGGCGCGACGATCTTGACCGCGGCGCCGGCATCTTCTGCGGCCTTGCGCAAGGCGGCGACGGTAGCGGCATCGGAGCCATCATCCACCAGGATGCCGACCTGGCGAGTTGCAAGGGTCTGCTTCATTTTGCCGATGATCTGCAGCGCTGGCGAAGGAGGAAAATCCTGGGCTTTGACCAACGTCACCGCCTCCGGCGGCATTTTTTTCAGGCCCAGCCCTCCGGCCACCCGCTTGGCCAAGTCGGCATCGATATGGCGCAGATGGCCGACCATGGCTTCGCGCACGTGCAGGGTCTCCACCTTCGACAGCTCGAACACCAGCGCGAAGGCGATATGCGCCTGCTCTGGTTTGGTCTGGCTGCGATAGAACTGGCGTGCCTGGGAATAGTGGTCGGCGAAGCTTTCAGCGCGAATCCTGCCCTTGGCGCCGTCGTCAGCCTGCTCCGCGAAGCTGCGGAATCCAGCCGGCGTCTGGCGGGGGCTGTCGCCTTGGAGCGAGCTGGGCTCGTAGTTCACCCGGCCCTTGGGTACCCGCATCTGCATGTGCCCATCGCGCTGCAGGTTGGCGAACGGACACTTGGGCGCATTGACCGGGATCTGGTGGAAGTTCGGGCCACCCAGCCGAATGAGCTGGGTGTCCAGATAAGAGAACAGCCTGCCCTGGAGCAGCGGATCGTTGCTGAAGTCGATGCCGGGCACGAGGTTGGCCGGGCAGAACGCCACCTGCTCGGTCTCGGCGAAGAAGTTGTCGGGCCAGCGGTCGAGGACCATCCGCCCGATCACCGTCAGCGGCACCAGTTCCTCGGGAATCACTTTGGTCGGGTCGAGGTGGTCGAAGGGGAACGCCGTTGCCTCTTCTTCGGTGAACAACTGTACCGCGAACTCCCACTCCGGATGATCCCCGCGCTGGATCGCCTCGAACAGGTCGCGGCGATGGAAGTCGGGATCGGCGCCGGCGATCTTCACTGCCTCGTCCCATACAGTGGACTGCAGGCCCAGCTTCGGCCGCCAGTGAAACTTTACGAAGGTGCTCTCGCCCTTGTCGTTGACCAGGCGAAAACTGTGGATGCCAAACCCCTCCATCATGCGTAGCGAGCGCGGGATCGCGCGGTCGGACATCGCCCACATGATTACGTGCATGGATTCAGGCGTAAGCGAAATAAAGTCCCAGAAGGTGTCGTGGGCACTGGCTGCCTGGGGGAAACCGCGGTCGGGTTCCATCTTCACCGAGTGCACCAGGTCCGGGAACTTGATCGCGTCCTGGATGAAGAACACCGGGATGTTATTGCCGACCAGATCCCAGTTGCCCTCCTCGGTATAGAACTTCACCGCGAAGCCACGCACGTCGCGTGGCGTGTCGATGGATCCGGCTCCGCCGGCGACAGTCGAGAAGCGGGCAAAGACCGGCACCGTCTTGCCGGTTTCGCTCAGCACGTCGGCGGTGGTGTATTTCTTCAGTGACTTGGTCAGCTGGAAATAACCATGGGCACCTGATCCACGCGCATGCACGATACGCTCGGGAATGCGTTCGTGGTCGAAATGGGTGATCTTCTCGCGAAGGATGAAATCCTCCAGCAGAGTCGGCCCCTGCGGCGTGGCACGTAGCGAGTTCTGGTTGTCGACGACCGGGATACCCTGATTGGTGGTCAGCGGCGGATGCGAGCCGCCAGCCCACTGGTGCAATTCGCCACCATTCCCCAGTGTATCTTTTTCGCTTGAAGATTTTGGCGAAGCGGATATTTGTGTCTTTTTCTTAACCATCGGACTAACTCCTGGAATGACAGGGGGATGTCGAGGGCATCCGCTCGGTACTATCTATAGACGTAGAACCTATGATGTGTCAAATATAGTCCGCAGCAGACCTCAGCCAGCCAAGGAGAGAAAAAGCCTTATTTCCGACCCGCGCCGCCTGAGTGACATTTTTGCCGATTGTCTCCGGATAAACGTCTCCACGGTAGAATAGCAGTCACAAGGATTCTTAAAGATTTTTTAGTTTTTTTGGGTTTTTTTGGGGACACCCACGGACTACGGCTCTTCTTTTTTCGGGACATCCACTTTTTTGATGTTTTTTGGGACACCCACAGGCTATGGCTGTTTTTTTTGGAGAAACCCATCGACCATGCTCCAAGTCTGTGGGTGTCCCCGTCCAGCTATCTTCGATAGACCAGCAATCGACCTTTATATTCCTCAGATGGCGTCCCGCCGGCATCTGCCTTGTCATGCAGCCGTTTGTCACGCTCCAGCTCGAACCCAAGCGCGGCCATGTGCCGGTTAAATGCCGGTCGATGACCGCGATTGGGGTCCACTATCCACACCTCGGCGCTGGACAGCGCATGGTCATCGATAAACCCGGCAAGCGCTTCCGGTATATCGCGGTCATACAACAGGTCGCTGCCGATGATCAGGTCGTAACGGGCCGATAGAACCTCGATATCCGATGCCAGCGCCGCCGGCAAGACATCTGTCGCGCCCCATTGCCCGTGCCGGTATTTCAGTGCCGGCAGACGGTTGAGCTGCAGGTTATATTCAAGGAATGTGGACGCCAGGGGATGGCGGTCGCTGGCCGTAATGCGCGCCCCGCGCCTGTGGCCAACCATGCTCGCGAGGGCCAGGCCGCAGCCGATTTCCAGAATGCGTTCGTCCTGGCAAACAGGGCGGAGGGCCAGGCAGGCCGCCAACTGAATACTCGAAGGCCATAAAAGGCCGAACAAGGGCCAGGAAGCTGAACAGATACCGAGGCGCTGCGCCGCGCCCAATGGATCATAATACTGCTGTTGATCATATAAAGAACGAATCAGAAGTTCACTGGTGCCGGCAATGGCGACGCGCTCCAGCTTGGTTCGATACCCGGGCGTGCTCATAGAAGCGACATATTGATAAATCTCTTGAGACAACGATTCACCAGTATGCCCAAAATAAGCAGGACTGGCCAATCGCGAGCACCATCTGCAGCGCTACCCCGGACAATCGACCCGCATATCGCCGATTCCGCGATGAGCAAATGAGACCGTTACCCGCGATCCCGCAATTTGGTCACCCCCTCACCTTCGGCGCAATGGTTGCAGCAAAACATGCGACCGCCCTGCTCCAGGCCGTGGCCGATGATTCTCACACCACAGTGTGCACAAAGCGGCGCCATGGCATGAATGGCACATTCGAAGCTATCGAAAGTGTATGTTTTGCCGTCGACCCCAGACACCTGAAATGATTTGTCGTAGTCGTTTCCACAATTATCGCACTTAGCCATTATGGCCCTCCTCGGCTGTGATGATGGGACTAGAGAGGATTTTTGCGCTTTCCGTGGCTATGGCCCACGCTACGCGGAGATGGCGGCCAACGTCGTTAGGTTCCGCCAGTCAGTCAACTTAAGGTTTAGCACACTTTTCCCGTTCGCGCCTTATATCGAGATTGCTTGCCATCTCGAGCAACACCATGTGCGGCTCGTCATCGGCATGGTGGCCGCCACAAGACCAGCCACGTCCACCAGGATAGGATTGCTCCCACGACAATTCGCGCTTTTCGCCTATTCACGCTCCCTCCCAAAGATGGCGTTATGACGTTATAGTTCTCGAACCGGCAACAAGAAATCTATGTCAAAGGTAAAATATGACTCCTTTCGACTGGCAACGGGTTTTACTCAACGATCTGCCGCTACTCTTCCTCGGCGAAGTCGCGATACGCGCTTTCATCGGCTACGCGCTGGTCTTCCTCTTTCTGAAGGCGTCGGGCCGCCGCGGCATACGCCAGTTGTCGGTGTTCGAACTGGTCGTTATCCTGACGCTGGGCTCGGCGGCAGGCGATGTCGTCTTCTATGATGATGCACCCGTCCTGTCCGCCGTTGCGGTATTTGCCAGCATCCTGTTTCTCTATAGGGTGACCACCTATACCATGCAGCATTCGCGCGCCTTCAACGACTGGGTGGAAGGCAAGCCCCTGACTCTCATCCGCGACGGGCTGTACGAGTTGGAAAGTTTTCAGCGCCTGAACATCACCGATGACGAGTTCTTTATGGAGCTGCGTCAGCAAAGCGTCGAGCACCTCGGACAGGTAAGACTCGGCATACTCGAGGTTGATGGCAACATCAGCCTGTTCTTTTACGAGCGCGATGCCGTCAGGCCGGGACTGTCAGTGCTGCCCCCAGAGCATCGCGACATTCATAGCAGTGCCCCGTCCGCCGGTCAGTATGCCTGCAGCCGCTGCGGATACATACAGACGCTCACGGCAGAGCAGGGCGCTGTCTGTCCGCGGTGCCGGAACAGCCTGTGGTCGAAAGCGCTGACCATAGAGCGCAACAGTTGATTTCAGCGGGACGGCGTCCAGGATGCCGCGCCCCGCGAGCCCCCAACGCCCCGGCGTTCCCACTCATCACCAGTCCCTTTCATCACTAGCTCCTATTCCATATGGCCGGCCGGCGCACCCTGGTTGTTCAAGCCGCGCGCCGCCGGCCGCTTGCGCCACCCCGCCCGCTGATCACGCCCGGTTTCGGTTGATTGGGCACATAGCGTAATATGTCGCGTGTCATTTTGAATTCATTGTCAGCGTCGAGAAGTTATGAGTAGTTCGGACACCCTGGAAAGCCACACCCCCATAGTGGGGGCTGATTGAATGCCAAATGGCTCAAAATAGGGTATTTTTACTTATTTATCAGCATCTTATTGCAACTACGCCGTACTACGCTGAAATACGCAGAATGGCCTGAAATGGCATAGTTTGGCGATCAAATTGCCCCAAATTTGCCCCAAGAAATCGGCCGGTAACTTGGGGCATATCCCAGCGTATGCAGTAGTACTTCGCTGGGGTTGGATGGAACTCCCTCAGACACGTTGGCTGGCAACAGCATGACTCACAGGTCTCCCATGGTACATCCTGCCCACACAAACAGGTGCCGATTCCGAGTATCATCGTGGAATAACCCAAATGCGTAAAAGCCTAGAACAATATCAGGTCTGGATTTATCTGGTTGCCATCCTGGCCGGCATGGCCATCGGCTGGATGTCACCAGAACAGACCCGAGATTGGGAGCTATTGCTCTGGCCAGCTCTGGGCGTTCTCCTGTACACCACTTTCACCCAGGTGCCACTGATACATCTCAGGGCGGCATTTCGTGATCGCCGCTTTGCTGACGGGCAATTTTATTCTGATACCTGTGGTCGTTGGTCTTCTGTTGTGGCTGTTACCGGATGATCCCGCTATTCGTCTCGGCGTACTGCTGGTACTGCTGGTGCCCTGTACGGACTGGTTTATCAGTTTTACCCATCTCGGTGGTGGGGACGGTGCCCGGGCCATCGCGGCCGCGCCGATCCTTCTGCTGGTCCAGCTCATTTTGCTACCCATTTATATCTGGCTCTTCGTG
>JBAZCN010000113.1:0-11569 GCA_041655035.1 Porticoccaceae bacterium | reverse complement strand
GCCGGATTGCACGCGAGTCCGGAAGGGGGATGCTAACGCCACGGATGCCCAACGAATGTCGTCGTGCAGGGCGCAAACAGTACAGTGCAGTATCGGTGACACGGCTTTCCCGGCGCTTTCAGCCTTGCCTGCCACGACCCGCCTCAGGGGGCGACGTACCTATGGGAGAGAGGATAGTGGCGGCGCCGATCAGGGTCCAGCGACCCGGCGTTTGGCCGGATACCAGCGCGTCCGCTACCACTGCCAGCGACAACCGGGTGGAGCTGATCGGGGATGCCGACACTCTCCGCGAACCGAGGGGTGTGCCCGGCGATTGGTCAAGCAGAATTGGCGCGGACACCGCGCTCGCGCTGCGCCCCGGTTTCGCCAGTCCTCGACTCGGGCCCGATCAAGCCCCCGCCACGGTCGCCGGGGCGCCGGCCGCCAGTTGCTGCTCACGGAAATCCAGCATCCGTTGCAGCGACACCATGGCCTGGCGGCCGGTCTCGGGATCGACGTGGATTTCGTTGTCGCCGAACTGCAGGCTTTGCATCATGTTTTCGAGATGATTCATCGCCATCCACGGACAATTGGCGCAGCTGCGGCAGGTCGCCCCGTTGCCGGCGGTGGGGGCAATGATCAACTCCTTGTCCGGAGCCATCTGCTGCATCTTGTAGAAAATGCCCTGATCGGTGGCGACGATGACCTGGCGGTGCGGCAGGGTGCGAGCCGCTTCGATCAGCTGCGAAGTCGAACCCACTGCATCGGCCATGGCCACGATGGCGTCCGGCGACTCCGGGTGCACCAGAATGGCCGCATCGGGGTACAGGGCCTTCATATCCTTGAGGCCGCGGAACTTGAACTCCTCGTGAACGATGCAACTGCCGTCCCACAGCAGCATATCGGCGCCGGTTTTCTTCTGCACATAACCGCCCAGGTGCTTGTCCGGTGCCCACAGGATCTTCTCTCCCCTGCTGTCGAGGTAATCCACCACATCGAGAGCGATACTCGACGTCACCACCCAGTCGGCGCGCGCTTTCACTTCCGCCGAGGTGTTGGCGTAGACCACCACGGTGCGGTCGGGATGCTGGTCGCAGAAAGCGGAAAATTCCTCGGGGGGGCAGCCGATATCGAGGGAGCAGGTGGCTTCCAGCGTGGGCATCAGCACGCGCTTTTGCGGGGTAAGGATCTTCGCCGTCTCGCCCATGAACTTGACACCGCACACCAACAGTGTCGACGCCGGGTGCTGTTTGCCAAAGCGCGCCATCTCCAGGGAGTCGGAGACGATGCCGCCCGTCTCTTCCGCCAGCTTCTGGATGGCGGGATCGGTGTAGTAGTGAGCGACGATGACCGCATCCTTTTCCTTCAGCAAGGCCTTGATGCACTCGACATGGGCCGCTTCCTGCTCGGCACTGTAGTGCGGCTCGTCGTGAAGCCGGTCGAGATGCTGCTCGACCAGTTCATGGAAATGGGGGATCTCGGCAAGTTGCAAGCGTTTGAAAAGGCTCATAGTAAGGACTACAACTGAGGATGAAACCGCTCGATTCTAGCACATTCGCACGCCCTCGGCTCGGTACCGCATCAGTCCGGCTGGCGGCGCAGATCGAGGGTGTGGGGGTACTCGTCGAGCGGCTCCTCCCGCGGCGGAGCCAGCGGCCCCGGGGTGTGGCCGTGGGCGGCGAAACGGCTGATCCGTCGCGCCTCCGCCTCAAAGGCGTTGACCGGCAGAGCCTGGTAATTGCGCCCCCCGGCATGGGTGACATGGTAAGTGCAACCGCCGATGGCGCGGCCGTTCCAGGTATCGATGACGTCGAACACCAGGGGTGCGTGGATAGCGATGGTGGGGTGCAGCGCCGACGGCGGCTGCCAGGCGCGGTAGCGCACCCCCGCCACGTACTCGCCGCGGCGGCCGGTACTACTCAGCGGCACCCGGCGGCCGTTGCAGGTCACCACATAGCGGCCATCGGTCAGGCCCTCGGCGCGCACCTGCAGGCGCTCCACGGAGGAATCCACGTAGCGGGCGGTGCCGAAACTCGATACCTCCTCACCCAGCACATGCCAGGGCTCGATCGCCCAGCGCAGTTCGAGCCGGATGTCGCCGAGGTCCAGGCGGCCATAGTGAGGGAAGCGGAACTCCTCGAACGGCAGCAGCCACTCCAGTTGGAAAGGATAGCCATGGCGGTTGAGATCGGCGACCACGTCCTCGATGTCCCGCCACACATAGTGGGGCAGCATGAAGCGATCGTGAAGCGATGTCCCCCAGCGCACCAGGGGTTGGTGGTAAGGCGCTCGCCAGAATCGCGCCACCAGGCAGCGCAACAGCAACACCTGGACCAGCGCCATGCGCGGGTGGGGCGGCATCTCGAAACCGCGGAATTCGACGATGCCCTGGCGACCGGTGGGAGTGCCCGGGGAATACAGCTTGTCGATGCAGAATTCCGCGCGATGGGTGTTGCCGGTGATATCGACCAGCAGGTTGCGCATCAGCCGGTCGACCAGCCACGGCTGGTCGACCACGCCCGCAGGGATCTGCTGAAAGGCCACTTCCAGCTCGTAGAGCATTTCCTGCCGGCCCTCGTCCACCCGCGGCGCCTGGCTGGTGGGGCCGATGAACATCCCGGAGAACAGGTAGGACAGCCCCGGATGGTGCTGCCAGTAGGTGACCAGGCTGCGCAGCAGGTCGGGGCGGCGCAGCAGCGGACTGTCCACCGGCGTGGCGCCGCCGAGGGTCACGTGGTTACCGCCGCCGGTGCCGGTGTGGCGGCCATCGAGCAGGAACTTCTCGGTGCCGAGACGGGACAGGCGCGCTTCTTCATAGAGGATGGTGGTGTTGTCCACCAGATCCCGCCAACTGGCGGCGGGATGGATATTGACCTCGATGACCCCCGGGTCGGGCGTCACCAGCAGCTTTTGCAGGCGGCTGTCCCGGGGCGGTTCGTAGCCTTCGATCACCACCGGCAGGTCGAGGGTCCCGGCGGCGCGCTCCACCAGGTCGACCAGGTTGACGTAGTGCTCCAGATGCTCGAGGGGGGGCAGGAATACATGGAGCCGGCCCTCGCGGGGCTGGACACAAAGCGCGGTGCGCAACACCTGGCCCGCGGGGTCGGTCCCCGGTTTGCCTGCGCGGATACCGGCAACCGCAACCGGAGATCCGGCGACGGCCGGCTGGGCGGCCGTTCGCTCCCAGGCCGCCGAGACGTCCGGCGTCGGCGTCGCCGGCTGCAGCGGCTGGCGGGGAGCGAAGGGATCCCTCGGGGGCTCGGCCTCCTCCTCGTCCACCGCCGGCAACGACTCCAGCGGCAGACGCAGGCCCATGGGGGAGTCGCCGGGAATCAGTACCACCTGCCCCGCCGTCATTTTCCAGGGGGTGCTGTACCAGCCCGACGCGAGGTCGTCCCAGCCGAGGGGCAGCACATAGCCGGTAGGTGTATCGAGTCCCTGGGCCAACACCCGGGCGAGACGCATCCGCTCCACACCGTCCTCGGCGCTGGCCCGGAGCGGATCGACGCCGGCGGGCAGGCTGCGCTCCCGCCACAGGTAGTAAAGGGTATCCTCGAAGGCGGGATTGACATACTCGGGAGCGATCCCCGCCAGTCGACCGAGAGCATGGATCAATTGCTCGGCATCGGCAATGCCGAAGCCGTAATCCGTGTCGATCCGGGCGAGCAGGGCCGGATCGCGCCACAGCGGCAGGCCGTCGGTCCGCCAGAAACAACCGAGCGCCCAGCGCGGAAGTTCCTCGCCGGGATACCACTTGCCCTGTCCGTAGTGAAGCAGCCCATGGGGTGCGAAGCGATCCCGCAGCCTCAGCAGCAGGTTCCGGGCCAGCATCAACTTGTGCTCGCCAAGGGCGTCGGTATTCCACTGGTCGGCATCCATGTCATCGATGGACACGAAGGTCGGCTCGCCGCCCATGGTCAGGCGAATGTCGTCGTCGCAAAACTGGGCATCGACGGCGCCGCCCAGGGCGTCGATGCATTGCCATTGATCGTCACTGTAGGGCCGGGTGACGCGGGGATCCTCGTGGATACGGGTCACTTCATTGCTGTAGCTGAAGGTGACCTCGCATTCGTCGGTGGCGCCGGTAATGGGCGCCGCCGATACCGGGTCGGGCGTGCACGCCAGGGGGATATGGCCTTCGCCGGCAAACAGCCCGGAGGTGGGATCGAGGCCGATCCAGCCTGCTCCGGGGATATAGACCTCGCACCAGGCGTGAAGGTCGGTGAAGTCCTGCTCCGGTCCGGAAGGGCCATCCAGTGACGGGAGGTCGGAGGTCAGCTGCACCAGATAGCCGGAAGCAAAGCGCGCCGCCAGCCCCAGGTGGCGCAGTATCTGCACCAGCAGCCAGCCGCTGTCGCGGCAGGAACCCTTGCGCAGTTTCAGGGTCTCCTCCGGGGCCTGCACGCCGGCTTCGAAGCGCAGCGCATACTCGGTCTCTTGTTGCAGGCGCTGATTGACCATCACCAGGAAGTCGATGATCGCCATCGTCGTGCCGGCGACCGAGCGCACCCAGGCATCGAACAGTGGGCCGCCCTTTTCCGTTACCAGGTAGGGCACCAGCTCCTTGCGCAACTGGGGATCGTATTCGAACGGGTAATCTGCGGCGTAGTCTTCGACGAAAAAATCGAACGGGTTGAACACCGTCATATCGGCGATGACTTCGACCTCGAACGACAACTCCCGGGCTTTCTCGGGAAACACCAGGCGCGCCTGGTAATTGCCGAACGGATCTTGCTGCCAGTTGATGAAGTGCTTTGCCGGCGTGATCTTCAGGCTGTAGCTGTGGATCGGCGTGCGCGAATGGGGCGCCGGCCGCAGGCGCAACACGTGAGGTGACACGGTCACCGGGCGATCGTAGCAATAGCAGGTTTTATGGTGGATCGCGACACGTATGGTCATGGGATCGGTTCCGTGGCAAAGCGGCAAGTGGACCCCGGCAAGGCTCGCCGCCCTGCCGGGACCCATCATTCAAAGGTGAACCAGGTTTCTTCGCAGAGCTGATGAAGTTCGGCAATCTGCAGTTGCAGATGGTTGAGGTAGTCACTGAACTCCTGGTTCAACACCGCATCTTCATCGTCCAGAGGCGCGTAGTGGCTGGCGAGGAGACGGTCGACATGAGCGAGCACCGCGTCGTTGCGCGGCAGGACGACACAAGCATGGCGCACGGCGGCGCAGCAGTAGCGCAGAGTCCGCGGCAACGCCGTATCTTCCAGCAGATATCTGGCGACCCTGGTGCCGCGCACGGTCTTGCGCTGCTGCTTGGTGTAGGGCAGGTAGCCGCTCAACGAGCGCAGCACATTGACCCAGATGATCGCCTCTGTGGCCGGGAGCACGTTGCCGTTGTTCTCCAGCACCACCTTGATGCCGGCGTCGAGAATCCGCGTGGTCATGTCCGCGCGCTCGATATTCCGCCCGATGCGCAGAAAGGCCCGGCCCTGCCCTTCGCTCATGCCGCCCACGAACAGCCCGAGGAACTGCTGGCAGGACTTGATCACCGAGGCGATAAAGGCATGGCGCTGGCCGCGGTTGACCCCCATGGTGAGATTGTCCTGCACGAACAGGGTCAGCTCGTTGATGTACTCCCAGGATTCCGCCGGCACCACGTCGCGGGTGGTGCGGATATTTTCCCGCACCCGCTGCAGCGACGACAGCATCGATCCGGCGTAATCGGGATCGGCCAGCAGAAACCGCATGACATTGCGTTCGTCCTTGACCTTGTAGCGGCTTTCGAACCACTCCTCGGCATCGTTGAGGGTCACCAGGTTATACCAGCCGATATTGACACCCGACGGCATATCCAGAAGCAGGTTGGTGTACACCCCCATCAGCCGCGCGGTGTTTTCCACCCGCTCCAGATAGCGGCTCATCCAGTAAAGTCGCTGAGCAACGCGCGATAGCATCACTTACTCCCCGTGTCGATGATCCAGGTATCCTTGCTGCCACCACCCTGGGATGAGTTCACCACCAGGGAGCCGCGCTTCATCGCCACCCGAGTCAATCCGCCGGTGGTAACCCAGGTTTTCTTCGCCTGGATGATAAAGGGCCGCAGGTCGACATGGCGCGGCTCGATGGTGCCGCCGTCCACCAGGGTCGGTACCGTCGACAGGCTGAGGGTCGGCTGGGCGATGTAATTGCGCGGATTGGCGCGGATCAGGGTCTCGAACAGCTTGCGCTCCTTCCGGGTCGAATGGGGACCCACCAGCATCCCCGTGCCGCCGGACTCATTGGCGGGTTTGACCACCAGCTTGTCGAGATTGGCGAGCACGTAGTCGCGTTCCCTGTCGTCGACGCAGAGAAATGTTTCGACATTGGGAATCAGCGGCTCTTCGCCGAGGTAGTATTTGATGATCTTGGGTACGAAGGCATAGACCACCTTGTCATCGGCGACCCCCGCTCCCGGGGCATTGGCCAGGGCGACATGGCCCTTTTTCCAGGCGCGCATCAGCCCCGGCACGCCGAGCACCGAATCCGGGTTGAACACCTCGGGATCGAGAAACAGATCGTCGATGCGGCGATAGACCACGTCCACCCGCTCCAGGCCATCGACAGTCTTCATGTAGACGCAATCATCCTCGCCGACCACCAGGTCGCTGCCTTCCACCAGTTCGGCGCCCATTTGCTGGGCGAGGAAAGAGTGCTCGAAATAGGCGGAATTGTAGATGCCCGGGGTCAGCACCACGATCGATGGGCGACTGCTGCGGCGCGGCGACAACGACGTGAGCGCCTCCAGCAGATTGGCCGGGTAATCGTCGATCGGCAGGATCTTTTCAGTGTCGAATAAATCCGGCAGCACCCGCTTGGTGATGGCGCGGTTTTCCAGCATGTAGGAGACGCCCGAGGGCACCCGCAGGTTGTCCTCGAGAACGTAGAACTGGCCATCCTTGTCGCGCACCAGGTCAGTGCCGCAAATATGTGCCCAGACGCCAAAGCGGGGCGACACCCCGACGCACTCCGGACGGAAGTTCTTGGAGTCTTCAAGGATATAGCGCGGGAACACACCATCCTTGATGATTTTCTGGCCGTGATAGAGGTCGTCGATGAACAGATTGAGCGCCCGCAAGCGCTGCTCCAGGCCGGCGGCGGTTTTTTCCCACTGTTTGCGGGACATCGTGCGGGGGATGATATCGAACGGCCATGACCGGTCGATATTTCCTTCCTCCGAATAAACCGTGAAAGTCACTCCCATCTGCTTGATGGCGACGTTGGCGCTTTCGCGGCGTTCCAGCAGTTCCTCGTCGTTCAGGGAAGACAGATAGGAAACCAATCGCCTGGCTGGAATACGTGCATTGCCGGGGGAGCTGATGATTTCGTCATAGAAATTACCGGGGCTGTAGCTTTTCCAATCTATAGTCATGTTTTGTCCGTTTGTCGTCGTTGCCTGGGACCGCTGGTGCCTGGCCGCTTCCTTCTTGACTGAGCAAATACCGTGCCCACGATCTCCCGTCAGCCATCGACGGGGTTAAAATACCGGGTAACTGCGGTTAGTATAGCCGCTGGGCACAGCGCCAGAATGATGATCACCGGTATCGGCCAACACAGCGGTACGCTGTCCTCCGCGAACATAACAACCCTTACTCTAAATCAGCTCTCCAGCCATCGAGGATATCACCATGCATAAAAAACTCCCCCGCCAGCTGCTGCTCGCCGGCCTGGCGGCTCTCGCCGCCAATGGCGCCGTGGCCGACTCGTCCTCTGCCGGTTGCGAAACCGTCGGCAACGCCCAGGCCATCTGCGGCTTTCCGGCGCCCGAGGACATCGATGTGCTGCCGGATGGCAAACACCTGCTGCTCAGCCCCTTTGGCGGCCTTGGGGCTGAACATCCGCAACCGCTATACCTGTTCGATATCGAAAGTCTCAGCGCCGCCCCTATCGCCTATGTGGAGGAAACGAATCCTGCCCGCTGGGATGACAGCCTCTGCCCGTCCAATCCGGGGACACCCTTTGCCGCCCACGGCATCGACATCGCCCAGCGCCAGGATGGCCTCTGGCAATTACTGGCGGTAAACCACCAGCGCGAATCCATCGAAATGTTCGAAATCGTCGAACAACAAGGCGGCCCGGCCCTGGCCTGGCGTGGCTGCGTCGTGATGCCCGAAGACAGCGCCCTCAATGACGTCGCCGCCCTGCCCGGCGGCGGTTTTCTCACTTCCCATATGGTGACCCTGGGCGACCTCGACATGATGGAAGCCATGACTCTCAAGGGCGATACCGGCCACCTGTGGCGCTGGCTACCCGGCCAGGCCGTGGACAAGCTGCCGGGCAGCGACTCGAACCTGACCAATGGCGTCGCCGTCAGCAGCGATGGGCGCCATGTCTTCATCGCCGAAAGCGGCGAGGGCCGGGTGCTCAAGATCGATTACCAGACCGGTGAAAAGCTCGGCGCGGTCGACGCCTTCCCCGACAACTTCTCCTGGGCACCGGATGGCCGGCTGCTGGTCACCGGGATCAGCGGCGCCCTGCCGGACACCTGCATGACCAGCCCGGGTCCCTGCCTCGCACCGTTCCAGGTCCGCGCCATCGACCCAGACACGCTGGAAACCACCATCCTTCATGAACAGGCGGGCCCGCCGATGGGCGCCGGCACCGTGGGCGTGGTGGTTGGCGACTATCTGTATGTCGGCTCCTTCATCGGCAATCAGTTGCTGCGGGTCGATCTCGCCGCCGACAACCGCCGCTGAACGGCCGTTGACACCTGCACCCGCCCCTTGCGGGAGCTGGACCAGGAAGCAAAAAAAGGGGGATTGGCATCACTGCCAATCCCCCTTTTTTGAAGGCCGCGTTTCAGTTTCTGGCGGGATCGAAGCGAGCGGCCTCGATGATCGACCACAAATGGACGATCCAGCCCATGAAAATCAGCCACAACAGCGCGGCGAGCACAAAATGCAGCAAGGCCTTGAAGGGCCTCCCCTGAACCAACTGGCCAAGGCCGGGAATAAAAAAGCTGCAGATAGCCGCCAATACATTGCCGCCGGAACCCTGGCCCGCCATCACCACCACCCTCAGCGGAAATTGGCGTTGATGGCTTCGAGCGACCGACTGCCAGGGCAGAGGTCGGAAGCGTCGAGATCCCGCAAGGGCTTGTTGACAGTGCCCTGGATCTCGTGGAAGTCCGGATCGTCCGGCTCCACGTAGAGCAGGCCGGTGAGGATATCCCCTTTCGCCTTGTACTCCTGGATGGCCTGGATCGCCTTGTTGCGGTCGCCGGCTTCGAAGCCGTTGTCGCGCTTGTAAAGGTGGATCACAGAACCGTCGTGGAGCGTGATCTCCTGGCTGAAGCCGGGCTCGTAATCGGCGGTGATCTCCTGGCGCACCGGCACGAAGTCGACGGTGCCGGTTGCGGCCAGGTGCTCGCGCACGAATTCGTAGCCCTTGGTGGACTTGGCGGTGTTATTGAAGGTCACACAGGGCGAAATCACATCGATGAAGGCAAAGCCGCGATGGGAAATCGCCGCCTTGATCAGCGGCACCAGCTGCTCCTTGTCACCGGAAAAGCTGCGGCCGACGAAGGTCGCGCCCAACTGCAGGGCCATGGTGCACAGGTCGATGGGCTCATAGGGATTGGGCGTGCCCTTCTTGCTGGCGGAGCCTACATCCGCAGTGGCGGAGTCCTGGCCCTTGGTCAGGCCGTAGCAGCCGTTGTTCTCGACGATATAGAGCATGTTGAGATTGCGGCGGGTGACGTGGGCGAACTGGCCGAGGCCGATGGAGGCGCTGTCGCCGTCGCCGGAGACACCGATGTACACCATGTCGCGATTGGCCAGGTTGGCGCCGGTGGCCACCGACGGCATGCGCCCATGCACCGAGTTGAAACCGTGGGATTTGCCAAGGAAATAGGTCGGCGTCTTGGAGGAGCAGCCGATGCCGGAAATCTTGGCCACCCGGTGAGGTGGAATCGCCAGCTCAAAGCACGACTGGATAATCGCGGCGCTGATCGAATCGTGGCCACAACCCGCGCACAGGGTGGACAGGCTGCCTTCGTAATCCTTGCGGAAGTAGCCCAGGTCATTGGCAGCCTGTTCTGGGTGGCGGAAATTGGGTCTGATATAGGTCATGGTATCAACCTGCCTTGCGGCGAATTTTGGTCACTGTGGCTCCACCCCTGAGCTGGTGGATCTGGCGGCTGATGGTGCGGGCGGTGATCGGCATACCGCCGTAGTAGCGCACCGACAGCAGTTTTTTCGGATCGATGTCGCACTCGATGATCAGCATCTTGCGCAGCTGACCGTCGCGATTCTGCTCGACCACGAACACCCGCTCGTGCTGTTCGATGAAATCCTCGACTTCGCGGTTGAACGGGAATGCCCGCACCCGCATGGCATCGATGTGAACGCCTTCCGCGGCCAACAGGTCGAGGGCTTCCAGGGAGGCGTCGGTACTGGTGCCGAAGAAGATGATACCGTCGCTGGTTTCCTGCCGGGCGGGATAGAACACCGGCGCCGGCACATAGCTCTTGGCGGTCTCGAATTTCTTCAGCAGGCGCTCCATGTTGCGCACGTAGGCATCGCCGCTCTCGGTGTAGATCGCGTACTCGTCGCGGGAGGTGCCACGGGTGAAGAACGCGCCTTTCTCGGGATGGGTGCCGGGGTAGGTGCGGTAGCAGATGCCGTCGTTGTCGATGTCGAGGTAGCGGCCAAAGCGCTCCTTCATGGCTTCGAGCTGCTCGGTGGTGAACACCTTGCCGCGGTCGTACACCTTGCTGTCATCCCACACCAGCGGCTCGGACATGTTGTCGTTCATGCCGAGATCGAGATCGGTGAGGATAATGATCGGGGTCTGCAACTGATCCGCCAGCTCAAAGCTCTGGGCGGACATCTCGAAGCACTCCTTTGGGGTCGCCGGGAACAGCAGCACATGCTTGGTGTCACCGTGAGAGGCGTAGGCCGCGGCGAACAGGTCCGACTGCTGGGTGCGGGTCGGCATCCCGGTGGAGGGGCCGGCACGCTGTACGTCGACCAGCACCACCGGCACTTCGGCGAAATAGGCGAGGCCGAGGAACTCGCTCATCAGCGAGACACCGGGGCCGGACGTGGCGGTAAAGGCGCGGGCGCCATTCCAGGCGGCGCCGACCACCATGCCCATCGCCGCCAGTTCGTCCTCGGCCTGGGCGATGGCGAACTTCTTGTCGCCGCTGCCCGGGTCGATACGCAGGCGGTTGGCGTATTTTTCGAACGCCTCGACCACCGAGGTCGACGGAGTGATCGGATACCAGCCGGCGACGGTGGCGCCGCCGTAAACGGCGCCCAGGCCGATCGCGGCGTTGCCTTCCATGAGGATCTTGTCGCCGACGCTATTGCACCGCTGGAGGCGGATGCCGAGGGGGCATTTGAAGTTCTCGGCGGCGTACTGATAACCCAGCTCCAGGGCGTGGATATTGGGCGCGACAAGCTTTTCCTTGCCCCTGAACTGTTCGCCGATAAGATCCCTCAGCACCGAGAATTCAAGATTCAGCAGGGCCGCGAGGGCGCCGACATAGATCACGTTCTTGAACAGCTGGCGCTGCTTGGGATCGGCGTATTCCCGGCGGCAAATATCGGTGAGCGGAATGCCGATGAAGTGGATATCATCCCGGTGGTAGCGAATATCCAGCGGC
>JBAZCN010000112.1:0-11583 GCA_041655035.1 Porticoccaceae bacterium | reverse complement strand
ATTCACCTTGCCGGTCGGATGACTGCCGGCGCTGTAGGCACGGAAGCGGCCTTTGCCCATGGTGTTGATGAGGGCTTCGGCCATGATGCTGCGTGCCGAGTTGCCGGTGCACAGAACGAGGATGTTGTACGTTTTTTCGGTCATGTCGGTGGCTGCCAGTTGGTGGATGGAGCGATAGCAATTGAGGACAGGTCGGTGGCCGGATCAATGACCAGGCCCGCGGCCTTGCGTTCTGAATAGCGGTCGGTCAGCGTGGCGATATGGGGCCGCATCAGCACGGTGAAGCGCACCAGTTCTTCCATTACATCCACGATGCGTTCGTAGTAGGACGACGGCTTCATACGGCCGGCCTCGTCGAACTCCTGGTACGCCTTGGCAACGCTCGATTGGTTGGGAATGGTGAACATCCGCATCCAGCGGCCGAGCAAGCGCAGGGTGTTGACGGCGTTGAAGCTCTGCGAGCCGCCCGACACTTGCATGACGGCGAGTGTTCGCCCTTGCGTGGGCCGCATCCCGGCCATCTCCAAGGGCAGATGGTCGATTTGCGCTTTCATCAGGCCGGTAATCTGGCCGTGGCGTTCGGGGCTGCACCACACCTGCCCTTCCGACCACTGCGACAACGCACGCAGCTCCCTGATTGCCGGGTGGTCGTCGTTTGGCACTTGGTCGGGGAAAGGTAGGTCGGACGGGTCGAAGATACGTGTTTCGGCGCCGAAGAACTGCAGCAGCCGCGCCGCTTCTTCGATGGCCAGTCGCGAGAACGATCGGGGACGCAGCGAACCGTACAGTAGCAGGATGCGAGCAGGTGGCGTGTCCGGTGCCAGCTTGCCCTCCGGTTGCTGTCTGGCGAACGCCTCATCCAGAGCCGGCAGGAAATCGGGTTCTGTAAGGGTGCGGATTCTCATGCCGTCTCCTCCCCACTGCCAACCGGGACGCACGACAGCTCGCACGACTGGCCGCCACAGCAGTTTTCCAAGAGGAAAGCGACCAGGGCGTTGATGGTCGAGAAATTGGCCTGGTAGATCACAAAGCGCCCTTCCTGGCGTGAACTGACCATGTTTGCATGCGTCAGCTCTTTCAGGTGGAAAGAGAGTGACGAAGGCGGAATGCCGGCTGCCTCGCTGATCTTTCCTGCCGCCAAACCGGCAGGACCGGCCTGCACCAACAGGCGATAGACCGCGAGGCGTGAATCTTGGGCAAGGGCCGCGAGCGCAGCTACAGCATTTGATGTTTCCATATTTCTATTATTGTTGAAATATGGAATCAATGTCAACCCGCACGCACAACCTTGCACTGGAAGCCGGGGCATGGTGAACGCGGGAATAGGCCGGGCGCCCCTGGCTTATTGATAATACGGCTGCGTGCAGTTCTGGCGGAATCCAGCGAGATGCAATGCCGGCGTCATGCCGCAATAAAAAAGAGGGCCTTGCGGCCCTCTTAAGCATCAGAGATAAAGGGTGTGACTTGAACCAACATCACGGTGACGATAGTGCTCGCCTGCGCCGCTCGCCGTATTGATGCATGTCAACGATTGTCGAGGTTGGCAAGGCTCTTCGACACCACCTCGAAAACATCCGCCGACAATCCCGGCTCGGCCAGGATACGGCGCAGCTCGGCAGTCATTTGCAGCGCCAGGTCGTGCGGGTATCTGCGCCAGCGGGTCAAAGGCGTCAACTGGCGCGACGCGACCTGGGGGTTGAGGCGATTGAGCTCGATGATCTTGTCCGCCAGGAACCGGTAACCGGCGCCGTCCCCGCGGTGGAAGTTGACGGCATTGGCGTTGGCGAATGCCCCGATCAGGCTGCGCACCTTGTTGGGGTTGCGAATGTCGAACGCCTCGTGCTCGAGCAGCCCCCGCACCCGTTCGAGCCCGCCGGGCAGCATCGCCCCGGCCTGGGCCTGGAACCACAGATTGACCGCCAGTGGTTCGCCCCGCCACTGCTCATAGAAACGCGCCAGGGCGTCCCGGGCGAGGGGCGCGGCGGCCGGCACCGGGCTGTTGACCAGGGACACCAGCGCCGCGTGGGAATCGGTCATGTTGGCGAAGGCCACCGCCTGGCCGTGGATTCTGTCGAGCAGCGCCGGCTCATCGAGCAGCGAGAGGTAGGCCAGCGCGGTGTTTCTGAGGCTGCGGCAGGCGATCTGTTCCGGTTCGGGGCTATAGGGTTCGTCGAGCTGAAGCGCGTCGTAGCAGGCCAGCAATTCCCCTCTCAGCGCCCTGGCGATGGCCACCCGCACCTCGCGGCGCACGTCGTGGATCGCCTGCACATGGATCACCTCCATCTCTTCACCGAGCAGCGCCTCGCTGGGCAGGGTCAGCATCAGCGCCACCATCGCCTTGTCGAGGGACTGGTCGGCAAGCAGGCCCCGGAAAGCCCGCACCAGGCGGGGATCGAGCACCAGGTGATGGCCGTCCACGCGGGCGGCGATGATGTGCTTGAGAATATCCAGGGACAGCTGGTTGCAGGCCTCCCAGCGGTTGAAGCCGTCGCTGTCGTTGGCCATCAGGAACAACAGTTCGTCCCGGCTGTAGGGGTAGTGGAGTTTCACCGGCGCGGAAAAATTCCGCAGCAACGACGGCACCGGTTTGACCGGCACGTCGCGGAAGACGATGGTCTGCTCCGCCTCGGCCACTTCCAGCACCGCATGGGTGGCGCCATCGAGGCCCTCGGCGCGGAGCGGCAGGTCGCCCTCCGGCCCCACCAGGCCCATCGCCACCGGGATCAGGCAGGGCTTCTTGTCGCTGCCGCCCGGGGTCGGCGGGCAGTGCTGCTTGAAGGTCAGGGCAAAGGTGCTGGCCGCCGCGTCGTAATGACCGGCGACGTCGAGCCGCGGCGTGCCGGCCTGGCGATACCAGTGCATGAAGCGGCTGAAATCCCGGCCGCTGACCTCGCCCATGGCGGCGACGAAGTCATCGATGGTCACCGCCTGGCCATCGTGGCGGGCGAAGTAGAGGTCCGCCCCCTGGCGAAACAGCTCGGGCCCCAGCAGGGTGCGGATCATGCCCACCACTTCGGCGCCCTTTTCGTACACCGTGAGGGTGTAGAAGTTGGAGATTTCCATGTAGGACGCCGGCTGCACCGGGTGGGCCATCGGGCCGGCATCCTCGGCGAACTGCAAGGTGCGCAGCAGGTTGACGTCCTGCACCCGCTTGACTACCGGCGAGCCCATGGCGGCGGAGAACTGCGAGTCGCGGAATACCGTGAAGCCTTCCTTGAGGCTGAGCTGGAACCAGTCGCGGCAGGTCACCCGGTTGCCGGACCAGTTGTGGAAGTATTCGTGGGCGACGATCGCCTGGATGTTCTGGAAACTGGCGTCGGTGGTGATCTCCTGTTTGGCCAGCACCGCCGAGGTGTTGAAGATATTGAGCCCCTTGTTTTCCATCGCGCCCATGTTGAAATCGTCGACCGCGACGATCATGAAAATGTCGAGGTCGTACTCCCGGCCGTAGACCTCTTCGTCCCAGGCCATGGACTTTTGCAGAGAGGTCATGGCGAAGGCGCATTTGTCGAGGTCTTTTTCCTCGACATAGATGCGCAGGTCGACCACCCGGCCGCTGGCCGTGGTGAAGGTGTCGGCGATATGGGCGAGATCGCCCGCCACCATGGCGAACAGGTAGGCGGGTTTTTTGAAGGGGTCGTGCCAGGTGACCCAGTGGCGCCCACCCTCCTCGCCGCTGGCCACCGGGTTGCCGTTGGACAGCAGCACCGGGTAGCGGCTCTTGTCGGCGACGATGGTGGTGGTGAACTCCGCCATCACGTCGGGGCGATCCAGGTAGTAGGTGATCTTGCGGAAGCCCTCGGCCTCGCACTGGGTGCAGAACATGTTGCGGGATTTGTACAGGCCTTCCAGTGAAGTATTTTCCTGTGGTTTTACAATAACTTCTGCGCTAAATATAAAGCTTTCATTCAAGCTTCGGTGGATGCTGAGCAACTCACCACCGAGATAGTATTCATCGTCTTCCAGGGGGTCGCCATCGATGGCTATGGACTGTAGCTGGAGGTTGACGCCGTGCAGCTCCAGGGGAACGCTCCAGTCCTCGCTCTCCGGGTTGCGGCGCATGGCGAGAGTGGATTTGACCCGGGTCTCGGTCTCGCCCAGTTCGACCACGAGGTCGGTTTTGTCGATCAGAAAATCCGGCACCCGGTAGTTCTTCAGGTGGATGGTCTTCGGTTGGCTGTCGCGCAGGGCCATGGCTTTACGACCTCTTGAATCGATCAGGAAATGGATACCGCCACATGGTAGGCGGTGTATTTGCGAATATTGATCACGCCGGTATCAAAAATCAGGTACTGGCCCTTGATGCCCAGCAAGGTGCCCTCGATGACCGGCTCCTTGTCGAGATTGAGGGAGGCGACTTTCTTCGGATATTCCAGTACCGGGTAATGGATGTCCACGGGCGCGGCATCCTCGATGACTTGCAGGGCCTGCACGCCGAAGCGCTCCCCGAGCGGGCCGAGCTGGTCGGCGCAGCGCTCCAGCAGGGTGTCGCGCACCGCGCCCAGGTCCACCGGCTCGTTGCCGCCGCGGAGCATGGCGCGCCAGTCGGTGCGATCCTTGACGTGGGCCTTGAACAGGGTCTCCACCAGGCCCGATTGCTGGCGGGTGCGGACCCGCATGATCGGCATGGCCTGTACCGCGCCCTGGTCGATCCAGCGGGTCGGCAGCTGGGTCTCGCGGGTAATGCCCACCTTGACCCCGGAAGAGTTGGCGAGATAGACGATGTGGTCGACCATGCAGTGCTGCTCGCCCCACTCCGGCTCGCGGCAGGTGCCCAGGTGGTAGTGGCATTTTTCCGGGCTGACGATACAGCTGTCGCATTGGGCCAGCTTGGCGAAACAGGGGTAGCAGTAGCCCTGGCTGAAGCTCTTGTTGGTTTTGCGGCCGCAGTGGTGGCAGTGGATAAGGCCCTGGTAGCGCAGCGTCAAACGCTTGCCCAGGTGATCGTTCAGGGGCAGGCGCGCGGTATCGAGGGGGAGCTGGTAGGACACCGCGGCGCCCCCTGCCGGCGGCAGTTCCACCCGCATTTTCTGCAGATGGCCACTGGCCTCGATGGCGATTGCAGTGAGCGCCGTCACGTTCAGGACCACTTGAGAGGACGCGGCTCGTCCAGCCCGGTAACTTCGCCCTCATCACCGCAGTGATCGTGTTTTTCGCTGTGGATGTAACCCACCCGCTCCTGTTCCGGCTTGTGCAGGGCGTCCCAGGCGATCACCGCCTGCAGGCAGGTCTCCCGCTGCTGGGGAGTCAGGGACTCGCCATTGGGCCATTTGCCCAGTTCCACGGCGCGCTTGAGGTTTTCGTAGACCTCTGGGGTGAGGGACTTGAGTAACTGCTGATAATCCATGGTTGCTCCTGTTGAAAATTCACTGGCGGCGGGCGGCAAAGCCAAATATGGCTCCCAGCGCCATCCCCACCAGCAGTCCCGAGACGTGGGCGGCATTGGCGATGCTGCCGCGCATGAACATGTCGACGACGCCCGCCAGGCACAGCAGCAGCCACACCAGCATAAAGCCGATCACCCCCCGGGGCAGCGTCAGCGCCGGATCAGGAGCCACCCGGTTGCGGATCCACAGGTAGCCGAGCAGAGCGTAGAGCACGCCCGACATGCCGCCGAACAGGGAGGGGCCGCCGAACAGGTACTGGCTCCAGTTGGATGCGGCTCCGCAGACCAGCACCAGCATCAACAGGTGCAGGCTGCCCGCCTTCGCCTCGATGCGCCGGCCGAACTCCCATAGCCAGAGGCCGTTGAAGGCGATGTGGAAGACCCCGAAATGCAGGAACATCGGCGTGAACAGCCGCCAGTACTGGCCGGCGGACCAGGCGTCGGCAAAGCTGCCGAAACGGATTTCCCGAGTGCTGACCAGCACGAAATCCTGGAAAGTGAACCAGTGCACCCAGTGGAACTGCCAGTGGACGATAAGCGCGCCGGCGATGCTCAGCAGCAGGCTCAACGCCAATACCGGGGAGCGCCGCAACTGGGTCAGCGGGTCGGGCTGCAGGGAGGTTCTGGCCGGCAGGCGCAGGGCCAGCTGGCGCACCAGGTCGGCGACATCATCGCCGGGGCCATCCTCCCGTATCCACAGCACCTGGGCCTCCCCTTCCACGCTGATGCGGTGATCGATGCTGCGCTCCGTCAGCTTGGCCACCAGCAACTCCAGGTCGAGGGCGCGGTGGAATTGGGCGACTTTGACCCATTCAGTCATAGCGAATCCATCCAGTCATCTTTCGATATGTTCGCCGGAATCCAGGCGGCTGCCCCAGCCCAGCTTGGAACGGCAGATACTGTAGAAGTTGTGGTCCACCGGGTGAATCAGGCGCAGCGGTTTGTCTTTCTTGCGGATGCGGATATTGTCATCGGGCTCGATCATGATATCCCGCTGGCCATCGCAGGTCACCAGCGGATGGAGTTCGTTGCGCTCGCCGACGCGGATATCCACCGTACTGCTGCCAGGCACGGCAATGGGCCGGCTGGTGAGGGTGTGGGGATTCATCGGCACCAGCACCAGGGCGTCGAGCCGCGGATGCATGATCGGCCCGCCGGCGGAGAGGGCGTAGGCGGTGGAGCCGGTGGGTGTCGACACGATCAGCCCGTCGGAACGCTGGCTGTAGACGAACTGGCGGTCGACATGCAGCTCGAACTCCATCATCCGCACCGATTTACCGGGGTGCAGCACCACATCGTTGAGCGCCAGCCCCTCGCCGATCAGCTGATTGCCGCGGGTGATGCTGACGTCGAGCAGAAAGCGGTCGGACACCACGTATTCACCGGCCAGCACCCGGGTCACCCGCTCCTCCACCGCGTCGGGCAGGATATCGGTGAGAAATCCCAGGCGGCCGCGGTTGACCCCGAGCAGCGGCACATCGAAATCGACCATGTCGCGAGCGGCGCTGAGCATGCTGCCGTCGCCGCCCACGACGATAACCAGATCCACGGAGCGGGCCATGACATCGCGCTCCTCGAGGGTGTAGTCGCCGGGCTCCAGCCACTCGGCAGCGCTGGCTTCCACTACCGGCTGCCAGCCGGCGCCGTTGAGAAAGCGCACCAGGTGGTTGAGGGTCTCGGTCACCTGGTCCAGGTGCAGGCGGGTCAACAGACCGATGCGCCGGAAATTTGTCATAGCCCTGAAAACCCGTTATCAAGTAGGCTTCGGATTATACACAGCGGGGGGGCGGGGTGCAGGGCACCGCTCCGGCCAGCGCGACGCCGGGCCACGGGCCTCACGGCGGGCGCGTCTGGCTGAAACCCGCCCCGCGCCCCACCCGACGAGGAGTGAATCGTGGCATTCGACTGGCGAGCCGCCACCAGCCCCCTGGTCAGAGAACTGGGCTGGTGCCTGTTCAGCGCCCCCATCATCGACACCTTGCCCCCGGCCACCACAACCCCGTGGCCGTGCCGCGAGGACCGCGGTGCCGGAGAGATTCTCGGCGCCCTCGACAGAGACCCGAGGCCCTTGCAACGCCACCTGGCGTCGCTCAGCGACAAGCGCCTCGGCGCTCGCTTTGAAGCCATGTGGATCTTCTATCTCGCCAGCCACCCACAATTCGAGCTGCTCGCCCACCAGTTGCCCGTACCGAGAAACGGCCAGACGCTCGGCGCGCTGGACCTGCTCTTTCGCGACCACCACCTGGGGGCGGTGGTTCACGGCGAGATCGCGGTGAAGTTCTATCTCTATCACCCGGAGCAGCCGGGGACCGCGCTGGAGAAATGGATAGGCCCCAACCCCGACGATAGTCTCGCCGCCAAGATTGGCCACCTGGCCAATCACCAGTTGCCGCTCTCGACCCGGGACGAGACCCAGCGCCGGCTGCAAACTGCCGGGCTGCCTTCCGCGCAGCTTCGGGCCACTGTCATCAAGGGATTTCTGTTTCATCCCTGGCGGCAGTCCATTGCGCTGCCAGCCCCCTGCAACCCCGGGCATCTGCGGGGCGAATGGCTGTATCGCCGCGAGCTCCCCGCCCTGTTTGCCGACAACCCGCGCCACAGCTGGGCGGTGCTCCCCAAACAACAGTGGCTGACACAGGTTGAAAATGGCGATAGCCACAGCGGTCGCGCCAGGCGCGAGATGGCGGCGAAAATCTCGTCGCTGCTCGATGAGCAGAGGCAGCCGGTGATGTTCTACGGTCACCCCGTCGCGCGGGCGGAATCGATCCGGCGTTTTTTCGTCGCGCCGGATGGCTGGCCCGGCATCCGCCGCGCCACCACCGAAAACCTGGCGGTCGATGCGGGCCATCCATGACAGGGATGCGAACGACCTGCCGGCATGAAACCGCGCGAAAGCACCTGAGACTGCGCTGTGGGCGGTTACAGATACTCCGGCACGCGATTCGTACCGGCAAATCCTGAATCCTTTCCGCGGCGCAGATCCGCGGCTGGTGCTGGCGGCGCGGCAGCTCCCGCCACCACCAGCGGAATCATTGCTGCTGTCTCAGCCGTTAGATACCCAGCATCCGCCGCAGGGCGTTTTCCATATCGCGGGCGTGAGCCACAGCCACCTTTGACCCCGCGACCATGCTGAAGCCGTGGATGCCGCCGGCATACAGGTGCAGTTCGGTGGATACGCCGGCGGCGATCAGGCGCCTGGCGTATTCGATGTCTTCCTCCACGAAAAGGTCGAGGGCGCCGGTGCTGATAAAGGTGGCGGGCAGCCCCGCCAGCTCCTCGGCGCGCGCCGCCGACGCGTAGGGGGAGACCCCTTCCGAGCCCGGCTCCTGGCCCAGCAAGGAGGTCCAGCCGAAGCGGTTGTTGGCGTGGGTCCAGATAAACTCACCGGCATAGGGGTGGGGATTGCGCTCGGTGCGCATCACGGTGCGATCGTCGAGCATCGGCATCACCAGCACCTGCCCGGCGAGGATCACTTCGCCCCGGTCCCGGGCGAGCAGGGCCAGCGCCGCCGCCAGCCCTCCCCCGGCACTGCTGCCGGTGATGGCGATCCGCCGGCTGTCGACATTCAGCACGGCGGCATTGTCGTGAAACCATTTGAGGGCGGAGTAGCAGTCTTCCACCGGCCCTGGATGCGGGGTTTCCGGCGCCAGCCGGTAATCCACCGCCACCACCACACAGCCCAGGGCGGCGCAGTGGTGGCGATTCTGGGCATCGCTCATTTCCGGCAGGCCCACCACGTAGCCACCGCCGTGAATTTCCAGCAGTCCCGGGGCTGCGGCGCTTTGCTGGTCGGGCCTGTACACCAGGGCGCGGATCCGGTGATCGCCGGTGTGCGAGGGCAGCCACACCTCCTCCACCGTCACTGCGGCTTCACCCTCGGCGGCGGGTACGATCATGGCCTTCATCATTTCCCGCATTTCCGGTAGGGCCGCCTTGTCCAGGGGCACAGCGGGAAACATATCCAGTACCGGCAACAGTTCAGGATCGACGAGGTGTCTCGAGTTCATGCTGCGGATCTCCTCTTGTAGAATGTCCTGCCAACGATGACAACCGGTTTCATCGATGGACAGATCCGGAGCGTAACGGATCGGCTCCGGCAATAGCGATACCTATCCGCTCAGCCAAAATTGATCACCGCACGCCCCCGGAGCCTGCCCTGCCGCAGCGCGCTGAAGGCCTGGTCTATCTGGTCAAAGCGAAACGGCTCGACATCAACCCTGATGCGCTGCTGCGCCGCCAGCTCGACCACTTCCTCGAGATCGTTGAGGGTAAAGCCCAGGGACAGATTGAGACGCGCCCCTGGGGCGGTCAGGCCCCAGCCAAACGCCACGGTGCCAAAGGCGATACCCGGCACCACCAGTTGGCCTCGGGGTCTGAGAACAGCATTGGCAAGCGCCAGGCTGTCCGCCGTGCCACAGAAATCGAGCACTCCGTGGGCGCCCGGGCATTCACCCAGAATGGCCTCTTCGGCGCCATCGCCCGCGAGCACCGTGCCATGCGCACCCAGTTCCCGGGCGTAATCCAGGCGCTGCCTGGACAGATCCACGGCGATCACCTTCGCGGGCGAGAGCAGGCGCAGATACTGGACGGCATAGGACCCCAGGCCCCCCGCGCCGATCACCACCGCCGTGCTGCCCGGCCTGAGCACCGGCAGTGCGGTCTGCACGGCGTGATAGGAAGTGGCTCCCGCATCCGCCAGAGGCGCGGCAATGGCCGGATCGAGGTTGCGCAATGCCACCAGCTCGCGCTCGGGAGCCACCACATACTCCGCCAGGCCACCGTCGAAGCCGATGCCCCGCACCCGCATGGTCATCATCCGCGACGACATATTGACGCTGTCCAGACAGTAGTTGTCCCAGCCACCCAGGCACGGCTCACAATAGCCACAGGAACTGGTGCTGGAGGCCAGTGCCGCGTCCCCTTCCGCAAACCGGGTCGCGCCCGGACCGAGCGCAACAACCCAGCCGGCATTCTCGTGGCCGAGGGTGAAGGGCGGGTCAAACGGGAAAAACCCCGGCGGCGCATCGAGCAGGTGCAGGTCGCTGCCACACAGGCCCGCCGCGGCCATCTTCAGCAAGACCTGGCCAGGGCCGGGTGTCGGCACATCGACGGATACGAATTCCGCGGGCCGTCCCCATTCCAGCAGGCGATAGGCGGTCATTTTTGTCACGGGCCGTGCTCCTCGGCGCTGTCACCGCGCCTGCAAGTGTATTGTCCTCGGTCTGGGGGTACGCCCCGATGGCGGTTCCTGCGGTGCGCTTCGTTCCTCAGCACACCCTGTGGCCTTCCCCAACGCCCGCGGTGCGCTTCGTTCCTCAACACACCCTATGGCCTTCCGCGACGTGGGCCGTTGCTCAGGATGGCGTTCCTTTGTGGTTTTATCGCCCGGTCCCGATCGATTCGTTTCTGCAACCTCTTATCCTGTTCGATATATTGTCCGGCGAGCGCCGCAAGAGCGAGTCGCCGGGCTCCGGCCCTCTCCTCGCGGCGCGCCGATGACTCAGCCGGCGGCTTTCTTGCGGTTTCTGGCCAGCCCCTTGAAATACAGCCCCGGCAGGCGGAAGATCACCTTCCACGGCATCAGTGCCACCGCCTCGGCCATGTCCTCGGGCTTGATGTACACCTGAGTGTTCATCGAGCCCATCATCTTGCCTTTCATCACCAGGCTTTCGCCATCGAGATGGAAGGATTTGACATCCATCATCTCGATGCCTTCTTTGCTGAACATTTTCATTGGGGAATCCCGCATTACTCGTTGACGATCATGGCCCCGCGAACGGGGCCTGCTTGCAAGCTGTTATCAGCCGATGACCTTGTCGAAATCGAGGCCGAGGTCCTCGAACAGCACCTGGGCCACGTTGCGGCCGGAGCCGCCGGTGACGCCGCCGCCGGGGTGGGTACTGCCACCGGCCATGTACAGCTTGCCCACCGGGGATCTGTACTGGCCGTAACCGGGCGCCGGGCGATTGCCGCCAAGCTGCCAGGCGTAGGGACCCATGTGGCCGATGTCCCCGCCTACCATCGCCGGGTTGTCGCGCTCGATATCGAGCGGAGTGCGCCAGGAGATACCTATGATGTTGTCGTCGGTCATATTGGTGGTCAGTTCGCGCAGGTCGTCGACGAAGCCGCGGGCGACCTGCTCGCCGACCTCGTCCCAGCGCCTGGCTCCGCCGTTCTCCAGTTCGTAGGGCATGAAC
>JBAZCN010000111.1:0-11776 GCA_041655035.1 Porticoccaceae bacterium | reverse complement strand
GAGTTGATCAACAAATGCGCCATCTTGCGAGTAGTCCAGAGTTGATTCGGTCTTTCTTTAAACATCCAGATGTAGACTATATTTCCGACTTATGAGTAAGGAGATGCAAGTTGGCCAATCTTGGGGCTTGTGCGTCCATTCTGATATTGCGGCCGGTGGCGAGTATGATTTTTGTCACTATTTGCGCCCCCGGCAATCGCCATGGACATGCTTGTCGTTAAAGCGATTTCGTCCGTGACTGGATTATTTCAGGCTGATCGCGGGGTTCGTTTGCCGCTGCGCCGCTCGGAGCTCCGAAAGCCATAATTTCAGACGCCCTCGACATCCGGCGGTGCCGCGATCTCGATGCGCAAACTGCCGGATTAACCTTTGAACTCCGGGCAGATCATCGGTGTCTTCTTATCGTACTCTGTAAAAAAAATCCGGTAGGGAATCTGCCCAAAGTTGCCTTTACAGAGAAGCCGATGGAGAAGCCCCATGATACTGGTCGCTTTGCTGACACTGTGGCCCGCGGCGTATGCCCACTATCGCCTCCCGTTGCAGATAACCAGCCGGCGGGAGTTATGGCTCGCGCACCTGATGCTGATCGCGGTCGGCCTTGGCTTTGGCTGGGCCATGAGCGCTGTCTACCTGAGCCCTGTCGATGCGCCGCCCGTATTGACGTTTATCGCGGGATTCGGCGCGGTGCACATTCCCGCAGCGATCATCCTGTGGCTGAAAAAGCAGCGCCGATGATGGAGGGGAGTAGCTACAGCTATTAGACAAAACGAAAAAGGGGCCGCATCCTAAAATGCAGCCCCTTGATCTACTTGCTAAATTTGGCTCCGCCTGCTGGACTCGAACCAGCGACCCAATGATTAACAGTCATTTGCTCTACCGACTGAGCTAAGGCGGAATGGTCTGTGTCGAGGCCGCGTATATTAATGACGGGGTCAGGAGTCGTCAAGCTCCTGGGGCGAAGTTTTGGCGCAAATCGTCCAGATTCCCGCCGGGCCGGGCTTTTCCTGTGGTAGCTACCTGAACTGGGCGGGGAATTTCCCTATAATGACCGGCTATGTTCTCCGCCGCTGGCACGGCACTGGGTGAGCCATGAAACCATTTCGCATCGTCAGTTCCTATCAGCCCGCAGGGGATCAGCCGCAGGCCATCGACGCCCTGGTGGCGGGGCTGGAGGCCGGGCTCGCCGGGCAGACCTTGCTCGGGGTTACCGGGTCCGGCAAGACCTTTACCATTGCCAATGTCATCGAGCGGCTGCAGCGGCCGACCATCGTGCTCGCCCACAACAAGACCCTGGCGGCACAGCTGTACGGGGAGTTCCGGGATTTTTTCCCGGACAACACTGTCGAGTATTTCGTCTCCTATTACGACTACTACCAGCCGGAGGCCTATGTGCCTTCGTCCGATACCTATATCGAGAAGGATGCGTCGATCAACCAGCATATCGAGCAGATGCGGCTTTCCGCCACCAAGGCGCTGATGGAGCGCCGCGATGTGGTGGTGGTGGCCACGGTGTCGTCGATCTACGGCCTGGGTGATCCCGAGTCGTACCTGAAGATGGTGCTCCACCTGGTGAAGGGCGAGCGCATCGACCAGCGCGCCATCCTGCGTCGCCTGGCGGAACTGCAGTACACCCGCAACGACGTCGATTTCCGCCGTTCCACCTACAGGGTGCGGGGCGATGTGATCGACGTGTTCCCGGCGGATTCCGAGGATCAGGCGGTGCGCATCGAGCTGTTCGATGATGAAATCGACGGCATCAGTGTCTTCGATCCGTTGACCGGCGAGCTGCTCGGCAAGGTGCCGCGCTTCACCATCTACCCCAAGACCCACTACGCCACGCCGCGCCAGACCATCCTCGATGCGGTGGGGCATATCGACGGCGAACTGCAGGTCCGCCTGGAGCAGCTGCGCACGATGGATAAGCTGGTCGAAGCCCAGCGCCTTGGCGAGCGCACCCGCTACGATCTGGAAATGATGCGCGAGCTCGGCTACTGCAACGGCATCGAGAACTACTCCCGCTACCTGTCGGGCCGCGAGCCCGGCGAGCCGCCGCCGACCCTGTTCGACTACCTGCCGCCCGACGCCCTGATGGTGATCGACGAATCCCACGTCACCATTCCCCAACTCGGCGCGATGTATCGCGGCGACCGCTCGCGCAAGGAGACGCTGGTGGAATTTGGCTTCCGCCTGCCTTCCGCCCTCGATAACCGCCCGATGCGCTTCGACGAATGGGAGCGCATCGCCCCGCAGGCCATCTATGTGTCGGCCACCCCGGGCAAGTACGAGGACGCCCATGCCGGCCAGGTGGTGGAGCAGGTGGTGCGGCCCACCGGGCTGGTTGATCCGGAGATCGAAGTGCGGCCGGCGACGACCCAGGTCGACGATGTGCTGGGTGAGATCCGCCGCCATGTGGCCAGTGGCGACCGGGTGCTGATCACCACGCTCACCAAGCGGATGGCGGAGGATCTCACCGATTACCTGGCGGAGCATGACGTCAAGGTCCGTTACCTGCATTCCGATATCGATACCGTGGAGAGGGTCGAGATCATCCGCGACCTGCGCCTCGGGGAGTTCGACGTGCTCGTCGGCATCAACCTGCTGCGCGAAGGGCTGGATATGCCGGAAGTGGCGCTGGTGGCGATTCTCGATGCCGACAAGGAGGGCTTCCTGCGCTCCGAGCAGTCGCTGATCCAGACCATCGGGCGGGCGGCCCGCAACCTCAATGGCCGGGCGATTCTCTACGCCGACCGCATCACCGGCTCGATGCAGCGGGCCATGGATGAAACGGCCCGCCGCCGGGCGCGGCAGGTGGCCTTCAACACCGAGCATGGGCTGACGCCCATCGGTATCCACAAATCGGTGGCCGACATCCTCGAGGGCGCGCTGGTATACGGCCCGGGCCGGGGCAAGAAGCGCAAGGTGGCCGAGGGCGGCAAGCGCTACGGTGATGGCGCGATCGATGGCGTAGAATCACTCAAGGGGCTGGCCAGCCAGATCGCCGCCCTCGAGGACAAGATGTACAAGCACGCCCAGAACCTCGAATTCGAGGAAGCGGCGGCGCTGCGGGATCGCATCCATGAATTGAAGCAGAGGGAATTGCGGGCGGTGTGAGCGGCGTCGCGCACACCAGCGCGCCGGCCGTGCATACTTGCTGCTGTTCATGCCTCGATGGCCGCGCTAGCGGGCCTGCAATGTCCTGGTGCACGATCCATGGGGACACAGGTTCTACCCCCGCATTGGGTGTGCTGAGGCACGAAGCGCACCGGGATTGCTGCCAGCCCCTGGTGCGTTTCCTTCGTCAACGCACCCTATGAGGGCTTCACTTGATGCTTCTTGTGAGCCTGTTCAAAGTCTTTCGACAGGCAAATATCCCCCGCATAGGGTGTGCTGAGGCACGAAGCGCACCGGGGATGCTTCTTGAGAGCCTGTTCAAAGTCTTTCGACAGGCAATATCCCCCGCATAGGGTGTGCTGAGGCACGAAGCGCACCGGGATGGCTGCCAGCCTCTGGTGGGTTTCCTTCGTCAACGCACCCTATGGGGGCTTCACTCGATGCTTCTCGAGAGCCTGTTCAAAGTCTTTCGACAGGCAATATCCCCCGCATAGGGTGTGCTGAGGCACGAAGCGCACCGGGATTGCTGCCAGCCCCTGGAGCGTTTCCTTCGCCAACATACCCTATGAGGGCTTCACTCGATGCGTGTTGCGCGATGTGGAACAGGCTCTTACAAAAAATCCGGGCTTACAGAAAATCCAGGTCGGGATTGTTGTCCAGTATCTCTTTCAGCTCGTCCTTTTCATCGGTCTTCTGGTTGAGCACTTCTTTGACGAACTTCAGATAGACCGTGTAGACGGCGGGCGGCTTGCCGCGTTCTTCGACCACGAAGAACGGGGCGCGATCCACCGCCAGCTCCCCGGCCAGTAACATGCCGGGGGAGGCCGGGTCCCGTTCATCGGCGATCAGCACCTCGTCCATGCGATCGAAATGGCCGGCTTCCCGCATTTTCCGCTCCACTTCACCGCACTTTTTGCAGGGTGAACCGTCCGCCAGGATTTTCTTGACCAGGGTGATCTTCATTGCTGCCGCCTGTGCTGCCGGATTTATGGCTTGCGTTCGATATTGACCGCGTGAAGCCCGCATTCCTTCATGGTGGCTTCTTCCCACCACCAGCGGCCCTCGCGCTCGTGCTGCCCCGGGCCCACGGGTCTGGTGCAGGGCTCGCAGCCGATACTGATAAAACCGCGGTCGTGGAGCGGGTTGTAGGGCACGTTGTTGGCGCGGATATACTGCCATACCTGGGACGATGTCCAGTTCGCCAGCGGATTGAACTTGGTCAGGGTCTCGCCCTTGCGAGCGAAGGCCCGGTCGTCCTGGATCACCGGAATGGCGGCGCGGGTGCCGGGGCTCTGGTCGCGGCGCTGGCCGGTGATCCAGGCGTCGAGACCCAGCAGTTTGTTGCGCAGCGGGCCGATCTTACGGATGCCGCAGCACTCCTTGTGGTCGTCCTGATAGAAGCTGAACAGGCCCTTTTCCCGGACCAGGGCCTGAACCTGGGCGCTGTCCGGGAACAGCACGTCGATCTGGATGCCGTAGTGGTCGCGGACGCGGTCGATGAACTGGTAGGTCTCGGCATGGAGGCGGCCGGTATCGAGAGAGAAAACCTGGATGTCGCTGTCGATTTTCCAGGCCATGTCGACCAGCACCACGTCTTCGGCGCCGCTGAAGGAAATGGCGATATTGTCGAACTGCTCGAGAGCGCTGGCGATGATTTCCTGGGGAGCCTGTTTGGCCAGGCGGCTATCCAGGTCCAGCACATCCAGCCGCTGTTCGGTCGTCGGGACTTTTCCCGCAGGGATCTCGCGCGCTGTCATGAGGCTTTGTCTCGCATCGCTGAAAATTCAATGGATAACTGGTTCACTGCGCAGCCAGTTTGACGGGCGACTATAGCAAAGACCCTGTAGCGTTAAAAATAACAACAAAGCATAGGGTTATAACAGCCCGTTTGCGCGCCGGCGCGATCCACGGTAGAGTTGCCGCCCTGTTTTTTCAACTGTCGACGTCCGCAGCGGGGAATATCGTGGAAATTGCTTGCCTTGACCTTGAAGGGGTGCTGGTCCCTGAAATCTGGATCGCGTTTGCCGAAAAGACCGGGATCGAGTCCCTGAGGGCAACGACCCGGGATATCCCGGACTACGATGTGCTGATGAAGCAGCGCTTGCGCATTCTCGATGAACACGGCCTCGGTCTTGCCGAGATTCAGGAAGTGATCGCCACCCTCGAGCCGCTGCCCGGCGCGCGGGAATTCACGGATTGGCTCAGGGAGCGCTTCCAGCTGATCATTCTCTCCGACACCTTCTACGAATTCTCCCAGCCGCTGATGCGCCAGCTGGGTTTCCCGACCCTGCTGTGCCATAAGCTGGACGTGGCTGACAACGGCCGCGTGGAAAACTACCGCCTGCGCCAGGCCAACCCCAAGCGCCAGGCGGTGGTGGCGCTCAAAAGCCTCTATTACCGGGTGATCGCCTGTGGGGATTCCTACAACGACACCACCATGCTGGCGGAGGCCGATGCCGGGATCCTGTTTCATGCGCCGGACAACGTGATCCGCGAGTTCCCCCAGTTTCCCGCCGTGCACAGCTACGACGATTTGAAGGTCGAATTCGTGCGGGCGAGCAATCGGGTGTTGAGTCTCTGAGCCGGCTGCGAGCCGGCGCTTCGCGCACCACTCTTCTGATGTGATGGCCTGATGTGACTGCCGCGCCGGAGTCGAGGCCGCCCCGGCGTCCGGTTACGCCCCTTCCAGCGTCTTCATCAATACCGCCACCTTCTGCAGCGATTCCTCGTATTCACGCTCGGCCACCGAGTCGGCGACGATGCCGCCGCCGCCCCAGCAGTGGATTTCGTCGCCGGAGGCCACCAGGGTGCGGATGGCGATATTGCTGTCCAGCCGGCCGGTGGCGCTCATGTAGCCGATGCTGCCGCAATACAGGCCCCTGGGAGCTGTTTCCAACTCCGCGATGATTTCCATGGCGCGTTTTTTCGGCGCCCCAGTGATGGAGCCGCCGGGAAAGGCATCCCGCAGCAGTTGCAGCGGTGTGCTGCCCGGCGCCAGGGTGCCGGTCACCGTGCTGACCAAGTGATGGACGTTGGCAAAGCTTTCCAGGGCGAACAGCTTGGGCACCTTGATCGAACCCGGCACACAGTGCTTGCCGAGATCGTTGCGCAGCAGGTCGACGATCATCAGGTTTTCGGCGCGGTCTTTGCCGCTGTTCATCAGGCTGATGGCGTTTTCTTCGTCTTCGGCCAGGGTCCGTCCCCTGGCGATGGTGCCCTTGATCGGCTTGGTCTCCACCTGGCCGAGGGAGACCTTGAGAAAACGCTCCGGCGAGGCGCACAGCAGCGCCTCGCCTTCCCAGTCGAGATAGGCGCCGTAGGGCGAGGGCACCGCCTGGCGCAGCTTGCGGTATGCCGCCCAGGGATCGCCGCGATAGCCGGCACTGAAGCGCTGGGCATAGTTGACTTGGTAACAGTCCCCGGCGCTGATGTAGTCGCCGATCCGCCGCACGGTGTCGAGGTAATCGGCGCGTGTCGTGTTCGACCTGAAAGGCCGGGTGATGGTGAATTCTATTTGTTCTTTTTTATCAGTCGATTGCAGTGTTTCTGTAATCCTGATTCTAATTTTAGGATCGCACCGTGGATGGAAGATGAGCCAGCCGCGGCGGGCCTGGTGATCGATCACCAGGCCCCAGCCGTACCAGCCGAGGCGCATGGTCGTGGCGGCTGGCGATTGCAGGCAAGGCCCGTCGGCCGCCAGGCCGAGGTCGTACTGCCAGTAGCCCATCAGCCCGCCGACGAAGGGCAGATAGGCGAAATCCTGGCTCACCAGGCCCATCTCGGCGAGCAGCTCATCGCCGGCCACGAAAGGGTCGCCGCTGCATGGCTGGCGCACACCGCGGGCGGTGCTCAGCAAGGTCTCGTGGCCCCGGGTTTCGAGCCGCCACTGGGGCAGGGCGGAGAGAATATCGAACCGTCCCTGCCGCGAGCGCGGCTTGCCGCTGTCCAGCCAGATCGCGCCATCGAGCCGGCGCAGCCGCGAAAACAGCATATCCACGTCGCTACGATAGGGAAAATCGATTATGTCGGGGCCGGTGGGCATGGGTTGCACTCTGCTGTGGGACGAGCCGGGCTGTGTAAGGGGCCATCTGCGGGGGGCTATTGTGTGCGGGACTATACTGTACCGGCAAGTCGTACTTCATTCTCCGCGCTGGGTGACACCATTATGCCTTTCATCCCCCTGGAAAAGATCGGCCGGCTCAAGAACGGTTATGCCCGGACATTTGCCGTCGCCGGTCGGCAAGTCTTGCTGGTGCATAGCGAGGGGCGCAGCTTCGCCATCGACAATACCTGCCCCCACGACGGCTCGTCCCTTGCCCGGGGCACGGTCAAGGGCGGCTGCATCCGCTGCCCAAAGCATGGCATCCGCTTCGATCTCGCCACCGGGATTGCCCAGGGCGGGGAGGTGGTCGCGGGCATTGCCGCGCTGCGCCGCCATGTCGTCCTCTGCCGGGGGGACGACGTCGGTATCGAAATCCCCTGATCGCGGCGCCCGGCCGTGGTTTTGGCGGTGTTTTGTATGGCGCAATATAGCGGGCTATATTACGATCGTCGGGCAATCCCACGATCAGGGTCCGACCATGAAACGACATCCTTGCCACTACCTGCTCGCCATCCTTCTCAGCCTCGCGGCGTTGCCGGGCCTCGCCGGCGACCTGGTGGTCTCCGCGGCGGCGAGCCTGACCAACGCCTTCAAGGACATCGCCGAACACTACGAAGCGAAACATCCGGATGCCAAGGTGCTGCTCAATTTCGCGGCGTCCGGCACGCTGTTGCAGCAGATTGCCAAGGGGGCGCCGGTGGATGTCTTCGCCTCCGCCGATCAGGAGACCATGGACATGGCCGAGGCACAGGGCCTGGTGGCGAACGCGCAGCGCCGGGATTTTGCCCGCAATGCCCTGGTGCTGGTGGTGCCGGCCGACAGCGCGATAGAGATCGCGGCACTCGGCGATCTGGCGCAGGGCGCGGTCCGCCGGGTCGCCATTGGCAATCCGGCGAGCGTTCCCGCCGGGCGCTATGCCGGCCGGGCCCTCGAACAGGCGGGGCTGGCGACCGCCCTGCAAGGCAAGCTGATCAACACCCAGAACGTGCGCCAGGCGCTGGACTACGTGGCCCGGGGTGAAGTCGAGGCCGGCTTCGTCTACGCCACCGACGCCCGGCTGATGGCGGACAAGGTCAAAGTCGCCCTCGAGGTGCCGCTGGACATCGCCATCAGTTATCCCATCGCTGCGATCGGCATTTCTTCAAGTGAAAATGCTTCGAGCGAGAAGGCCGCCAGCGCCGCGGAGGCGACCCGCTTCATCGATTTTGTGCTGTCGCCCGAAGGGCAGGCGGTGCTCGACAACCACGGCTTCGCCAGGCCGTAGATGAGCGCCGCGATGGACCCGGTGTGGACCGCGCTCGCCCTCTCGCTCAAGGTTGCCGGCTGGGCCACGGCCATCACCCTGGTGCTCGGCACCGCGGTCGGGTACATGCTGGCCCGCTGGCGCTTTCCCCTGCGCGATCTGCTCGATTCGTTGCTGACCTTGCCGATCGTGCTGCCGCCGACGGTGCTCGGCTACTACCTGCTGGTGATGCTGGGGCGTCGCGGATGGCTGGGAGCCTGGCTCCACGACAACCTCGGCATCAACCTGATCTTCACCTGGCAGGGCGCGGTGATCGCCGCCTCCGTCGTCGCCTTTCCGCTGGTTTTCAAGCCGGCGCGAGCGGCGTTCGAAGCGGTCGACGGCCAGTTGGAGCAGGCGGCCCAGGTGCTGGGGTTATCCGGGGCCAAGATCTTTTTCCGCGTTACCCTGCCACTGGCCTGGCGGGGCATCCTGGCGGGAATGCTGCTGGCATTCGCCAGGGCCCTCGGGGAATTCGGCGCGACGCTGATGATTGCCGGCAGTATCCCCGGCCACACCCAGACCCTCTCCATCGCCGTCTACGAGGCCGTCCAGGCCGGCCAGGATGACGTGGCCAACCGGCTGGTGCTCATTACCTCCGTGGTGTGCGTGACGGTGCTGCTGGCCGCCGGCCGGCTGATGCCGGGGCAGGTGGCCAACCGCCGGGATGGCGACCGTGGTTGATGCTTCCGCGAGCGACACTGCCGTGGATGACGCATCCTCGACAGACGCATCCGCGACTGATGCAGCGCTGATCGACGTCGATATCCGCAAGACCCTGGGTTCCGGAAAGCGGCAGTTTCGCCTCGCCGTCGCCTTTTCCAGCCGCTGCCAGCGCATCGTCATCATCGGCCCGTCGGGGGGCGGCAAGAGCCTGACGCTGAAGGCCATCGCCGGCCTGATGACGCCCGAGCAGGGCCGTATCCAGCTGGCCGGCACCACCTTGTTCGACACCCGATCCAGCATCGATCTCGCCCCCCAGGCCCGCCGGGTGGCCTTCCTGTTCCAGGACTATGCGCTGTTTCCCCATTTGAACGTGCGCCAGAACATCGGTTTCGGCTTGAGCCGCCACTGGCTGAACCCTGGCGCCGACAGCGGTTGCCCCGAGGTGGATTACTGGCTGGATGCCTTCAACCTGGCGCCGGTCGCCCACCAGTTTCCCCACCAGTTGTCGGGTGGCCAACGCCAGCGTACCGCCCTGGCGCGGGCCCTGGTATTGCAACCCCGCGCGCTGTTGCTGGACGAACCCTTCGCCGCCGTCGATCCGCTGCTGCGCATCAGGATGCGCACCGAGCTGGATGAACTCCAGCGGCGGCTGTCGGTGCCGATGATCGTGATCACCCACGACCCCCTGGACGCCGAGGTGCTGGGCGACCAGGTTTTCTACCTGCAGGACGGCGTGATCACCGATTCCGGCGAGGGCTGGCCCGGCGCCGGCCGCGGCTGAACCCGCCGGCGCAGCCCGGCCCGACCGATGGCGATGGCGATGGCGGAGCCCTCCTGCCTGGCCTTTCCCCGGCGCCGCACTCCCGGTGCTCAACAGCAGGGCGATCAATAGCTCGTTGCTAAATAGCTTTTTGCTAAAGGGTCTGTTGCTGAAGGGCTGTTGCTGAACAGCGGGTGCTGAAGGGTCCATTGGTAACGAGCTCGATGAGAAAGACCATTTGGCGCGGGGCGCTTTTCGTTATATCATTTTTTATATAACGATTAACGGATGGTCCTGGCGGGCAGCGTCGCCCGCTTCCCTGCGACCTGTCGGCGCGTGCCACACGCACCGCGCCGGACGCCGGGAAATAGATGAATCAGCCACAGGCAACGGTGCCCTGGTTATTGACAAGGCGGGTGGACACACCCGAACTCCACACTTCCCGATCAACGGCGGGCATTCATGCCGGAAACCGCCGGCGATCCCCATACAAGGATTTTCCATGAAAGCGAATCGATTTTTGTTGCGCCGTCGTCTTGCCGTGGCTGTTGCCGTTGCGCTGCCTTTGACAACCCTGGCGGCGGAGCTGAGCCCGCCGGCCGATGATGCCCAAAGCCCGGTCTTCACCCTCGGCCGGCTGTCGGTGATCGAAGTGCGCGCGCCCCTGCTCGAAAACGCCATCGGCACCGCGACGGTGGCGCGGGAGGACATGTGGGATTTCAGCCGCGACGGGCTGACCGATGCCCTCAACCTGATCCCCGGCGCGGTGACCACGCCGGGCACCGGGCAGCGCAACGAAACGGCAATCAGCATCCGCGGTTTCGATCGCTGGCAGGTGCCGCTGATGATGGACGGCATCCGCCTGTATTTGCCGGCGGACAACCGCATCGATTTCGACCGTTTCCTCACCCCTGATCTCGCGGAGATCCAGGTGTCGAAGGGCTATGTCTCGGTGCTCAACGGTCCCGACGGCATGGGCGGCGCCATCAACCTCGTCACCCGCAAGCCGGTCAAGCCCTTCGAGGCCGAGGTGCGGGTCTCCGCGGCGCTGGCCGAATCGGGCCAGTACAACGGCAATACCCTCTACGCCAACCTGGGCGGCCGCCAGCAGCACTGGTACTACCAGGCCAGCGCCCAGCAGCGCGACATCGACCACTGGCGGCTGTCCCGCGACTTCCGGCCCACCGCCGCAGAGAACGGCGGCGAGCGCAACCACTCCGGCAAGGAGGACTGGCGGGTGGCCCTCAAAACCGGCTACACCCCCAACGAGACCGATGAGTACTCCATCAACTTCACCAAGCAGAGCGGCGAGAAAAGCGGCATCCATTCGACCAGCGGGCGCGGGCAGCCATGGGCATGGCCGACCTGGGATACCTGGAGTGTCTACTGGCTGTCCCATACCCAGCTGAGCGAAACCGCTTACGTTAAAACCCGGCTCTACTACAACAAGTTCGACAACAGCCTGCTGGCGTACACCAATCAGACAAGGGACACCCCTGCCTGGATCAGCTACTACGACGACGAAGCTCTCGGCGGCAGTGTCGAGGTCGGCACGGACTATTTCGAAGGACACACCCTCAAGGCGGCGCTGCACTACCGGCGCGATGAGCATACGGAGTGGGAGCGCAACTACGGCAACGGCTTCACCGAGCCGAAGCACAGCTCGCTTGAAAGTGTCTACTCGTTCGCCCTCGAAGAGACCTGGCGGATCGCGCCGCAACTGGAACTGGTCGCCGGCATCAGCCGCGACATCCGCCGCTCCGACAGGGTGGAGGAATATGCCGGCGGCCCCACTGGATCGCTGTTCCGCCAGCCGGTGTCGGACAGCTTCGCCACCAACTACCAGGGTGCCCTC